>JALSTK010000056.1 GCA_026983775.1 Calditrichia bacterium
CCACTTTACTTTTTTGCAAGATAAGCAATAAAATCAATGTATTCAAATAGCTAGCACTCTACATTCATTGTATATATACCGAATTCGTCGTCAATACAAAACAGATGTTTTTATGGTATCCTACAGTAATTAAAGAACTTATCCATTCAAAAGCGCTGCCCTTTTACCGATCATTGCGGTAATTACTCCCTAATAAAAAATAAATTGCCGATGAAATCAACTTTTTACTTGACATATTCTGAATACCATATTACATTTTCTGGTGTACTTTCGTACTTCTTTTAAATATAAAGGAGACCTGCTATGGCTAAAACAAAACTCCTTGACCGACTCAAAGAAAAAATCCGCGCTAAACATTACAGCATTCGCACCGAAAAAGCTTATACCTATTGGGTTAAGTATTACGTTAAATTTCATAATTACAAACATCCCTCCCAAATGGCTGCTCCCGAAGTTCAGGAATTTTTAAACCATCTCGCCGTAAACGAGCATGTCGCCGCATCCACTCAAAACCAGGCCTTAAACGCCATCAACTTCTTGTACAAAGAAATTCTCGAACAACCCTTCGGTCAACTGGATAACATCACCTGGGCTAAAAAACCTAAACGGCTGCCCGTGGTTCTTTCCAAAGAAGAAGCACGCAGTTTACTCAATAAAATGGACGGCGTTTACCGCCTGATGGCCGAAATTTTGTACGGCGCCGGCTTGCGCCTCATGGAATGCCTGCGCCTGCGTATCAAAGATGTCGATTTTCAATTAAAACAAATTCACGTTTGGGACGGTAAGGGCGCCAAAGACCGCCTAACCGTTCTTCCCCGCCTTCTCATCGAACCCTTGAAAAACCAAATTGCCAAAGTGGAAAGTTTGCACTGTCAGGATTTACGCGACGGCTACGGCAGCGTTTATCTGCCTTTTGCCCTTAGTAAAAAATTTCCCTATGCCGCTAAAGAAACCGCCTGGCAATACCTCTTTCCAGCCTCGCAAATTTCAGTTGACCCCGAAACCGGTGAAAAACGGCGCCATCATATATCCGAAGACCTTCTTCAAAAACGCGTTAGGTTGGCCGCATTCAAAGCCGGAATTCGCAAACACGTTACCTGTCACACCCTGCGCCACAGTTTTGCCACCCACCTGCTGGAAAACGGATACGATATCCGTACTGTCCAGGAACTGCCTGGACATAAAGACGTCCGAACCACCATGATCTATACCCACGTCCTCAATAAAGGAGGTATGGGCGTACATAGCCCCCTGGACCAAATCCTGCCTAAAAATGAACTCTCGGCCGATCATTTGTAGAACGAAAATTTACAGCTCCGCCACGTCAACTACGTCAGACGCGTCTTCTACCGCTTATAAGCATACCTAAAAATAACGAGGAAGAGCAAACGGTGATTAAACATAAATAAGATAATAATCCATAGGCCAAAAACCAAACCCAATTCCTAAAAAGTCCCCCAAAATCACAGTATCTCTTTCCTGCTTCTTTGTTCCCTCCGTTTAATTTTTTCTTTTTTTCTTTTTTTCGCATTTATATTTTGTAAGTTAAATACAAACCGGGATTCCTCCGCTAATATCAAGTTTGCCATTCGATGTTAATCCTCCGACGGCTTCAGAAATAGGTTATAGCATAGTTAAACGAAATAAGGCCGATCCTTTCGGCCGGAATACACAATTGCTGTATCATTTATAAAAAAGGAGGTACCATGCCAAGAACTAAAAACAACCAAAAACAGCTAAACGGTAAAAAGGAAGAGAATACAAAACTTCCCTGCTGCCCGGAGCTGGACAAGGACAAAGGCTGCGATTATCTGGATTTCCATTATCGTCTGCTCCATTCACAAAAGGTCATGGTAGAAAAGAAAGAGTATACCATTCCCGTCGAAGTATTAATTAAAGCCCGGCTGCAACGCTGCCCGGGACCCATGGCTTTGGGGGATCCGGTCTATAGCACCACCCTTTTCCCCGGTGAAAAAGTACGCCTTTTTACCATGGACCGCCGTTCCAAATTCTCGTTTGACAGTGAAAGCAGTTTAAGCTACCGTCACGTACAAACTTCGGAAGAACGCTATTATATGGCCTCTATGAGCCATTTTATGTCCGATTTGAGCACCCGGGAAAACGCCTCTGCTACCAGCCAAAGCAGTAGTCGGTTTTCGACCGGCGGTGAGACCAGCGGCGTTCTGGGAACCCTCTTTTCCGGAGCGGAGGTGGATGTGTACGGCGTGCATACCGGTAGCTCAACCCAAACCTTTTTACGCGAACTCAAATACCACGCCGAATCCGCCCATAATCGCTCCGTACAAGCGACCCGCACCTCCGCTTCCGTGTCCATCGGCGAAGTACAAAAGCGCTTCCATAAAGAAGGCGAGTCGGAAAATCACTATGAATCCGCCTCCCGCATCTTCTCAAATCCCAATCAATGCCACTCCATTACCTATCTCTTTTATCAGCTCGCCAAAACCCAGACCGTGCGCTTCGAAATTGTAGCCATAGAACGGCGGGTTGTGGATACGGCCGCCCCGACGCGCGTCAACACCCGCCCGGCCGCACCGACCCCTAAAGTATCGGTGGTCCCCGACGCTATTCTGGCTACCAATAAAAATCGTATCGAAATCGAAGAACTGGACCGTAAATCAACCGCCGGCCTTTCCTTCCAAAGAACGGTTGAGCGGACAAGCGCACCCTACCTGCCCATGACCGATACTCCCATGATGGTCTCCGCCCGACTCACACCAATCGCCGAACGGGTCCGTGAGGAAGTGTTAAAGGCCGTGGGAGATAATCTGGCCAACGTCGGCCTGATAGATCGTAAAACGTATCAATTAACGCAAGAAAGTCGTCGGCAATTCTCCTTCGAATTCCATACCTCCATCCCCACACCGGGCCTTATCGTCAAAGGTTGTATGGATAAATGCGATACCTGTGAACCGGAAAGGCAAAACGAAATATTGCTGGATCTGGAACATAAAAAACTGGAAAATAAATTACTGCAACGCCAAATCGATCTTTTTGATAAATCACAGGAATATCGCTGCTGCCCGGAAGACTCCGAAAGGGAAGAAGAGGAAGACGGCGCGTAAACCGATCGTATAATCAAAGACAGGGATGTCTTTGTTTTTATTCCAGCCGGCCTTTTAAACAGTGCTTGTATTTAGCCTTAAGACCGGTTCGTCGGAACTTTAAACCTAACGATCTGTCCTACTTCAGTAGAATTAATTTTCTTGTCTGTATATGCCCTTTGGCCGTTTCCATTTTGTAAAAATATATTCCGCTGGCAAAACCACTCGCATTCCATTCCACCTGATATGTTCCCGCCGCCTGTTTCGCCGAAACCAGGGTAGCTACCTTTTGTCCGAAAATATTGTAAATGCTTATATCAATCCGGCTCACAACCGGAAGCCGGTATTTGATGGTGGTTTTGGAATCACCCCGAAAGAGAGTTCGGCCTGCCCCAAAGGGATTTGGATAGTTGGGAAGAAGATCATAACCCTGTACGGAGTGATTGATTTTCTCACGGCCCCCGTCTAATGAAGTTATCTTACCGGTCGAAAAGACCCAGGTATAATTATCCACCAGGGAAATACCGCTAATGCTTTTCGCCCCCGAGGTGAGTGAAACCCGGTGTAACATATCGGGCCGTAAAGGAACCGCCGGTGTAAAAGTAAGGCTGGTAAGGGTCTTGGTAAATGTTCCGGCAAGCGTCTCATGGGTATCCGAAAAAATGAAGGTCGATGAATTCAGGGTGCTTGTATCCATTTCGGCATTAAAGTTGATGACAATAGGTGCCTGCGTATTAACATATTCAGCGCTGTCCGCCGGGGATACATGAACAACCTCCGGCGCCGGAGCATTCAGCTCAAAGTTCCTGGTAATCGTCTCACCGGCAGAAAGTTCTACCGTCTGAGATTCGCTTCCGTAGCCGGGTTTAAAAGTTTGAATGTTTACCAGACCGGCCAGAACACTGTCGATTTGGTATTGTCCGGCCGCGTCTGAATATCCTTCCGAAATGCCGTTGGCCACAACCCGAACATTTTCCAGCGGATTTCGTGTCGCCTTATCAATAATCACCCCTTGAATCGTTCCTGTTTGCGTAATTTGTACGGGATTAATAAGCAGTTTAATAAAATCAATGGCATACCCGTCTCCTGCCCCGCTTGTAGAATCATCAAAAACAATCCGAAGCGTATCATCATTTAGCAGATATAAAAGATTGGAAGGAATTTTCAAACTGACAATCTTACCGATGGGTCCGGTTTGCAACAAGTTATTAAAGATCGCTTCCAAAGAAGGTACCCGGATATCATCCAGTCTGATTTCGTAGGAAGCCTTCCATAACGGCGCCTGAAAATCATCGGCAAATATTTGCAACATAGCCGAGCGGATAGTTTGCACACTATTCGACGGGAAGGTTAGTGTGATGGGTTGTACATTATTTTCGGGACGGGAGGTGGTTCCCGTATAGCCATCCTGCCCGGCAGGCGGGCTACCGATATAGCTGGTGATAACCATGATCCGATCCGTACCGGCCGGATCGGTAGAATCTACAGCCCAGGGATAGCTATGGATCGGCGTATTGTTCCCGGAGAAAGGATCAAAATCTGCGGGCCAGCCAAAACCGAGATTATCAATATCACCCGTACGCACCATCATATCTGCCTCTGGGGTGTTTAACAACAATTCATGGTGATTGGACCAGTTACCGTCATTTGCCGTTGTCTGGGAAAAAACCGTTGTACAAAAGAATACGGTACCTAAGAATATAAATAGCAACATCCTGAAAAAAGTATTCGTTCTGATCATTTTCCGACTCCCTAATTTATCCCTCTATTCCTCGTTTCCCGCAGATAACCTAAAACCCGAAGATTAGGACAAACCTGTTTTACCGACTTTTCCTCTTTTCTGTCCCTGACCTGAACTCAACATCGGCGACTAAAAAGCCCATCCGACTAAAATACATTTTTACCACAAATAATCCCGTGTAAATTTCATGGATATTATCATCCATTTTTAACAAACATAAAGTTATAGCGGCTTATTCCCCACAAACGGTAAAAATATATTGCCGTTTATATATACAAAAATCAAATACTTCTTGTTTTGTATGGGGGCGGATCACCTGAAATCCGCAACCGTGTCCTTCGGTTGCAGTAACAAAAAAAGAGCTTGCATTTAAACGCAAGCCCTTCATGGTGGCGCCTCCCAGAATTGAACTGGGGACACACGGATTTTCAGTCCGTTGCTCTACCGACTGAGCTAAAGCGCCACAAATTTAAGAGATGGCAAATTTAAGAAGTCTGATCCCTCGATGCAAATTTTAATCCCCTCTTTCCCCGGCAAAACAGACTAAAAGAAGTCCAGATGAAATCCCTCTTCCTTAATCTGTTTGGCCAACGAATCGATATGGGACAGGGTCCGGTTTAAATTATTGTATAAGGTGCTGTCATTGACCATCTTACCTAAAAACCCCTTCTTACGGTCAATCCGAACCATCACGTTTTTCAAAGCAACCGTAACCGTATCCAATTGCGTTGTAATCGCATTCAGATTCGTTATAGTCGCGCCCACCGCCTTGTTATTATTCTTCAAAAACATATTAAGCTGCTGAACCGTACTGTCCATATTGGCCAGCGATCGTTTCAAATCGGCCGGCATCGTTTTTAATTGTCCGGTCATGGCGTTAAAATTCGCCAGCGATCCTTCAATATCTCCCTGTAGCTTCCCGCTGGCCAGCATCCGATTCACCATCCCCACCGTGGAATCGATACGTTGGGTCAAACCCGAAACTTCCCCGGCCAGATCTCCGATAATCAGTCCCACATCAACGATCCGTCCGCCATAGGCCCCCTTAAACGGCTGCAAGGAAAAGTTTATATGCCTCTGCGACTTTCCGGGAAATATTTCAATCTTCATCCCGGCCAACAGCTCCGCACTGATCACCGTAAAGGTGGCATCTTCATATAATTGCACATCATTATTGAGCTCGGCCGTACATAAAACCCGGCGGTTGTTCCAGGCCACTTTTAAAACTTTGCCCTCTTTTACCCCGTTTACCGTAACCGGATCTCCGGCGACCAGTCCGCCCACCTGATCAAAGGCGATTTCAATCTTGTATTTATTGGTATGCAAACGGAAGCCCTTGCCCCAAATAATCCCGAAAATCAGAACCAGGGTGGCCAGGATAATGGTAATACCGACTTTGAATTCCGTAGTTATAAAATGTTTCATTACATTCCCGGCTTATTCATTAATGTTTTTTTCGAGAAGGTTGCCAAGAGGCACAACCCGGGTGGCCGGCATATCCTGACATTCAAAATTCACTCCCTTCTCCATACAACGTTTAAAAGAATGCACTTCATCCTCCGATAAATACAGGTAAGGTAAATACTTTTTCCGGCCTTCCTTAAAATGAATTCCTCCCACATTTACCGTCTTCAGGCGAACGCCGGCCTGTAAAAGATGTTCGATTATCTGCGGTGAATTTATGACGATAATCGTCTTGCTATAATCGTCTTTACCCTGTAATAAGTGCTCCGTTAACCCGTTTACCGAAAAGACCATAGCCCGGATTTGTTCCGGTACCACGGAAAGATACAACTCCTTCTCCCAATCATTAGCGGCAACCGAATCATCGCAAAGGATGATTTGTTCCGAATGCAGATAACCGGCCCAGCCGATCACAACCTGGCCGTGAATGAGTCGGTCGTCAATACGAAAGAGTTGAATATCCATACTCGCCCCTGAATCATCCTTATTAAATCAACGGCTCAGAATCCCTTTTCTGCCGTCCAGTATAATTTTTTCCACCAGGGCCTTTGTCTCCAAACGATTCAAATTAACATGAAAAGAAACCAGCATAGGCATATTGACCCCGCCGATTACAAATATATCGTCCCGGTTCTTTTTGAGACGATTGGCCGACAGCCAGCAACTGCCGCCTACCAGATCCACAAAGATAAAGACCTTATCCGGCTTACGCGCTTCCATCAATTCCCGTATCCGCTCTTCGATAACCTCTAAGGACATATCCTGATTGGAGAAACAGCAGACATCCGTCTCCGGAACCACCAGTTTATGGACGGCATTCTTCAGGCTGCAACCAAAAGA
Organism: Calditrichia bacterium; assembly: GCA_026983775.1. Taxonomy (GTDB): domain Bacteria; phylum Calditrichota; class Calditrichia; order Calditrichales; family Calditrichaceae; genus JALSTK01. Next base: position 7,108 of record JALSTK010000056.1, read on the forward strand.
ACCATGGCTTATAACACAGGCCAGGTAATTTTTATTCATTCCCAGTCTTTCTTAAGGTAATCATGATCCTTGTCCAGGGGAATGACATCTTTATCCCGGATGTAGCGCTTTAAGCGGTCGTTAAATTCCCGCGGTGTATGGTGCCCGTACAGTTTCAGAATGTGATTCATGGCTATGGTTTCGGTAATGACCGTAATATTTTTCCCGGGATGAATCGGTAACAAAATCTGGGGAATATCCACTCCTAAGATATTGACCGTATTATCTTCTATCCCCAGCCGCTCATAATTCTTGCTTTCCTTCCAATCTACCAGATGGATCTCCACTTCTACTCTCTTCTGCATCCGAATGCCGCGAATGCCGAAAATGCGCCGTACATCCACCAAACCCACACCGCGAATCTCGATCAGATGCTGGGCGATTTCCCGGGCCCGGCCGATCAAAACCTCTTCCGCCTTGCGGGTAACAATCACCAGATCATCGGCCACCAGACGATGACCACGCTCTACCAAATCGAGGGCTACTTCGCTCTTGCCGATTCCGCTCTTGCCGGTTAATAAAATCCCCGTACCGTATACATCAACCAAAGAGCCGTGCAGCGATATCTGCGGAGCGAATTTTTCTTCTAAATATTCCCCTAAAAGATGGCCGGCCTGAGTGGTGCTCATGGGGGTGCTGAGAATGGAAATATAACGCCGGGTAGCCGCCCGGATTAAATATTCCGGTGGCTTGTTGCCATTGGTAACAATGATGGCCGGTATTTCAAATTCTATAAATTGGTTGATCGATTTCTCTAATTTATCCCGTACTAAACCGGATAAATATTTAATTTCCGTATTACCCAGAATCTGCACCCGATCCGAAGTGAACAATTCAACAAATCCGGAAAGGGCTAAACCGGGGCGGTGTATCTCGGGAGTGGTGATCTTTCTATTTAGACCGTTCTCCGAACAAAGCAGCTTTAATTTTAAGCGACTCTCGTTTTCAGAAAGTAAGTCTCGAACTGTGATAAATTCAGACATGGCAAAAATTTAATAAAGTTTAGTAAGGCACGCAAAATTAAAAAGGCGCTGCTCAAATTACAGCGCCTTCTTAGTATACATATTGTCTAATCAACCATTTCGACAATCTTCTTCTTGTTATGTTCCTTATATTTCTCTTTAACCTTGGTAATTTGCCGTTCCAGATTGTCGACCGCTAAATCAATGGACTTAAATACATCTTCAGACTTCTCCTTAACAATAATCCGTTTATTGTTCAAACGCAATTTAAATTCCACCACCTGGTCCAGTCTTTCATAAGAAAGAATCGCTTCCACCTCCATAATCCGGTCCGAAAATCGGTCCAGCCGTTTCATCTTCTCATTTATATAGGTCTTTAAGCGTTCTGGAGCTTTGTAGCCTCTTGTGGTGATTGCGACCTTCATTGGTACCTCCTTACATTTATGATGGTTTGTCTGAAGCACCCGGATGGGCTTGTTTATAAATATCCTTTAAATGCTCTATAGAGAGATGGGTGTACACCTGCGTCGTGGAAAGACTTTCATGTCCCAATAAATCCTTTACGACCCGGATACTCGCCCCGGCATTCAGCAAATGGGTAGCATACGTATGTCGTAATAAATGCGGACTTTGTTGATGAACACGGGAGATGGGAGATAAATATTTTTTCACGATTCTCTGAACAGCCATAGGATACATCGGTTTTCCGTTTTTCAGTACAAAAATAGTATCGACCGAATTAAGCGCATATTGAGGCCGAACTTGTAAATATTTCTTTAAAATATCCTTAGCAACCCTTCCCAAAGGAACCACACGATCCTTATTTCCTTTTCCCCGAATCCGAACCAGATCCTCTTTGAACAGTACCTGATGTATCTTTAGATGTATTAACTCGGAAAGACGCATTCCGGTTCCATAAAACAATTCCAGAATAGCCAGATCACGAAGGCCTTCAAAGGTATTGATTTCCGGCAGCTTCAAAATTTCCCTTATCTCCTTCTGCGAAATATATTCCGGCAGCTTGCGTTCAAATTTAGGCATTTTTATAGATAACGCCGGATTGATGGAAATGATTTCTTCCCGGGACAAATATTTGAAAAAAGATTTTAAAGTGGCCAGTTTTCGGGCAATGCTGCGCCGCGAAAGGCCTTTGCCCTGAAGCTCAACCAGAAAATGGCGGATCACTTTCTTATCGACCAAATGCCAGAAAAGGGTATCGGCCCGAAAATATTCTCTTAAAAATGTTTCAAATTGGATCAGATCGTTCGAATAGGATTCAGCCGTATTTTTTGAATACCGCCGTTCTAATAAAATATACTTTATGAAACCGCGGATATATTTATCCATTCAACCTAAAAATTTAGTGAGCGCCGTTGCTATTAAATTATCGGAAATTTAAACGGCATTTTCAAGTTTTTCTTCCATAATCTCAAATTTACAAACCGGACATTGTAAATAGGCGCCCTTTTTTTTGGAATATTTTTCCAGCAGATAGCTGTTGCCGCACTGCGGACACTGTTGGTTAACCGGTTTATTCCAGCTTACGAAATCACATTTCGGATAGTTGGAACAGCCGTAAAATACCCGCCCTTTTTTAGTTCTGCGCTCCACCACAAAACCGTCGCAATCCTCTTTGGGACAATGGATCCCCGTACTTAACGGTTTGGTAAATTTGCACTTAGGATAATTGGAACACGCTAAAAATTTACCGAACCGACCGATTTTCACCACCATGGGCGCGCCACACAAATCACATTTTTCATCGGTCACTTCCGGTTCGGCCGGCGCATCCAGAGGTCGCGTATTTTTACACTCCGGATAACCGCTGCAGGCCAAAAAGCGCCCGTTCCGTCCCCAGCGGATAACCATCGGTCGTCCGCACTTTTCACAAATCTCTCCGCTCTCTTCAATTAAATCGGATTTTATTTCACTCTTGTTGGCCAGTACTTTCTGCAACGTCTCATCAAAGGGCTGATAGAATTCTTCCATGACTTTCCGGTAAGAAGCCTCTCGATTGGCAATGGCATCCAACTGCTCTTCCATACGGGCCGTGAAAGTGACATTGAATAAATCCGGAAAATAATTGACCAGAATCCGGTTGACCGTCTCACCGAGGTCCGTGGAAAATAGCTTCCTTTCCTTAATTTCCGCATACTTACGCTGTAAAATAGTACTGATAATCTGAGCGTACGTACTGGGACGTCCGATACCCAGACGGTCCAGTTCCTTCACCAGGGTGCTTTCGGTGTACCGGGCCGGCGGCTTGGTAAAATTCTGCTCACTGATCAGTTTAAGCAGTTTACACCCTACCCCCTGCTGTAATCCGGCCGGAATCCGGGTCTCCTCCTCCTTTTCCTCCTGCGGTTTATCCTGATATACTTTGGTAAAACCCGGGAATTTCAAAACTTCCCCCTCCGCTCCAAACAGGTAGTGCCCGTCGCTGACTTCCACGACCGTTTTCTCATAGATCGCCGGATTCATCTGGCAGGCCACAAAACGCTGCCATATTAAATTATAAAGCCGGTATTGATCCTTGTTCAATACATGCTTCAGTTTGGCCGGACTGAACTCCTCCGTCAGATAGGTAGGCCGGATGGCCTCGTGCGCATCCTGGGCCGATTTCTTACTGCGAAAATGGCGGGCTTTGGAAGGTAAAAAATCCGTCCCGAAAGACCGCTTTATATATCCGCGCACCGCTTCAACCGCTTCGTTGCTGATTCTGGTGGAATCGGTTCTCATATAGGTAATTAGACCCACACTCCCCTGGCCGTTAATCTCCACACCTTCGTAGAGAGACTGGGCAATTCCCATAATCCTTTTGGTGGACATACGCAGCAGGCGTGAAGCCATTTGCTGTAAGGTGCTGGTCGTAAAGGGCGGTGCCGGCTGACGTTTAACATCATTTCGCCTAACCGTGCTAATAACAAACTGACTCTGTCTGATGGCCTGCTCGTGTTTCTTGGCCGTTTCCTGATCCGCAATATGGGCTTTTTTACCATCGATCTTTAATAATTTCACCCGCAAAGAATCCGTGTTATCCGGTTTAACCTCGGCAAACAGGGTCCAGAATTCACGCGGCTTAAACTGCCGTATCTCTTCTTCCCGCTCACAGATCAGTCGCAGAGCAACCGACTGCACCCGTCCGGCACTTAAACCGCGATACACGGTTTGCCACAAGAGGGGACTGATCTTGTAACCCACAATGCGGTCCAATACCCGGCGGGCCTGCTGAGAATAGACCCGATCCATATCGATAGCCCGCGGTTCCTTCATGGCATGCTCTACGGCACTCTTGGTAATCTCATTGAACTCCACGCGGTGGATGTGTTCCGCCTCTTTCTTCAGAACCGTGGAAATATGATAGGCAATCGCCTCTCCTTCACGATCCGGGTCGGTAGCGATATAGACCTCTCCGGCCTTCTGGGCATTGCTGCGCAGCTCTTTAATGATCTTCTCTTTACCGCGAATCTTTACATACTGCGGTTGAAAACCGTCTTCGATCTTAACACCTAATTTCGATTTGGGCAGATCGATGATATGGCCGACCGAAGCCTGCACAACAAAATCTTTTCCTAAATATTTATTGATGGTTTTCGCTTTCGCAGGAGATTCTACAATAACCAGGGATTTCTCGGCCATAGTACCTCAAGATTTTTTATCGTGTATAAGATATAGTCTGCTTAGAAGAGACCGTCATAATTAATGGATGGTATTGCTTCCTCTCGGAAACAAAAATCCGCTCCATGAATCCTGATCGGAATCCATACCGAAGATGATGGAGGCAACGATTGATTTAATCTCATGAACATTAATATCCGCCGAGCGCAGCGACAGGGCTTTATCGATAACATTTTCCAAATCAGAATCGGACAGCAATCCCAAATGCCGCATTTGCAGTAAATAGCCGAAGGCGTCCGCGTCAATAACCAGCCTTTCCACGTCATGAAGAATGCGGTTGGCATCCTCGCTGTAATGGAAATCGTCATTAGGCGCTTTATGCCGGTCCTGCCATGAATTGGCGATCCATGAAAAAGCAAAATTTATTTCATCTTCTGTATATCCGCGGGAGATGAGCTTTTGGGAAAGGTTCCTGTAATTTTCCTGTTTGACACTCTCCTGAAACTCTTCCAGCAAGTATACAATGATATCGACTAATCGTTCTTCCATCTTCTACTTCTTTAATTTCTGGGCAAAATACAATATGATCCGTCTAAAATCAAGTTAGCCTTCTTTACCCCCCCGCCTAACTATTGTTTTGCCGTGCGAATATCCTCCAACGTAAATTGCAGGCGATCTGTTCCCTGCCAGTTATTGATATTTAAACGGAAAGCTACATCCACTTTCTGACGAAAAGCAATCGAATCCTTATATTCACCGGCATTCCACCACAAACATTCGTACATCTGGTTCCCTTTTTCCACAAATAACTTGAGATGTTTACCGCCGCTTAATTCTCGAATCTCATGAATGCGTACCCCCTGCATCACAAACACCGGCTCGGGGTTCGTCTCACCAAAAGGGCCTACATCCTGAATAATCCTGGCCACACTCAGATTAATTTGATTAATATCAACCACGGAATCCACAATCAGTTCCTGGATCAGGTCTTCATCATGAATCACGGAGCGGGCATATTCCAGGAATTCCTTCTTAAAAGAGGGATATTTATCGACAGGAATGGTCAGACCGGCCGCCTTATGATGCCCGCCGTAATTTACGAAATAGTGATTAAACCGGCTTAAGGCATTGGTCACATGAAAGGCATCGATACTGCGTGCCGATCCCACAAAATTTCCGTTATCATCGCGGGTAAAGGCCAGCACCGGTCTGGAAAAGCGTTCCTTCAGTTTGCCCGAAACCAGACCGATCAATCCGGCATGCCAGTGATCATTCTCAACAAAAATTACTTTTTCCAGCGGTTTGGAATCATCCAGCATCGCCAGGGCGTCCGCAACATAATCGCTCTGCATCTTCTGCCTCTGCTGGTTGAGTCGGTTTAACCGATCGGCCAGATTTTTAGCTTCTGCCGGTGATTCGGAAATAAGCAGTTTCACCGATATGTCGGCCATATCCAGCCGGCCCGAGGCGTTCAGGCGGGGCGCTAAAAAGTAGCCCACGGAAATCGGCGTTACCCTGCCTTCCCGCACACCACTGATTTTTTTCAATTCGATCAGACCGGGCTTTCTGGTTCCGGAAAGAACTTTTAAACCGAATTTCACCAGAGCGTAATTCTCATCCCGCAAAGGCATTACATCGGCAATCGTACCCATGGCCACCAGATCAAGATGATTCAATAAGAATTGTTTATAATCATCCTCCGCCATAAAATGCGGACTGAGAGCAAAGATCAGCTTAAAAGCCACGGCCACACCGCAAATTGTCTTAAAAGGATATTCGGAATCTTTCCGATTGGGATTCACAACGGCCAGTGCCGCAGGAAGATTCCCTTCGGGTAAATGATGATCCGTGACCACTACATCGATACCCAGTTTGGCCGCATGCTCAATGGCCTCGTGAGAGGTAGTTCCGTTGTCCACGGTTATGATCAGCTTTGTGCCCTCTTCGGCCATATGATTTACCATGGCGGGCCGCAATCCGTACCCGTCTTTCTCGCGGTGTGGAAGCATAAAGGTTACGGAATAATTAATCTTGCGGAAAAAATAAATCATCAGGGCCGTCGAAGTAATGCCGTCCACATCGTAATCGCCGAAGACCGTGATTTTTTCCTCATTTTCCACGGCACGTAAAATCCGCTGAACCGCCTTGTCCAAGTCCGGCAGCAACTCGGGCGCGTGCAAACGGTCGGTCAGTTTAAACGCATCCATATGGCTGGGCGGTAAATTCCGGTTTTGAAGAATCACATCAATAATAGAGCGATTGGGATCCGGATTTAATATCTTCCAACGCATGCGGGGTAGCTTACCATTCCCTGTAGTCACTATATTTTTCCTGTCTTATATTTTATTCTATTCTTATCTGAAAACCCAAATTACCATTCAAATCATTAAGTTCCAAAAGATACTGGACAAACGGGAAGAAGGTAACCGTTCCTACTCATACGTTTCGTGTCTTATCTCAATTTTATGACGAATTTCATCCAGAAAAGGCGATGATTTTTGCTGCCTTCCCGCCCGATTTTTAACAATCGAAAAAATGACTTCCCGTTTTCCGCGGGTCATGCCCACATAAAGCAAACGCTTCTGCTCTTCCAGTTTCTGGGAGACGGGCCGGTCGTCATCATCATCGCTCTTATAGGCAAAAAAGCTGGGCATGTTTTCATCCTCCATACCGGTAATAATAACCCGGTCGAATTCCAGGCCTTTGGCCGCGTGAAAGGTGAGCAAAGAGACCGCATTGATCTTTTCCAGATTGTCCTGCGTGCCCATTAAGGCCAGAAAAGATAAGAATTCGGCAATGGCCTCCTCCACGGGTTTATCGTTAAATTCGCGGGAGGTCTCCAGAATTTTATTGTAAAACTGCTCATAGCTATCGTACACCGTTGCGCCCGGGGCCAGACGATCCTTAATCCGTAACAGGTTGGTTTTCAATTCTTCATCGTTCAGGGCGAATTTTTGCGCATAGTTCTTACGGATGGACGAAAACGGAGAAAGCAATTTACGAATTCCGGCAAAAAAATAGATGCGGTCTTCCACAGCAGACAGGGTGTTTTCAAGTACATTGCCCAGGGCCACAAATTCCGTAAACTCTTCCCCACCGGTTCGAATCTCGTTTTGATGATTGAGATGAATTAACTTTAAAAAAATCTCATGTAAAACCCGAACGTCATCTAAGGCCCGGTGCCTGGTCCCGGCATCTAAGTGGAAGCGTTCCACCAGGCCGTCAATCGAATTTTGCTGGTTAGGAAACAAATTACGGGCCAGAATCAAAGAATCATAGCGGACATTGGTAAAGCGAGGCTGATTCAATTGCCGCGAAACACGATCGATGATCTTGAAATCGAAATGGTATCCGTTATGGGCAATCAGTAAGTCCTGTCCTATAAACTGCCCGAACCGCGGCCAGATATCCTCATAACCCGGGGCTTCTTCAAGATCGGACTCCGTGATATGATGTACGGCCTGAGCCTCTTTCTCTATCGCTATTCCCGGGTTAACCAGAGTCTGGAATTCATCCACAATCTTGCCGTCTCTTACCTTAACCGCGGCAATTTCCACGATTCCGCATGAATCCGTATTCTTTCCGGTCGTCTCCAGGTCGAACACCACATAGTTTTTGAATATACGCTCTTCTGTAGCCAGTTGCTCCTGAATCCAGCGAAACAGAGAAGACAGAATCCCACGTCGCCGTTCGCCGGACAATTGATAGATTTCCGCATAGGAGCACGAAATAAGTTCAATATCAAAAGGTTCCAGCAAAACCGCGAAATCCGAACGCTGTATATGAACAACCTTTTCCTGATCCAGATTATAAATCTGCCGGCCCAACATTCTTTCTAATAGTTGATTGGCTAAAAATTGTATCCCCCTATCGGAATGATACACCCAGATTTTCGTCTCGGGCAGGTAAAATTGCCTGGATTTTTCAACCTTGATCGGCTTTAAGCGTTTTAGATTACTCTGTAAAACCGTGGCGTTCAAATTGCGCATACTGCGAATAATCTCATTCATCAGCCGCTGAAAGGAGAAAAAGGATTTTAAATTGATCAGATTGGCAATATTACCGATAAAGGTCTGCAATTGATTGCGTACTTTATAACTCAGCTCGTCCCGGGAAGCCAATTCATTCAAAGCCTTCTTAAACGGAATTTGATTGATACGTTGCAGCTCCTGTAACTGACGGTAAACCGTAGCGCCCAACTCCTGTTCCACCAATTCTTCCAGGGTAAAGGTATCGGAAGGATCGCGAATCAGTTTTAAATACAGAAGCACTTTTTTCATCAGAGGATGGTCGGCCAGATTTCTGCCCTCGGCTTGCTGAAAGGGAATACGTTTCTGCAATAAATAGGCGGAAAGCTTCTCTCCCAGTACATGCCGGGGATAGATTACCGCCATGTCTCCGTAATCCACCCCATGATTTTTTTGCCAGTCGGTAATCTTTTTTACAATAAAACGTATCTCCTGGCTCTCATCCTGAAAAAAATAGGCTCGTATTTTGGCCGAATGATCCGGTGCCCCGTTGATGGTCTTATCCGGCTCTACCCGATCGGTTTCCTGAACGATGAGCTGGGCGGTTTCCATTATCTCGGCTCCGCAACGATAGTTCTGCTCCAGAAAAATCGGTTTGGTAATATTGAAATCCTGCATATACTGACGAATATTTTGCGGCCGGGCTCCACGCCAGGCATAAATGGACTGGTCATCATCCGCAACGACAAATATATTGCGATGCTCTTCGGCCAGCATGCGTACAATTTCGTACTGAATCGGGTCCGTATCCTGAAACTCGTCCACCAAAATAGCCTGATACATAAAACGGTATTGCTTTAAAATATCTTTATTGCGGCGCAACAAATCCCGGCTTCTGGCCAGAATCTGATTAAAATCGATCAGGTGGTGTTTATCCAGATAGGCTTCATATTCATCAAACAGTAAGGCCGAAAAAGGCGGCAGTTCCTTGTCCTTTAGAATATGGTTGGAAAAAGCCAGCTTAATGCCCTGCACTTTGCGTTCGGGATGGCTGCGCACGCGATTAACAAGCATCGTGGTGATCAGACGCGTTTGATAGGCATCATCGCAGACACAAAAATACTTATGCAATCCGGCCCGTTCGGTATAACGGCGTAATACTTCCAGACAAAAGGAGTGAAAGGTGCTAACCTTTACTTTCTGCGCTTCCTGAGGCAGGATGGAATGCAGGCGCTGACGCATTTCCGCGATCGCTTTATTGCTAAAGGTAAGCGCTAAGATTTGTTCCGGCGGGATATGATGTTGATTGATTTCGTAGATAATGCGGGCAATTAAGGTACGTGTTTTACCGGTTCCCGGTCCGGCAATAACCAGAACCGGCTGCCGCGGAGAAGTAACGGCTTTTTTTTGTTTATCGTTCAGTTCTTCCAGATATTGATTTTTAGTCATGTCGAATCGGAGAATGTTTTATTCAAAAAAGCACCCAGTTGAATATATTCCAGATTCAGCCCCTCGGTATCTCTTACAATCCTGAATCGCTTGCGGCTGTCCACCACTTTTTGGGGATCATACGTCTCGGCAAAATCGACCACATACTCGTAGTTGAAAAATACATCTGCCGGCAAAGGATCGAATAAAACCAGGGCTTGCGCCGGCTGCGGCCATTCCCCATCACTACTGATCAACACGGGTTCATCGGTATCCGCGTCCTCTTCTGTAACCTGTTTGTGAGGAATAAACGAATTGGGCTTCCAACTCCATAACATTTGATCAACCAGACGGGCGGATTGTTTATCTTTCGTAAAAATATGGACGGTCCGGTTCTGATCATAAAATTTTTCCACGATGTCACATACGTAACGTATTTTGTTGGAGATGGATAGCTCAATAAAGAAGATACTGGTCATGCTCAATTAAACATTTTCCCGATTTCAATGCGCACATCCACGGTAGAGTGGTCCTGCCGTTCCCCGATAATCCGACCGAATTTCATGTAGCGATATTGTAAGCGCAGGCCGATCATTATACCGGAATTCAATGCAACATCCACCCCTGCGGCGGCAGCGCCGGTAGCAGCCAGGGAAAATTCATCCTTTATATTCTTGTTCTC
>JALSTK010000057.1 GCA_026983775.1 Calditrichia bacterium
TTTTGTGATTTCCAAAAGATCACTTTAGCAAGTACGGCTTTTAACCATCGCTCTCGTATTAATTCACACGATTCGACATGAGCCTTATTTTACCTGACGAAAACGTGCTCACATCCAATGATATAGCCAAAAGGGAAAACCATCCCGTCAGGGACATTTGAATAAACCTCGGATGCAGTCTGTTAACCCATAGAATGATCTTCCGCCACCGGGCATTTTTGCCGGATTATTTCCAACCGTTGGCGGCAGGCAGGTTCGCCTTACGCCTCGCCCCTGCGGGGTGCCTTTTATAAGGGAAAATTTGCTGAAAAATACTAAACCCTCTCAATACCTTGATCAGAAGTTCACTTTTATGCATATTTGTGTTCATTCGTGGACAGCATTTAAACTGCGACAGCCTTTATAAAAGAGAGGAAGTTGAAACATCAGATTGTTGGAAATACCGTGGGAAGCGGTGAGTTACTATCCGAGCCGGTAAAAATGATTTTGTAATGATATTCTTTCTCATTCGTATGTTAATGAAATAAAAAGCCGTATGGTTAAATTAATTATTTAAATTCAGGAGTCTTCATGCGCTATATTTTAATTGTAATCTTAAGTTCTTTCTTGTCATTTTGTTCCGAAACAAAGCCTATAGGAGATATAAAAATAATGGATCCAACCGTTACAAAGGACCTGCAGACCCTGTCCACTGCGAAAATATTTTTCGGCCATCAGTCGGTGGGCTACAATATTATGGACGGAGTCAATGATCTCATCAAAGAGGCCGGTAATGATTCCCTGCAAGTTATTGAGATGAAAAAAGGAACGGAATTACCGCCGTATTATTTTGCCCATGCACGGGTGGGTAAAAATACGGAACCCGATACCAAATGCGACGCTTTTGCGCAAGATATCCATGAATTATTTAAGAACAACCTCGATATGGCGGCATTAAAATTTTGTTTTGTGGATATGCGCGCCGATGACGATCCTCAACAGGTATTCGATTACTACAAATCGACCATGGATTCTTTGAAAAAACAATATCCCCATACGCGGTTTATCCATTTTACCCTGCCCTTGACGACTATTCAAACCGGCTGGAAGGTGCCGTTAAAAAAGTTGCTGGGCAAAGAGATAAGCGGTTTTGCCGATAATATGAAACGGGCTGCTTACAACCGTTTACTTAAAAAATATTATAAGGATGATCCGATTTTTGATTTATCCGCAGTGGAATCCACTTATCCGGACGGTAGGCGACAAAGCTTCGAAGTGGCGGGGAAAACCTATTATGCCCTGATTCCGCAATATTCTTCGGACAGGGGACATTTAAATACATTAGGCAGACGGATCGTGGCCAAAGCATTCGTCCATGTTTTAGCACAAACTTTCCGGTCTGAATAGAAAAAAGATTCGCCCTCCGTTTCGAAATTCGGAAATAGTAATGAAAACACAGGCTCTATTCAGCGGGGTTTATCACTTAAAGCGGTAATCCGTGAAAAAGAAAATTCCAATCTATGTTTTTTTTATACCGTTTGTTTTGGTGTCGCTTTCCCTCTTTGTGTTCCATTTTATACCCAATGATACCGTACAATATAGTATGCTTGGATATAATCTTTTTCACCATGGGTTTTATAACGATTCATATGGTGTGGTGCCCGGATGGATACAATCACCGGGATGGCCTTTTCTTACCGGCATATTCTCATTACTATTTCCCCTTCAACTTTCAGCTATCCTTCCTTCCCTCGCCATCAGTCTAAGCATACTGCCGATACTATTTATTTTTCTTAAAAAAACATTTAATGTTACCGTCGGTGTATTGACGATCGGAATTATTGCGCTCAATCCGGAATTTCTGATCACTGCGCGCAGCGGACTATCCGAACCGTTCTACATGTTCTTGAATGTTCTGATATTTTTTCGCCTTTATTTACTCGTTATTCGGCGCAAAGCCTTATCTTTTACGGAACTAATACTTCTTTCAATAGCAACCGTATGGCTCATATTCACAAGAAGCGAAGGCATCTTATATGCCGTTTTAATCGGGCTTATTTTTTTGCGTTTTAGCACCTCGGCTTCCTCGGAAAAGTTTTTATTTGTCCCGTCCCGTTTGCAGGGAATTTTTCATGTAATCGTTTATACGCTCATTCTGTCCTCGGTATTGTACCCGTATGGCAACTGGGTCAAACAAAAATCCGGTGCTTTTAATATAATACCCAAATTAACTTTTAATATGCGGATGGGGAATGTGGCTCATATGTTGAGTCGGCAAAAGGGAGTCGATCCCAAAAATGAAGATGAGATGGAGGAACTCGGATGGTTTGCTCTGGACCCGCATGTGCACGCCCTCTATAGCTCCCGTATTTTGAATAATGCATACTATCAGACTCTGAAAATCCGGAATGGGATGCAGATACGGATGAATCTTTTCATTTCAAGAATGATTTTCAATTTCAAAAATATGATAAGGGTTCTGATCCGCAGCAATCCTTTTCCTCTCTTTTTTCTAGTTCTTATTATCATCGGGTTATACTATCTGTTTCGGAAAGAGCGAGGAACCGCGATTTTTATTTTGATATGGTTATTACCGTCTTTTTACTTTATGCTCAGCCATGTGGAAGAGCGTTTTTTTTATGTATTTCTTCCTTATCTAAGTTTTACAGCCGCCTATGGTCTGTATGCTCTCTCACAAAAGACTAAAAACCTGAATTTTATATTGAATACCACGCTTATTTTGCTCATGCTAAATTCGGCGCTATATTATAAAGAGCATTATGAATTCCTTCAAAAAAAGGAAGTTTTTTATGTTTTGTCTCAGGATATAAAAAGGACAATTCCTGCCGAAGCCAGGGTCTGTGCCAAAGGATTTTCCACTACCTTTTATAGCGGCAATGATTTTCTTAAAATGCCGATCTGTTCTCCGAATGAACTTTATTCATATATGAATAAACAGGGTGCTTCGTATCTGCTTTTGGGAAATGAAGTAAATAATTTGCGCCGAGAGTTTAAACCTATATTCGAAAACAAACTGGCAGATAAATTCGCTATAGTAAAAACGTTCCCCTATTCTTCCCAAAGATTTAAACTATTTAAAACAGTCGCATCCGAAAAAAAATAATGGCTTGTTGCTCCTTTTTCCTATTTTCGCATGGGGGAAGTTGAAACATCAGATGGATGCAAATATCGTGGGAAGGGGTGAGTTAATAACCGAACCGTTTCAAATGATTGGCGCTTCAAAAAACACGGGCCTTTCCCTGGCGATGGGATCATTTTCTTATAGGAAAAATTTATCCGTTCATAGTTTCAGAGCTTATTTTTGATTCTATGTCATTTAGGTGGATAATCTAATTATTAAATTTCACAATGATATCGATTCTTCAAATGAAAATCTTGCGGGGACATTCGGCTAATCATTCGTCCCTACGGGACGACCCCAAATACGCTCTTATCATTTCCCGCCAATAAATTGGCGGGTTAATCTCAGATTTTCCCTCCGGGAAAAGGAATAGACAATCAAAAGATAACAGCCTCAAGGCGAACCAGGCTCATTTAACCGTGAACTTAATAATTTTTACACCTTTAAATTTAACCTGAAATTTCAAAGTACAAATAACAAAAATCAAATAAATCCCCAAAAAACAATAACTCAAATATGAAACAACCCTTCCTTTTCTGGGTGACTTATTAAATTTTGGATTTTGGCGCCATTGTTATTTGTTGTTTTTTTTGTGATTTCCAAAAGATCACTTTAGCAAGTATGGCTTTTGACCATCGCTCTCGTATTAATTCACACGATTCGACATGCGCCTTATTTTACCTGACGGAATCTTGCCCATTAAAATGACAGAGCCAAAAGTATGCCGGTTGTTTAACAAACTAATCCCGTCAGGGATGGTTGCTATTAGCCCGGCGATTCTTCGCCGGGAAAAGGTATTCAAAAATATATATTTTGTCCCGTCAGGGACATTTGAATAAACCTCTGAGCC
>JALSTK010000058.1 GCA_026983775.1 Calditrichia bacterium
ATACCCTATGGAAAGATAACCGCGGCCTGCGTAGGAACCCGGACGGTGACATCATGGCCGGTTCCAAGTGCGTGTATTACCTGATCAACCATGAAACAGGTGAAGGAATGGGTAAACTATTACCCTATCCAAGACCCGATACGGAAGACCCCTGGGATGGGGAATCCATTGTGGCCTGTGACTTTGACGCGGACGGTGATATGTTCGTTAATGCGGTTGTAGCTAGTAAAGGCCCGATCAAAGCCTTTGATTCCGATCTGGATTTTATTGATGACGTGGTTCCTGTTGAACAGTTGTCCGGCTACTCCAGAAATATTAACGTATCTCCGGACGGTAACGATATCTATTTCTGCAATTTTACCGGTAGTTACGGATTGATTCGTTTTCATAGCGATAATGGAATTGACGGCGACTATCTGTCCAGAGTTGATTCCCTTTTTCCGGGCCTGGCCGTAGAAACCGCCAACTGGAATCCCAAGACCGGTTATCTGTGGGTCGGCAGCCGCAATGACGGCAATGGCTATAGCGAAGGTTCCTGGTATGCGGTTGATACGAAAAATGATAGCATCGTAGATAGTTTGCACTGGGAAGGCGACATAGACGGTGGCATGCCGCGCGGTACGGACTTTAGTTTAAGCGGAGATACAGCCTATGTTTCCTGTTTTAATTCCTGGAATATTCCGGCTATAGAAATGTTTGTTTTGCAGCCTACAGGTATTTGGGCTTATAAGAGAACGATTGTGAATAATTACTCTCTTGACCAGAATTATCCTAACCCGTTCAATCCGACTACAACGATTCCTTTCAATATTTCTAAAGCTGGTTTTACTACGCTGAAAGTGTTCAACACCCTGGGACAGGAAGTTGCCACTCTGGTTAATGGCAATATGAAACCGGGTCATTATGATATTCAGTTTGATGCTTCCAACCTGGCATCGGGTATGTATGTGTATGAACTGAAAATTAATGGTGTTAAACTTACTGGGAAAATGAATCTCGTTAAGTAAACCGGAGTTAAGTGGTTAATTTGATGGGATAGGGTTAGTATTAGATAGGGGCATCTTCACAGATGCCCTTTTTTTTCGTTTTGTGATCTGGCCGGCTGCACACGGATTATTTCCTGTTATATTTATGTCTTACGGATTGAATGATCATCCGATTTGCATCATACTTGAAAGAAAGTGAAATGACAAAAACTATCAGTCTGCTTCTAATCGCTTTAGGATTCAGACTTCTTTACGCACAATCTGCAATTCCTAAAAGAGAATTCCGGGGTGTCTGGATTGCAACTGTAGTCAATCTGGATTGGCCGAAATCTCAAACCCCATCGATTCAAAAACAGGAATTGATCGATATGCTGGATAACTTGAGGAAAAGCGGTTTTAATGCGGTGATATTTCAGGTTCGGCCGGAATGCGATGCCTTTTATCAATCGAACTATGAGCCCTGGTCTTACTATCTAACCGGCCAACAAGGCAAGGCTCCCAGTCCCTATTATGATCCTTTACAATTTGCCATCGATGAAGCTCATAAACGGGGTATGGAATTGCATGCCTGGTTTAATCCTTATCGTGCCGTGCGGGCAATAGGTGATTATCCGATTAGCAGCGAACATGTATCTGTCCGGCATCCGGAATGGATTATTACCAAGGGTAGTTTCAAAAGCCTGGATCCGGGACTGCCGGCCGTTCGAAATTATGTTACCGAAGTCATCATGGATGTGGTGGAAAACTATGATGTGGACGGAGTTCATTTCGATGATTATTTTTATCCGGAAGGGATGACCGATGCCGATGACCAAACCACTTTCGATACCTATCCGAACGGATTTACCGATCGGGGGGATTGGCGCAGAAACAATGTCAACCTTTTAGTGGCACAGGTTTTTAACGCTATTCAGGATACGAAACCGTATGTCAAATTCGGTATCAGTCCGGCCGGTATCTGGAAGAATGGAGTGCCTTCCGGTATATACGGACGCTCGGCTTATTCGGCTATCTATTGCGATGCGCTGGCCTGGTTACAGCAAAAAACGGTGGATTATATTAATCCCCAGTGTTACTGGGAATTCGGTGGAGATCAGGATTACGCCAAGCTCATTTCCTGGTGGGCTACCCAGGCTAATGGGCGCCATGTCTTTTCAGGGAATGCCGGCTATCGCATTAACAGCAGTTTTACCGCGGAGGAACTTCCAAATCAGATTCGCTATAATCGCAATACGGCACATATAGAAGGAAGTGTTATATTCCGGGCTCTGAACGGCGTATTGGATAATCAGCGGGGATTTAATGATAGTCTGCAATTGAATCTGTTCAGACATCCGGCCCTGATACCAGCCATGGAATGGAAAGATGTAATTGCACCCAATATTCCCGGAGAATTAAAATATACTCAAATGATCGATCACTCCGGGGCGGTTCTTAAATGGTCTGTTCCGCAGATTGCTTCGGATGGTGATTCGGCCAGCCGGTATGTGCTCTATCGTTTTGACCACAATTCGTTCAGTGAAGAAGATCTGGAAGATTCTCAAAATATAATCTCTATAGAGGGAAATACTTATGCCCAACCGCAAGAACCGGCGGATAACGGGCCTTATTATTTTGTAGTCAGTGCCCTGGATCATAACTGGAATGAAAGTCCTGTAAGCAACGTATTGGAGGTTCAGGCGCCGGAGGAACCTATGTTGATCAGTCCGATCGATAAGGCCCGGGGTCAGCGCGATACGGTTCGAATTGTATGGCAAGGTAGGGGCTTGATTTCCTCCTATTTATTGCAAATTGATGATGATTCTCTTTTCGATGAACCGCTTTTTGGGGAAGAGAATCGATTGGCTGACACTACATATATTCTATCCGGTATGAATGGTCAGACTACCTATTATTGGCGTGTGTTGGCAAAAAATGCCGGAGGTACGGGGAATTTTACGGAGGCCTTCTCGTTCTATACCGGCTTTCCGGTCCAGGCTCAACTTCTGTATCCGGAACATAAATCATCGGGTATTGAAAATACACCCACTCTATTCTGGAAAAAACAAAATGAAGCCCGTACTTACAATTTACAATTGGCAATCAGCAATGATTTTTCACCGGAAAAAATTGTAGTTGATACATCCGGCCTGACCGATACCTCTCTGACGGTGGGGCCGCTGCAAGCCAAAAAGTATCATTATTGGCGTGTCCAGGCAGTAAATGAATACGGACATGGCTTATGGTCAATGTCTTTTAGATTTAAAACGAGCGATCTTTCGGGAATGGACAATAGGGTTACTTTACCACTGTCTTTAAAGCTGGCACAAAATTATCCCAACCCGTTTAATCCCAGAACAACGATACCCTTTACAGTGGATAAATCAAGTCATATCATGATCAATATTTATGATATACGGGGACGTAAGGTGAAGGAATTATTTAATAAAACGGTAGAAGCGGGAAAATACGCGGTACCGTTTGACGGCTATAATCTGGCCTCAGGTATCTATATATATGAATTACGCACAAATAACGTTTCCTTAAAAAGGAAAATGACCCTGATTAAGTAACAAGCGATTTATCGTGAGGAAGACCATGTTTAAAAATATTTTTCTGTTCATATCAATTTTCATGATATCCGCCTTGGTATATAGCCAAAATGTATCTGTAACAAAAACAACGGCATTAACCTCTCCTGAAGACGGCGTTTTTTGTTTTCCGCAAATGGATGCCACGGGTTCCAGGGTCTTTTTTAGCACTCCCGGCCACAAGGGTTTGTATGTCTATGAGAGGAAACAAAAAAGAATACGGCAATTGAGTGCAGAAATGGGTGCCGGTTATGAACCGGCAATCAATTTTGACGGATCGGAAATTGTGTACCGTAAATATGAAATAGAAAAAGGACGGCGTTTTTTTTCTCTGGTAAAATTTAATCTAAATTCAGGATTAAAAACCGTTCTGGAATCATCCCTTCGTCAACTTTCTCCGGCAAAATATATAAACAACTTTACTCTTGCTTATACTCAAAATAAATATCCGAAAAAGAGTATTGAAACGCCACTACTGAAAAAAAACGTTTCGGAAATGCCGGCTGTTTTTATTGAGGATGGCAAAATGGTTTTGATTCGTAACGGAATGAAAATGTTCATCGAACCAAGGGGTGCGGGTAGCTACATCTGGCCGGAAATTTCTCCGGACGGAAGCTTTTTACTTTTTAAAAAATTAGGTGACGGCTGTTATATATCCGACCTCGACGGTAAGATAATCAAAGCCCTGGGGGACCTGGATGCTCCCCATTGGTCCCCGGACGGCAACTGGATCGTCTATATGGCGGATAAGGACAATGGACAGGTACTGACCGCTTCCGAACTACATATCATGAATGTAACTACGGGTAATGATGTTCAATTAACACATACCCGGGATGTTATTGAAATTTATCCCAACTGGGGTAAAGATAAAAATACACTGGTATATTGTACGGCCAGAGGGCAGATTTATTTAATGCAATTGAAATGGGAATAAGATGCAAAATAAAATAAAATTGCTAACGGTAGGATTATTGTTGTTAGGATCACACGCTTTTACGCAAGATTTTACGGGCATTAAGATCTATATTAATCCGGGGCATGGAGGGCATGATTCGGATGATCGCTATATTGCGGCAACAGGTTATTGGGAATCGGAAGGGAATTTAACCAAGGGCCTGTATCTGCGGGACTTGCTGGAGCGCCTGGGGGCTACCGTAATTATGAGTCGCACCCAAAATCGAACCATAGATGACCGTAAGCTGAGTGAAATCGATGCCGAAGCAAATGCCAACAATGTGGATTATTTTCACTCTATTCATAGTAATGCTTATGACGCCACATCAAATTATCCTTTACTGCTTTTTCGGGGCTATGATAATGCTCCTGTTTTTCCCGATGCCAAACGTATGGGACATATTATGTGGACCGAAATGAACAAGCTGGACCGGCAATGGACCTACTGGCCTTATTCATCTGAAAATAATCGCGGAGATTGGGATTTTTATTCGAACTGGGGCACATCCGGTTTAGGCGTGCTGCGAACTTTGGAAATGCCGGGCACTTTATCCGAGGGTTCTTTCCACGATTATATACCCAATTCGTGGCGCTTACAATGCATCGATTATCGTAAGCATGAATCCATTGTGATTTTACGGTCTTTCATCGATTATTTCGGCTTAGACCCATTGCCATATGGTCTCGTTGCCGGTTTGACGCGGGCCGAAAATCAAAATGTAACCTATTCCTATAATTATAATTCCGGTTTGCCGAATGACAAAAAAAGAGCCATAAATCATGCCAAGGTAACTCTTCTCCCACAGAACAAAATCTATATAACCGATGATAATAATAATGGTTTCTTCATGTTTGACTCCCTGTCCCCGGGTTCGTATCAACTGGTATTTGATGGAGGGGAATATGATCCGGATACGGTTAATGTAACGGTTCGGGCGGATGAAACTGTATTTGCTAATGCTTTTCTTACAGAGGATGCGGATAAAGCACCTGAAATATATCTTACTTCTCCTGCGGATAGCGCGGAAGGGGTGAACACATATTCCGATATTACCATCGTCTTTAGCCAGGAAATGGATACGGCAGCCACAGATCGGGCCTTTTCATTGAATCCGCATAAGCGGGGGGCCCTCTTTTGGAGCTATGATAATAAAACCATGTTTTTCAGACCGGATTCGGCTTATACACCGTCCACGAGATATCACATTACTCTTTCGGATTCTGCGAAAAACAGTGTGGGACAGCACCTGGATCAAGAATATTCATTTTCCTTTACTACGGCTTCCCATCACATTTATCCTACGATTATCTCTTACCAACCATCGGAACAGGAAGATAGTGTTTTTATATATAGCGATATTGAGATTGAATTCAGTCAGCAAATGAATCCGGAAGAAACAGAGGTGGCGTTTAGAGTAGAGCCGTCGATTGAGGGCCAATTTGAATGGGATAATGAGTATAAAAAATTGAGCTATATTCCGGATCATTTTCTATTGGCCGATACCCTTTATCATGTTTCAATCTCACCTCAGGCTGTTAATTCCTATGCGGTCGGTTTGCAGGATACATTTTCTTTTCTCTTTAAGACCCGTAAAAACAATGAGCTGGAAATTGCCCGTTCTTTTCCGGCCGACGGTGAAACCGGAGTCGCTTCCCAGATGTATTTTTTTCTGCAATTCGCCCATCCGATTGATTACAATTCGTATTCTAAAAATAATTTTGAAATTGCATCGGAAAACGGTGAAATAATTCCTTTAAGAAAATTGCTGCTTTCGTCCGAGGGCGGAATTTATCGCATTACGTTTAAGCCTAAAACGGTTTTGGATAGAAGTAAAAATTATGTTTTAACAATTTTCCCGGGAATGGCTTCTACGGATGGCTTCAGAATGCGGGATACATTATACGTGCACTTCCGAACCGATTCCAGCAGTCGTATTTCCGGAACGGTGATCGATCCTTTCGAGGATATCAATAAATGGCAGAGTCCGCTGGATAACAACAGCACGAACAACGTGGATTCGGCCGCCACGGGAATGCTAAAAAATTACAGTGTAAAAATGAGCGGTTCCTCCTCCGGCTGGTTGTTTTATGGTTTTAACAAAGATTCAGGCGGAATCTGCCGAATCTACGATTTTAACCGGCCTTCTTTGGGCGATGATCCGGAAGCGGAATTCGGGATATGGGTTTTTGGTGATTTTAGTAAAAATATCCTTGAATTTTGGTTTGATCAGGGAGACAGTACCCAAATTCTGACCCTTGCCGATACTTTAAACTGGTATGGCTGGAAATTTCTGCATTTCCCCATCAAACAAACCGGGGCCGGTGGTGAGGTGTTTTTTCAAAGTATCGTGGTCCGCCAGACTACAGATGGTTTTAAAAACGGAAATATTTATTTTGATGATTTGCAATCGAAGGTGGTCGTTGGTTTACAGGATCAAAGCTCAACTCATTTAATAGCCAGGGCCATGCAATTGTATCAGAGTTATCCTAATCCTTTTAACCCGACCACAAAGATCGAATTTTTTCTACCGGCCTCGGGTAAAACCCAACTTTTAGTCTACAATATCCTTGGCCAGAAAGTGCGAGAAGTCCTCAATAAACAATTGCCGGCCGGAAAACACCAGGTTATATTCCGTGCCAAAGGATTGGCTTCAGGGGTCTATATATATGAATTAAAAAGCGCCTCGGGAGTGTTGCGCAGAAGGATGCTTCTGTTGAAATAAGGAACGTATTCAATTTGAGGAGATATAGTCATGATGCACAGAATTTTAGTCGTTTTTATCCTGCTGTTTGTTTTATGTAATAACAATCAGGCAGCAGAACTGCAAAATATCTCCACTACTCAGGTTGGTCCGGGTATTTTTCATAAACATTTTGTCGATCCCAAAGTCCCCTGGAATGTGGATGTGGTGGAAATTGATCTGGCCGATTCTTTTAACAGCATTGAAACGGTTAAAGCTAAAGATGCTTTAGCCGGTTATGAGGGTACCAGCTCCATGGCTGCCCGCCGCAATTGGGATCAGCATTGGGTTGTCAGTGCGATTAACGCTGATTTTTTTGGTGAAGGTGGTGTACCGATCAACGCTCAAATCCGTGACGGGGAATTATTACGCTTACCGATCGGATATTCCACAATCGGTTTCGATGAAACCAGTTTTCCCAGGATCAGCCGGGTTAGTTACTCGGGTAGCCTTTGGGCCGGGGGGCAGCAAAAAGCTATTGACGGAGTGAATCAGGAGCGTCTCGATAATCAGTTAATATTATACAATTCCTTTTTCGGGACTACCACGGGAACCAATCAATGGGGTAAAGAGGTTTTGATCTCCCCATTAGGAGATGGCTGGATCGTGAACGATACGGTAAGGTGTCTGGTGGAAAAAATAGAAGACGGTAAAGGGAGCATGGCTTTGGAGCCCGGAAAAGCTGTGTTGAGTGCTCATGGAGAGGCCATGAACTTTTTATCGGATCACATCCAAATCGGCGATACCGTTAAAATATTACTTTCCTTACAGCCCGATTTAAATCGTTTGAAAGAGATGGCCGGCGGCTTTCCAAGAATAGTCAAGGACGGACAAAACTATGCTTTACAAGGTTATTCCGAAGAAGGCGGGCATGGTTCTTTTGCAACGGATTACCATCCCCGGAGCGCAGTAGGTTATTCTCAGGACGGCAGGAAGCTTTTCTTCTTTACGGTGGATGGGCGCCAGGCAGGATTAAGCCGCGGTATGAGTCTGTCGGAGCTGGCCGATTTTATGATTTCGCAGGGTGTCTACAACGGAATGAATTTTGACGGTGGCGGTTCCACTACGATGGTAGTACGCGGACAGATAAAAAATTATCCTTCGGACGGGCACGAACGTTCTGTTGCGAATGCGTTACTTGCCATTTCTTCTGCTCCTCAGGGCGTATTGAGCCATATTCAGATGGAACCGGATAATGAACGCCTCTTTAAAGGGGATAATCTGAATTTCAGTGTTTCGGGCTGGGATCAATATTACAATCCTTCCGCAATCAATAAAGATGCACTCTCCTTCAGTGTGGATTCATCATTAGGTGTTGTAGATGAAAAGGGGCAGTTCACTGCGACACAAAACGGTGGAGACGGTTTTGTATTCGCCTATTATAATGACTTAAAAGATTCGGCACATATCCATATTAAAGAGATTACTCAAATTACATTGTTACCGCAGTTTTGTGTCATAGATACGATAGATCCCCTGTCCTTTGAAGTAAATGCTGTGGATGAAGACGGTATAAAACAATCATTGGCTATGAACAGCTACCGATGGCAAATTAATGACAACAGCATTGCTTCTATCGATTCGATGGGGATAATTAGAGGCAAACAGGAAGGCGAAACCCAAGTGATCGTTCGTTATGCCCAGTTATCGGATACAGCCCGGGTTCGGGTGGAAATCGGCAGGGATCAGGCTTTGCTGGATTCGATGGATACGTTAAAAAACTGGCATCTAAGTGGTGTGAATATTGATACAATCAAAAGCGTGCTAAGTGTGGTGGACACTCCACGAACTTTCGGTGAAAAAGCTTTGCGCATCGACTACAGTTTTATCCGTCTTTCAACCGAACGCAGTATCCTTCATTTGGATACGGATATTCCGGTGTACGGTGTTCCGGAGTATATAGATTTTGATTTTAAATCGGATGGGCAAAAGCATAAAGCCTATGTGATTGTTTCGGATGATAACAACGAATATTTTAAAGCTTTAATTAGAGGTTATGCCGATGATGCCACAAAATTCGATACATTATCTGCCTTAACTTCAAGTTTTCGTCCCCTGGAAAGCGGAACGTTCCATTACCCCATCCGCATAAAAAGTCTGTGGATTAAACTAGGGTATAGTAACGATATAAACGAAGAAAATACCGGCACGTTGTATGTGGATAATTTACGGGTACGCTATCCTCAGGTAACCTCTATCATATCATTAAATCAGCCCCATATTCCCAACGATTTGGTGCTGTATAATAATTATCCCAATCCCTTCGGTCAGGCTAGCCAAATGCACGGTAATTCGACTACGACCATTAAATTCAGATTAGGCAGGGATAAAGCGGTACGTCTGGAAATATATAATATTCTTGGTCAGAAAATTGAGACTTTAGTCAATCAAAAATTAAATGCCGGTTTGCATTTTGTACGCTGGAATGCTTCATCCCGGGCCAGCGGACTTTACTTTTACCGTTTGCAGGCTGGCGGGAAGGTACTTACAGGCAAGATGTTATTGTTGAAATAGATTTTTATACATTGTGAAATCTTAAATAACGTATTAAGGAAAATTCGATGAAAAAATGGACCGTTCTTATTATACTCAGCCTTGTAGCCGTATTTTCCGGTTTTGCAAAGGATAACCAGGAATTTCGTGCCGTCTGGGTGATTACCTGGGAGCACAGTAGTAGTTCGGATGATGTGGCCAGCAGCAAGGCGCGTATCATCCGCATCTTAGATAATGTTAAAGATGCGAATATGAATGCGGTTTTGTGGCAGATACGTCAGGGAGGCGTTGTTTATTATAACTCCGCTTATGAACCTTGGGGCCCCTATGCGAACGGACCTTATCCCGGCGGATATGATCCCTTTGCCTTTGCCATTGAAGAAGCCCATAAACGCGGATTGGAGATCCATGCCTGGTTTAACGTGTTCGCCGCTTCCCATACGGACCCGGGCACGCCGGCCGGTGATCATCCGGAATGGATTTGCCGCGATAGGGACGGGAATCCAATGCAATCCCATATAGCACTCTCTCCGGGATTACAAGAAGTGCGTGATTACACTCTTAAAGTGGCCATGGAAGTAGTGCGCAAATATGATATTGATGGTTTTCATATGGATTATATCCGTTGGAATGAGTATTCCAGCAGTACCTCCTCTCAGGTGTTGGCCAAAGGGTCAGATAGAAGGCAGGAACTGGACGGAATGATCACTCCGCAACAAATCGAGAACCTGCAGGCGGTTCAAAGTAGCCGCTACCTTTATGATGTCAATCATCCCTATAGCGCGGGCGTTCCAGCCGGCTATGACACATGGGAAGACTGGTGGCGTGACAGTGTTACTAAGTTTGTTCATACTTTACATGATTCCATTCAGTCCGTAAAACCCTGGGTACGTCTCTCACCGGCAGCGTTGGGGAAATATCGCTGGGGTTCCTGGCAAGGCTATGGTTCGGTATATCAGGATGCCGGTCTATGGTTTAACCAAGGATAT
Source organism: Calditrichia bacterium (assembly GCA_026983775.1). Classification (GTDB taxonomy): domain Bacteria; phylum Calditrichota; class Calditrichia; order Calditrichales; family Calditrichaceae; genus JALSTK01. Next base: position 10,737 of record JALSTK010000058.1, read on the forward strand.
GTGGATCAGCTTACGCCCATGCATTATCACTGGACCAGCGGTGATGGTTTCTATGGCATGTTAGCAGGCAATGGTGATGAAAGCTGGGGATACTGGATTCAGCCGGGGATTGATGCCGGAAGATTGTATACCGTTGGACCCGGTTCCTATGTTTTGGCTGAAAATAATATTTGGTATAGACATAAAGAAATTGTGGATCGTTGTCGAACCGTTCCCTGGGTGGACGGATTTCAGTTTTTTAGTTATGGCGACTGGCAGGATTACCGTTATTGGAAAACCGCTGCACAGCTCTTTTTTCAGAATAAAACGAAAGTACGTGCCGCCAAATTTCTTCTGGATGAAGTACCGCCATCGCCTGCTTTGGTTGTGAGCAAAATTGATTCGCTGCAATACGAACTGACCGTAGAACCTCCGGACACACTGAGCAAAAACCAGCGATTTGCCATTTATCGTTCGGAAGACGATACCCTTGATGTTGATAAGGACAGGATTGTAAATATCCATTTCGGTAAAGAGGCTTACTCCGTGGTCGATTCTTTCAGCGGCAACCAGGATTTTAACGGAAAATATACCTATTTTGCCACCACGCTGGATCGCTATTGGAACGAATCCGAGATATCAAACAGCTTTATTACAGACTCTATTCCCTCGTTTGCCCCCAGGGTAATTGCCACCTATCCCATGGATGGGGACTCTTTGCCGGTTAACGAGAGCGTGGTTCTTTACTTTTCCAAGACCATGAATGCCGAATCTTTCCATAACCATGTGAAAATTAATTCAGGCGCGCAAATCAGTGGTCTTACCTGGTCGGATGGCTATAAAACGTTAACCATCTCATTTATCGGTAACCTGGCCTTTAATACCCAATATACCTTAACCGTAAGCGATTCGGTTACCGATATTAACGGCAAAGGCCTTGACGGGAACGGTGATGGGGGCAGCAGCGAACCCTTTATTTTTACTTTTCAAACTTTATCCGAGGATAAGAGCGGTCCGAAAGTGATATTCAGCAACCTGAGTCCGGATCATTTAACCGATTATATCGATACACAGGATGTAATCGTTATAGGTTTTGATGAACAGGTAAATACAGATTCCCTAAACTCCGACGATGTGGAAATTGTTAACAGTGACACTCTGGTGCCTTCTCAATTTCTTACTCATACCATTCGAGGTGCAACGGTTCTCTCTTTACAGCCGACGGAGCCTTTCGGCTCTTTTCTCGAATACACGGTTCATCTGAGTAGCAGTATCCTGGATACGGCAGGGAATCCCATGGACGGAGCCACCAATTTCGAGATGCGAACCGAAGCATTGGCCTATGCCGAAGAGAAGATGATTGATGAGATGCGTTCCGGAACGGGAACCTGGGAAGACCCGGACTATAGCGGTTCGACGGTGGGTACGATCGGCAGCGGCTGTACCTTCGGCTATAGCAGCAGTTTTTACCTGCCGGCTGCAAAAAAACGCTATGAAAAACATTCGGGAGAGCTGAACTATCAATGGGACCCCGCTGCTTCCGACTATCTGCTGCGCGAATATTGTTCCGGCGGAACAGCGAAAACGATCACTTTTGACTCAAGCTATACGTTGCAGTGTTATGTATATGGTGACGGCAGCGGTAACCAGTTTCGTTTTTCCTTGAAAGAAACCAATGGCAGTGGATATCCTTTGGAAGTTTCCAAATGGAAAACCATAGACTGGCTGGGCTGGAAAATTGTGGAGTGGGATCTGAGTGATCCGAATTCCGTGGGAACCTGGCTGGGGGATGAAGTCCTGAACGGAGAGTATTATCAGATTGACAGTTATCAACTGACTCATCCTGACGGAGCCGCTATGAAGGGTACCCTCTACTTTAAGAACCTTCGTGCCGTTAAAAAAAGGCCCCATATTACGGGAATGAAACAAGAAAATAATATTACGCCCCGGGATTTTATGCTAAGTCAGAATTATCCGAATCCGTTCAATCCTACGACTTATATTGATTTCTATTTGCCGGATGCGGGGAAAACCGTATTTACTATTTATAATATGCTGGGACAAAAAATACGTGTATTAATAAACGGCTATTTACCGGCCGGCCGGTATCATATCCGGTTTGACGGGAAACGGCTGGCTTCGGGAATGTACGTATATGAGTTGCGCAACGATAGAAAAGTGCTAAGAAAACGAATGATATTACTAAAATGAGTGTTCTGCTTCTAAGAAAAGAATACGGGGCCGCAACAGAATACGGTTTATGGGGAGGTCGATGAGAAAGGTTTCCAATCCGAAAAGCAGAATTTTTATTGCAATCAAAACGAGATGGCTTTTTTATTTTTTGGCTGTTTTTTCTGTCGGGTTTCTGGAAGCGGAAAATTTTCCCGATCAATTCTATGTACTTCAGGGTGGTGACAGTATCTGGGCAAAGGTTGAATCGAATTCCGGTTTGGAACTCAGTGCAGATGGAAAGCATATTCAGCTTCAGGATGGTATTAACCAGGGATATGTGATTCTTCAGCCCTTCCAGGCCCAATATCCTTTTAACCGCGGCTTGCCTTCCTGGAACGGAACGGCCGCCGATCAGGATAACGGTTTCCTGATTCAGATTCGTTTTTCCTATCAAAATAGTTGGTCTCCCTGGCTTACTGCCGGATACTGGAAAGAAGATAATTGGATTTCATACGGCCAAACAAGTTATGACGGCGGTAAAATAGATATAGATTATGTAAAACTGAACGACTACCAGGAGCGCTGGCAATTTCGTATCAATATGAAACGAGCATCTGCCGATGCCCCTTCTCCGACCATCCATAAGCTAAGCTTCTTCGTGAGTGATACCCGGACAACGAAATCAATGGACTATAGCAAGATTTTAAATGATGACCCGGATGAGATTTTTATTCCTACCACCTTTATCTGCCAGTATGATGTGGATGATAACATCGGCGGCAGCATCTGTTCTCCGACCTCTGTTTCCATGATTTTGTTGAGTTATGGAATTGATGTGGACCCGTTACAATTTGCGCAGGATACATATGATTCTCATTTTGATATCTTCGGAATTTGGCCGCGGGTTGTTCAGAATGCTTCTGAGTATGGTTTGGACGGTGCCGTGACCCGCTATCGCAACTGGAGCCAGGCCAGGCAAGTATTGGCTAACGGGGGGCGAATTGCCATGTCGGTCGGTCCGCCTTTATTCAGCGGGCATCTGATGATGCTGGCCGGTTTTGACAAAAATGGCGATCCTCTGGTTCATAATCCGGGCAGCCATAACGGCTACGCGTATCATTTCGATAAAGGTGACCTTTCGCATTCATGGTTCGACAAAGGGGGAATTGCCTATACGTTTTACCCGGCAGATAGCCAAACGGTCGCGATTGGAGAACCGCAAGCCCTGCCATCGATACCTGTACAATTTCATCTGTTTCAGAATTATCCCAATCCATTCAATACCGATACCAGAATTCGTTTTCTTATACCCTATTCTGCCCTGGTCCGCATCGGGTTATTTGATATGAACGGCCGCTTTCTTCAAACTATTTTTGAGGGACAGGTTGATGCCGGTAGTCATTCGTTTATTTGGCATGCTTCGCATATGCCCACCGGAACCTATTTCATTCGGATGAGAGCAAAGGGCTATCAACAGGTTATTAAGGCCGTTTTATTAAAATAAGGGTAATGATGAAAAATTTTTCACCGAATAGCTCAATGCAGAGGGCTTCGGGTAAAAGGCTGCTCATTGTAGAGGTTCTTTTTGTGCTCTTGTCCCTTACTCCTTGTTCCGCACAGAGCGGCCGGGAACATGTTTTGCCGAAATCCAGCCGACAGCTCATTCTTGTTCTCTCGGATTCATGGAGCGCATCAAAAGGGTTTCTCTTCAGATTCGAACGAAAGAGTCCGCAGGATCCGTGGCAGGAGAGTTCCTCTAAGACCCCTGTAGTATTGGGAAGAAACGGTATGGCCTGGGGCAGAGGTCTGCATTCTTTGGATTCGACCATGATCCCGGTGAAAAAAGAGGGGGACGGAAAGACACCTGCCGGTATTTTTACATTGGGAACGGTTTTCGGTCGTGCCCCTCAAGACAGCATGCAGGATTTGAAAGTTTCCTATCTACACGTTTCGAAATTATTGCAATGTGTTGACGATCCACGATCTGCTTATTACAATCAATTTGTGTTGCAAGATACGGTTAAAAAAACAGACTGGAATTCTTCGGAACAGATGGCCCATTATGGCATTTGGTACAACCTTGGCGTGGTCATTGATCATAATAAAAAACCGATTTTGAAAGGAGCCGGCTCCTGTATTTTTTTACATAACTGGTCCCGGCCGGATGAAACTTCTTCGGGATGTACCGAGGTAGCTCCTGCGGAGCTAAAAAAAATCGTTCACTGGCTGAATGCCGGGGAACACCCACTTATTGTGCAACTTCCGTTTAATGAATATAAGAAATATTGTCAGCAATGGCACCTGCCCTTTCTTAAGCGCTGATACTATCGTAAGGACAGGATGTTAAAAATTAATGGTTCTTTATTGTTTTTACAGATAATAAGAAATATCATTTGAATAGTTAGGATATCGGTTCAAAGAAAGGACTCAAAATGAAGAAAATTTGGATATTCGCTCTGCTGTTGGTAATTGGCCAACTCTGGGCCAAAGATAATCAGGAATTCCGTGCCCTGTGGGTGATCACCTGGGAGCATATTAATCCCGATTGGTCGGCAAGTAAAAATAAGGCCCACGTTCGCGAAATCCTGGACAATATGAAGGCGGCCCATATGAATGCCGTGTTATGGCAGGTACGGCAAAGCGGGACGGCTTATTATAATTCGTCTTTTGAACCGTGGGGCTACTATGCCGGCCACGACGGTATGACACATACCAATCCCGGTTACGATCCTCTGGCCTATGCTATTCAGGAAGCGCACAAGCGGGGCATGGAACTGCATGCCTGGTTTAATACCTTCCATGTTTCTTCCACCTATCCCGGTACACCTGCTGCAGAACATCCGGAATGGATTTGTACCAATCGCGATGATCAGTATATGACCAGCCATCGTTGTGATTCTCCCGGATTGCCGGAAGTGCGGGATTATACACTGCAGGTGGCTATGGAAATTGTGCGTAATTATGATATCGACGGCCTACATCTCGATTTTATTCGCTGGAATGAATATGACGAAGACGATATGAAAGCCGTGCTCACCGAACAGCAGGAACTTCAGGAACTGGACGGAATGGAACCCCGGGAAAGGATTCTGCGCCTGGAAAAAACAGCCGGTACCAAACGCTATATATTTGACAAAAAGCATCGTTATGCCGACGGGGTACCTCAGGGGTATAATACTTGGGCCGATTGGCGTCGGGACGGCGTCACTAAATTTGTTCATGCCTTGCATGATTCTATTCAGGCGGTTAAACCCTGGGTAAGGCTATCCCCCGCTGCTCTGGGCAAATACAAAACGGGGGGAGAAAACGGCTGGAACGGTTATTATGTTGTTTTTCAGGATGCCGCTTTGTGGTTTAATCAGGGTTATATCGATCAGCTTACCCCTATGCATTATCACTGGACAACCGGTTCTTCCATGAAAGAGGCTATTACCTCCGATTGGGAACCCAATATCCAGCCCGGGATTCAGGCGGGTCGCCTGTATACGGTGGGACCGGGATCCTATATCCTCGATGACTATGGCGTATGGGACAATCATGAAGATATTGTGCAGACCATGCGCACCCTTTCCTGGGTGGACGGATTCCAATTTTTTAGTTATGCGAGCTGGGCTAAACATAATTACTGGCAGGAAGCTGAAGAGAAATTTTTTAAGCGGAAGACAAAAATCCGTGATACCCGGCTTATTGTGGATGAAACGCCTCCGGCTCCCGCTTTGATGTTGACTAAAATAGATTCCATGCATTATCAGGTGGATATCCAGCCTCCGGATACTTTAAATAAAGATCAGTGGTTTGCAATTTATCGTTCCATCGATTCAACGTTAGACGAAGACAATGACCAGATCGTAGATTTACATTACGGCAGGGACCCTTATTCTTTCACGGATTCCTACTGGGGAGAGGAGCCTGTTCAGGGCCGTTACACCTATTTCGGTTCCATGCTTGATCGCTACTGGAATGAATCCGATATTTCCAATTCGGCTATGGCCGATTCGGTGCCGCATTATGTGTCTCCGCCGGAGGCTCCGCAGCATATTATGGTACTAAACGTGGATTCGACCACGCTTAAAGTTACCTGTGATTCTGCGGCCAGAGCCGAGGAATATATTGTCTATATCAGTTTGACCGGTTCGAGCTTTACGGATTCGGTGGTTTCGGCCACCCATAATATAATCCTTCCGAATTTACAGCCCCATACCGTTTATTATTTCAAAATACGAACGCGTAACATATCGGGTTCGTCGAAACTTTGCAAACATCTTTATGGAGGAGTAACTTCGGCCGATCCTTTCCGGTTACTGGTGGTCAACGGCTTCGATCGGGGAACCAATTCCCGTTATGATTACATTGGATTTTATGCAAGACCCATCAGTCAGCGCGGTTATGGATTTTCTTACGTCATGAATGAATCGGTTCTTGACGGAAGAATTTCGCTTAATGACTTTCGCAATGTGATCTGGATTCTGGGAGATGAAAGCACCGCGGATCAGACATTTAGCAGTACGGAGCAGAGCAAGGTGAAAACTTTTCTGAAACAGGGCGGAAATCTATTCGTATCCGGCTCTGAAATCGGATGGGATTTGGACCATAAGGGCAGTTCCACCGACCGCTCTTTTTACAATAATTATCTTAAAGCAAGCTATGTGGCCGATGCGCCCGGCGGCAAAAAGGGAACATACTATTCGTGCCAGGCCATTGCGGGAAAATTATTCGATGGACTGCCGGATTTCAGCTTTGACAATGGATCGCATGGCACCTTTAATGTCGAATATCCCGATGCCATCGAAGCGGTAAACGGAGCAAAA
>JALSTK010000059.1 GCA_026983775.1 Calditrichia bacterium
CGGCAACCTGAGACAGAACCGATCCTTTGGGGATCAATAGGAGCTCATGACGTTCCGAAGTATCTTCCGGTATTTTAAAATATTTAACAACATCTATTACAAAAATGGTCAGTAATCCAATTAAAATCAAGGACCCCTTGGTTTTCCCAGATAATTTAGTCATCTTAATTTCGTTACGTAGTTTTCCTGTTCCAGACGACGTGTTTCATCGATAATACGTTCATACAAGTGCCTGAGCGCTTCTCCGGGAAGCGGACCGGTATTTATCCTTTGTATGTTTTGAATCACCTGTTCTTCCCTTTCGGGCACATAGACCGGCAGGTGAAGCCTGCGTTTAACAGTGCCAATCCTATGCGCCAAATCCACCCGTTTGTTGAGCAATTTCACCATTTCTTCATCAAGGCTGTCGATTTCTTTCCGCAGGCGAATAAGTTCTTTTTCTAAATCGGACAAATCGAAGTCTCCCCTAATTCTTCTTCCGCAGATTTTAATATAGTATCCATATCAGATAATATTTCCGGCGCATCTAAAATAAATAAAAACGAAGCGGAAATCCATACGAATTTAAACGGCTTGTTTAGTCAGGTTTATTAACTGTTCCAATTTTTGGCGGGCTGCCCCGCTTTCTATGGATTCTCTGGCTAATTCAATACCCTCGAAAATTGAATCGACCTTACCGCTTACTTTAATGGCTGCACCGGCGTTCAAAAGGACCACATCATAGGCCGGCCCTTTTTTCCCTTTTAATATTTCATGTACAAACCGTACATTTTGTTCACAGGAGTCTGACTGAATGGCTTTAATGGGTGCACTCTTCAAATTGAAATCTTCCGGGCAAATCTCATATTCATAGATTTTATTATCCACCAATTCGACGACAAAGGTTTTGTCACTGATGCTTATTTCATCCAGACCATCGGCCCCGTGAACCGCCATGATCTGGATCGCCCCCAGTTCGCGCATTACCTGCACTACGGTATGCATTAAGTTTACATCATTAACACCTATTACCTGGCGTTTGATGCGTGCCGGATTAGTTAAGGGTCCCATAATATTAAAAATCGTCCAGGCTCCTATCTCACGCCTGGGACCCAGGGCATAGTGCCATGATTTATGAAATTTGGGATCAAAGAAAAATGCCAGACCTATCTCATGCAAGCACTTCCGGATCATTCGCCGGGATAAGGTTATATCTACCTGAAGATTTTGCAATAAATCGGCACTACCGCATTTACTGGATACGCTGCGATGGCCGTGTTTTGCCACGGTTACACCGGCTCCGCTGGCGACGATAGCTGCGGTAGTTGATATATTGAACGTATGCAGATTATCGCCTCCGGTACCGCAAATATCGACTACATTTTCGGATTTCATATCCATATGTGCGGAGTCCGTCAGCGCTTCGGCGGTGCCTGCTATTTCCTCAATCGTTTCCCCTTTCATACGCAAGGCCACAAGGTAAGCGGAAATTTGAGCATCGGTCGCTTTACGATCCAGAATTTCATTCATGACTTTTCTGCTCTCATTACGGGAAATATCTTTTCCCTGAACCAATTTTGCAATGGCAGCTTTTAAAATCGGACTGCCTTCCGGGTGTCCGTTAATTTTCTTTTTCATTTTTTCTGTTCTTTGTATTGAATTCGTTGATAATGGGTTGTATACGTCTATCCTGAGCCATCTCTTCGCGGATCAGGATTCTTTCCACAGATACAGAATAAGATTTTGTCTGTGGGCTCCACTTTAAACAGATATCATTGAGAAAACGGGCATCGGAGCCGCCGCAAATAATGGCGGGTGATGTATTCGACGGGCTTTGTTCACATTGTTCATGAGCAAATAAAACGAGACGAATTGCCGGAAATTTGAGCGTAAATTTAGTTAGTGCCGGTCCGCTGCCATGAAAAATGACAACAAGATAGGAATCCTTTGAAAATTTGTTATACATTTTTTGAAATAAATCCTCGTCGAAATTAAAATATTTTTCTGAAGAAAGTGCATAGGCAAAAGAGCTGCGATCCAAATAGGCCAAAATAACTACTGATTGCTGTTCCCTTTTCTTTATTTTTTCAAACCTCCGGGAAGGAACACCGTCAGCTTGATAATTGGTAGCCAGACAGTGTGTAGCAAGATAGGGCCAGGCCGTTAAAAAGGATTTACCTTCACAATAATCCTGTTCGCCTAATTGGATAATATCCGGTTTCATTGTTTGATAAATAGCCAGGATGCTCTTGTTGAGTAAAGGATAGGAATAGGGATTGAGAAAATCTCCGCCGTCAATAAACAAAAGATGCGGATTACTATGGCGTTTCTTCTGAACAACCGAAGCCAATCGGCCAAGCCCTCCCAAAGCCGGTGAACCGCAATGGCAATTTTGAATCATGCCGTTTACATTGGACAGAAACAGTATTTCAAAATCAACCCCAGCCTTACCTTGTGCCCAAACTTTATTGGGTACTACGAACAGAATAAGCAGGTTACTTAAAAAAACTAATGAGAATATTCTGAAATTTTGAAAAAGGTTCTTCATCATTTTATAAATTGATGGTTTTATACGAAAAAGCTCCAGACATACTGGAGCTCCGGGTCAGGCAAAGTCTTTTAAAGCAGTTTCCAGATCGGAATGTATGGTAAAGACATTGGATAGCTTAGTAATTTTAAGAAGATGTTGGATACGATCCGAGACATGGATCAGAGATAAACGGCCGTTATTATTCTTAAGAGTCGTAATCGTTCCGATAAGGATACCCAGTCCCGAACTATTCATCCACTCGACCTCTTTCAGATCCATTACTATCTTATTTTTTCCTTCATCAATCAAAGCATTGATGGTTTCGTTCACCTGTCCGGCTTCGGGACCCCCCATTATTTTTCCGGACAGACCGATAATGGTGACCTCGTTTTGGTCAGTGACGGTAACACCCATAATTTCCCCTTAAAAATTTAGGCCTTCTTTACCTTCCAGTCTAACACAATCGGACTAGCTATGAAAATCGAAGAGTAAGTACCGATCACGATACCGATAATGAGCGCCAGCGCAAAGTTACGCAAGACTTCCCCCCCGAAGAAATAGAGGACGATAACTACAAGGAGAGTGGTACCGGAAGTAATGATGGTACGGCTTAAGGTTTCATTAATACTGCGATTAATAGTACCGCCAAAGTCCTGAAGGTTCTTTTTAGAAGCCCTCATATTTTCGCGGATACGATCATAGACCACAATCGTATCATTCAACGAATAGCCGACAATCGTAAGTACGGCGGCGATGATCGGAGCGGATATTTCGAGATTGAATACGGAAAAAACACCGATTGTGATGGTCACATCATGCATGAGGGCTATAATGGCCCCTACGGAAAATTTGAACTCAAAGCGCCACATGACATAAATTAAAATGAGAATCATGGCCCAAAAAATGGCCAGCAAAGCATCAATAATCAACTCGTGTCCTATCTTCGGGCCAACTTTTTCGACCCGTTGAACGACAAAATGATTATCGGGGATAGCTTTTTGTATAATTTCTTCAATGCTATTGGAAATCTCTTCTTCGGTTCTTCCCAAACCGGCCCGGATGGCGATTTCATTCGGACTACCGTAATGTTTAATTTCCGTATCTTTATAGCCACCCTTACCGAGGGCAGAACGAACATCCTGAATCTTCACCGCCTTTTCAAATTTCAATTGAATAAGGGTGCCGCCCGTGAAATCGATATTATAGCGCGGGCCTCCATGAAGAATCAATGAAATGATGGAAATAAGAATTAATGTACCACTAAAAAAATAGCCGATTTTACGTTTCTGAATAATTTTATAGTTAGGATTCTTAAAAAACTGCATTTACCTCATTCTCCTTATATATTTGCTCCGGGTAAGGCCTTAGATGCTTAATTTCTTAACAGCTCTTTTTTCCAGAGTATAATCAAAGATAACCCGTGTAACTACAATGGCCGTGAACATACTGGCAATAATACCGATCATCATGGTCAGAGCAAAACCCTGCACCGGGCCGCTTCCATAAGTATAAAGAACCAAACCGGCTATAAAGGTGGTAACATTGGCATCCAAAATCGTAATAAATGCCCGGCCATATCCCAGATCGATAGAAGCCCGGATCGTTTTACCTTTGGCCAGTTCTTCGCGAATTCTTTCGAAAATAAGCACATTCGCATCCACGGCCATACCAATGGTGAGAATAATTCCGGCAATACCCGGCAAAGTTAAGGTGGCATGAAAATAGGCCATAACCGCCATAATCAATACGATATTTAGCGTTAAGGCAAAATCGGCTACCAGCCCGGCCAGTTTGTAATAAAAAATCATAAAGAGCATAACCAGAGCCAGACCCAACACAGCGGAAAGGCTTCCCGCACTCACCGAATCATGACCGAGAGAAGGTCCCACCGTCCGCTCTTCTATGGAATGAACCGGAGCCGGCAGAGCCCCTGCTTTTAAAACAATAGCCAAATCTTTTGCTTCGTTCATTGTATCCATTCCGGTAATCCGCGCCCTACCGCCGGTAATCTTTACCCGTAGTTCCGGGGCCAGGAAGACCTTGTTGTCTAAAATGATCGCCAGACGTTTGCCCACATTGGCTCCGGTGACCCTGGCAAAAGTCCGGGCACCTTCATCATTTAATGTAAGGGATACTTCAAATTTTCCAATCGAAGTCGGATCATTGGGATTACCGGTTTGCGGACTGGCGTCAACAATGGTATTTCCCGACAATTCCACATGTTTCTTTACGAGATAAACCTGGTAATACTTTCCGCCGAAGACCGGCTTGGCACCCCAAACGAATTCGGCATTTTCCGCTTCCTTTTGAATAATCTTTTGAATCTCGGGAAGTTGCAATATTTTCCGGAATTTCGCTTCTTTGTCCACCGGAACCAGTAACGTTTGTTTATCCCGAGGATCCAGAAAAAATAAATTTTCCTCGAAAAGCGTTTTGATAGAATCATTTTTGGCAACCGTAGTTGTGTCAGCACTCTTAGTCGAATCGATTCCAAACATATTTTCCAGAGAAGTGGTAGACGTATCCCTGGTACTGTCGGCAGAGGATTTCTTCTCAGCCAATGTATCGGAAGGTGTGATTTTGGAATTGATATACTCGTTAATCTTTTCCGCGACATTGGCGGATACGATATTATCGGCTAATAGTTTAAATTGCAGCAAAGCGGTTCGACCGATTAACTTCCGGACCCGAGCCGGATCTGTCACTCCGGCCAGTTCGACGATAATTCGTGTATTACCCTGCTTTTGTATAATCGGTTCGGATACACCGAATTCATCTACACGATTTCGTAAGATTTCAAGGGAACGATTAACCGCTTCTTTGGTTTGTGTACGCAAATAATCAAGCACTTCACTCTCGGTACGATGCTCGCTGTTAGCGTAATAGCGGGCGATATTCACACCTTCTTTTTTCAAATTTTCATTAAAAACGGAAATAAAATCTTCATCCGTTTTTTCAACCTGTTTTTGGGTTTTCTCCAGGGCTTTCTGGAAAGCCTCATTTTTATTGCGAGCAAGTTTATTTAGTAATTCCTTGATATCGACTTCCAGGACGACATGCATACCCCCCTGCAGGTCCAAACCAAGATTGATGGTCTTTCCCTTAAGATTAAAAAAAGCTTTGGGATCATTGATTTTCATTTCCTGCTTTTCTTTGTCTGAGAGGGAATTGAACTTATACGTGGGATAGAGATAATAAATTGCTCCCAGAAGGATGACCAAAATGAGAATGAATTTCGTAGTGGTTTTGGACTTCATTAACTGTATTAACCTCCTGATTTGATCATAAAATATCTTTATTTTAATAAATTTTTAAAGATTAATAATTTAGGATTAGCATTATATAAAGTCAATTAAAAATATCAGCTTCCAAGCATATCCAGAAAGGATTTCTCATCAATCACCTTTACTCCCAGTTGTCGGGCTTTAAAAAGCTTGGAGCCGGGGTTGTCTCCGGCCAATACATAATCGGTTTTGCTTGAAACGGATGAACTGACCCGGCCGCCATGAGTTTCAATTAGTTCCTGTGCCTGTTTACGACTATAAGTAGGTAAGGTGCCGGTCAGCACAAAAGTTAAACCTTGCAAGGTTTGTTTGCTCTCTAAACCAGTTGATTCCATTCGTATTCCATATTCTTTGAGCCTATCAATAATCTGCCGGTTTCGTTCATCCCTGAAAAAATCGACTATGCTGAGCGCCATCTTTTCGCCGATACCGTTAATTTCCTGCAAACGGTCCATATCGGCTTGTTGAAGCGCTTCCATAGATTGGAAGGTCCTGTCCAGGATTTTAGCGGCGGTAACTCCTATATAAGGTATACCCAACCCAAAGATAAGTCGATCCAGGGATTGCTTTTTGCTGGCTTCTATGGCCTTTATCAAATTGTCGGCACTTTTCTCTCCCATCCGCTCTAATTCGGCAATCTGTTCCGCTTTTAAGGAATAAATATCCGCTACATTTTTAAGGAATCCTTTCTTAACCAGTAATTCCACTAAGGCGATTCCCAGTCCTTCAATATCCATGGCGTTTCTGCTGGCAAAATGTTCGATTCTGCGGATAATCTGTTCCGGGCATTCTACATTGGGACAGCGTAAGGCGACTTCATCTTCTATTCGTACCAATTTTGTTGCGCAAACCGGGCAATGAGTCGGAATTTTAAGCGGTTGCAAAGCAGTATCTCTGCGGGACAGATTCACCGCAACTACTTTAGGAATGATATCCCCCCCTTTTTCAATAAAGACGAAATCTCCCTGGCGAATATCTTTACGAGCAATTTCATCCGGGTTGTGCAGGGTCGCCCGGGAAACGGTCGTACCGGCCAGTTTTACGGGTTCCAGCTCGGCAACCGGCGTCAGAATTCCGGTTCGACCCACCTGCCAAACGACGGCATTGATTCTTGTTTCGGCCTGCTCGGCTTTGAATTTAAAAGCAATGGCCCAGCGGGGGCTCTTGGCTGTATTGCCCAGAATTTTTTGTTGCTGTAAATCATTTACTTTAACCACGACTCCATCGATTTCATACGGAAGAGAGGAACGCTTCTCTTCCCACTCCCGGACATATTCCAATACAGCTCCTATATCGGGGCATACCTTAAAATGGGGATTGACATTAAATCCGAGGCGTTTGAGCAGCTCTAAATTCTGCACATGGGTCGGATTCAGAAAAGAATCCTCTTCCGTAAAAAAGTAGTAGGCGAACATTTCCAAATGACGTTCGGCCACGAGACGAGCATCCTGTAATTTTAATGTTCCGGCGGCGGCATTACGGGGATTTGCAAAAAGGCTGTCTTCCTGTTCGGCTCTTTTTTTATTAATTTCTTCAAAAGATTTCTTCGGCATGAAAACTTCGCCGCGCACCTCGAACCGGGATGGAATCTTTTTCCCTTCTATGATTTTTAAGGGAATACTGCGAATCGTCCGGAGATTAATGGTGATATCATCACCACGAATACCGTCCCCGCGGGTGGCACCTTGTACAAATCTTCCCTGTTCATAACTCAAACTGACGGCGACTCCATCAATTTTTAATTCCGCCACATATTCCACGTGCGCATCGCTTTTCAAAGCAGATTTGGTTCTGCGGTCGAACTCAATGAAATCCTGAGCACTATATGTATTGGAGAGAGAGAGCATGGGGTAACGGTGGATAACGCTCGGAAATTCTTTGGTGGGCTCACCCGATACGCGTTGAGTCGGAGAATCGGGTGTAATATACTCGGGATATTGTTGCTCCAGCTTTTCCAGCTTTTTAATTAATTGGTCATATTCAAAATCACTGATAGTAGGCTGAGCCTTAACATAGTATTCATAATCGTAGCGTCTTATTTTACGACGTAGGTCCTCTATACTCTCTTTGATATTCATAGCTATTCTCCCCTATAATCCTGCAGAATTTAATTTGACCGAATTAAGCAAACAAATTTATTTTACGGATTTTAAGTTGATTCTGGTTGGGTTTACATTTAATTTTCACTATGATTTTTATTAGTTATGCAGCCAAGATGCGTGTCGTTTTAATTTTTTCAGGTATCCTGTTTATCTGGTCCTGTACCAATCCCTTTTCCTCTCGTGCCGATAAGGTTGAAAAACCCGAGATTCAAACACCGGGAAGCGGCTATGATTTTACACCGGCCATCAATCCGGATATTGTTTTCCTTAATTTTGAAAAATCCATTGCAGAAAAAAATATCGAAGAGTACATGCGTTGCTTCGTGCCGCAGACGCAAACAACGCCGCCCGGATTCTATTTTGAAGCGGACCCTTATTATGGCAGTGAATTTGAAAATCGTCCCTGGACCCTGTTCGATGAACGGAATTATTTTACTCAATTGACGGTTTCGGGTAAAGGAGTCTACCCCATCCTTACCTTTTCTGTTGTCGATACAAGCATTTCATGGCGTCCTATTACACCGACTTCGGTTAACGATTCCGTTGAAACCAATAATTTCCGTTACCAATTATTAATCAGGTCTTCTCTCGATTCTACTGCCGTCTTTCAGGGATATGCCCGGTTTAAACTCTTCAAATCCAAAACACCGCCCGAGACCTGGCATATTTATTTCTGGCAGGATTTGGCTTTTCAAAATCAACATAAAAAAAGCTGGACTTTTTTAAAATTACTTTATCGAAAAAAATCGTAGCTACCATAAAAGTTATGAAAGAAAAAAACAGACATCGATTCATTTGGCGCTCGATTCTCTTTGGGACGATCTTACTCATCACCCTGTCCGGATGTTTGAACCCTTTTGCACCGTCTTTAACCGATAAAGAAGCCAACCAAAATTTGATTATTACCGACCAGAAAACACCGGAAGAGGTGCTGATTAACTTTAGCTATGCCTATAATTTTAAGGATTCCCTGGTTTACAGCGATCTTTTAGACAGCAGTTTTCTGTTTATTTCAAAAAATTTTGCCACCGACCCCGTTACGGATATAACCTGGGGACGCGATGTGGATATTAAAACAACCGTTGGCCTCTTCCGCCATTTTCAAACCCTTAATCTGATCTGGGAAGGAACGGTCTATGCACGCTATTTAAATAATGAATTTACCTTGAAGGAAGTTAAAAAAACTTTTAAACTAACTCTGGACGGTGGATTGGAATATCCGCCCATTGGAGGAGAAGCTCTGTTTATTTTTAAAAAACGGCGGAAAAGTCCGACGGATACGACCGGTATCTGGAAAATCAGTCGTTGGGAGGACCTTTCTTCATTTTAACAATATGATTCATGTGAGCAGTCATGACTGAATGGATTGAAAAGAGATCGCTGGAATAGCTGATTGGTCGAATCCCAAACCCTTTATTTTCACCGGAAGGAAGATTTCGATCCGGACTATTCCGCATCCGATTACGATGGAGGTTTTATGCACCGATTTGCGCTTGATATCGACCCTGTGGCATACATACGAAATATGATGGACGGGAAAAATCCCGACCCGGTTCATGCTCTGGTTTTGGCGGAGCTGGGAGGAACGGAAAGTATTGTATGTTATCTTCGTGACGACCTGAAAACGGTCAATGAACGGGATGTAACTCTGTTCCGCCAGATTATCAAATCCTATTTGAACGTTCGATCGAATCTAACGGAAGATACTATTCGGACCTTACTTCGTATAAAACCGGATATGGTTACCTTTGTTGCTCCCGGCGATGTAACTACGGTAGAGGCTCTACCACTGGATCTGGATATGTATTCCAATCAAATACAAAATTTCATTGCCGAATTACGGTCCAATAATATTTTAAGCTCGGTGCTGGTCGAACCCGAAATATCCAATATTAAACAGGCCGGTAAATTGGAGTTCGACTATATAGAAATCAGCGCCCGAAGTCTGGCGTCCGCAGAAGATATGGGAAGCGAATTGGAAATTTTGGAAAGGATTACCGGGTTGACCCTGGCCGCCAATAAAATTGGAATGGGAGTTAATATTTCCGGGCCCATCGGCTATGATAATATCCGCGATATTGCAAATATCGAATATATTGAGGATATCATCGTCGGTACTCCGATCATCCACAAAGCTCTGGCCATCGGCTTTGAACAGGCGGTAAGAGATATTATCAGCCTGATTTAATCGATTTGTGAGCCTCGCTCCGGCTTATTCAAATCGCAGTACCCAATTATAAGAATGAATATGGAATCGAATACAGTATGCGCAATATTTGGAAAAAATTAATCCCGGTGATGCTCTTCATCGGTATGGGTTTTTTGCTGGCTGCTCCTAAGCCAAAATTCTATCCGTTTCAATGGGCCTCTTCCGACAGTGCTTTTCGGGAATCTCTTCCGGAAAAAATCACGCTGTTTAAGCCACAAAACATACAAATTAAAAATGAACTTCAAAATAGATGGGAGGCAGAATCCCTTCCTTTTTTTAGTGAGAATTTACATCAACTTTTTATTCGAATGCATTTTAATTTACCCGCAAACGCAGACAGCGAGGAGGTTTATCTGTATTGCGGAGGATTTGTCAATAGTGCAGATATCCGTATTAACGGACAACATGCATTTTTTGCAATCAATGATCTCACTCCGCTGCATTTCAAGATTCCGCCGGAATTAATTAAATCCGGTGATAATTCGGTTGAGATCCGATTAGTTCAACCTGTTTCCATAGAAAACGGATATCCACACTATGTCCGGGTGTATTCCGAAGAACGAATAGTCGGCCTGATCCGTCCTCTCTATCTCTATATAAAACCCAATTCCATCATTTCCGAACCGGAAACGAAGGTTTCCAAAGATTTAAAATCTGTTCAAATAAGTTATGGGTTTAATCTGCCTGCTGTACATAAAAATTATATTTTAGAAGAATTAATTACTTCTTCAAGCGGTAAAAAGATTCTCTATCGCCAAAATCTATTGAGAAAAAATAAGCGCCGACGCTCTTTAAAGTTCACCATCCGTAAATCTTCCTTATGGTCACCCGAAAATCCGGGCATGAATCGTTTACAGGTCTGGATCAAGGCAAATGGAAAAACCGTTGCCCATCGATCCTTCCTGCTCGGCTTCCGAAGATGGACCGTGCATAACAATACATTACTGTTCAACAATAGCCCTCTTCTTATCAGAGGAGTGAATTTCCATCTTAATCCGCATAGCTGGCTCAGTAAAAACAGGGTCGACCAGATCGGTCAGGATCTGGTAACGATTAAAGAAATGGGATTTAATGCCATAAGATTCCCCCACTATATTCCGGATGAATCCATTCTTCGGGCTGCGGATTCGACCGGTATCCTGCTTTTTGCGGAACTTCCCGTATGGCGGTATCCCGGATCGCTCTTTACAAAGGATCTTCTGCTAAGCCATATGAAAGCTTCCTTGCAACGTATGCAAGGGCTTTTTGCAAAACATCCAAGTTTAATGGCTGTGAGCATAGGCCAGGAGATTCCTTTGGATGAGGCTCCGGTTCAAAAATTCATGTTCATTCTTAAAAGATATATCAAGGAACAAGTACGGGGGACATCTTATCTTTCCCCGATTCCCGGACATCAGGTACCCGTTGAGGTGGCAGCCGATTTTTATGAAAGTGATTTTTACTATCCCTTTAATCCCCTGGGCCATCCGATCGATTTCCATGCTCCGACCATTCTGATCGGCAATCTGGGAATACCCGATGCTCAACTGTACAGGGAGATCAAGAAAGATCCGACGCAAATTCAACGCAGAGCCATTCTACGGAAGGAATGGATCGATGTGCAGAACACAAAACAGCTTCAAGGTGGATTCATTGAAAGTTACCGGGACTGGATTATGAGTAACCCGAATAATCTTTCCCTTGCAAGCGATGATCCTCTTGTGAATCACAGCGGTTTATTTACATTAACATCGATTTCCAAACCCTGGAGCGCCGAATGGAATACGTTCTGGAATTCCACAGATTCCGGCGCTTCCTTGAGCGCTACCCCTTCTGAAAAGAATAATTTCTTCTCATTGCTGATTGTTTTTAGCACGATTTTCTTTTTTCTGATTTATCGTCGGCAAGCCCGGCTTAAAGAAAACTTTCAACGCGCCCGCATCCATCCTTATGGGTTTTTCGTCGATATGCGGGAACGACGAATCATCCCCTTATTTAATTCGTTCTTAGTAGGAAGTTTTTCATCCTTGATTCTAGCCGTTTATATCGGTTCCTTTTTTTATTTTTACCGGGGATCGATTCTGCTTCAGGAACTCGTCGGTCTTTTTCTTATCCCGGCAGGACTTTTTACTTCTTTTCTTAAATTGAATAATAATGCGGGCGGTATTACTGGTTTGTTCTTTGTTCTGCTCTTATCCTATCCCCTTCTGGTCAGCTTTATCCTTAAGTTTATCAGTATCCTTACAGGGAATAAGATACGTTTCCGGCAGGCTTTGGCCATCGGATTATGGTCCGGTGTTCCTCTGATCTATTTGTTACCTTTCAGCCTTTTTAATTATCAGATATTACAAATCCTTAATGTTGCCCATTACCAGGTATATCTGCTGCTCTTTTTTGTTATCTGGGCTCACTTTCGTATTATTAATGGCATTCGTGTTCTCTTTATCACCCGAATTATCAAAGTTTTCATTTACATGCTATTGTCTTACATCATTCCTTTGATTATCTTATTTGCTGTTTTTAATCCTGTGAATGGTTGGTTCAGTTACTTGAATCTGCTCATACATTCCGGATCATTATTCTAAACCGTATGTCGAATGGAGATGAATGTATCTTTCTAAATTAAAACTGATCGGTTTTAAGTCTTTTGCCAATAGAACCGTTCTTGAATTTAACAGCGGTATTTCCTGTATTATCGGTCCGAATGGCTCCGGTAAATCCAATATCGTAGATGCCGTACGCTGGGTATTAGGCGAACAAAGGACTTCTATACTGCGCAGCGATAAAATGGAAAACGTTATCTTTAACGGAACCAACAGTCGCAAACCTATGGGACTGGCCGAAGTTTCCATGACCATTGAAAATAATAAAGGCATTTTAAAAACAGAATTCGATGAAGTCGTTATCGCTCGCAGACTTTATCGATCCGGAGAGAGTCAGTATCTGATCAACAATACTCCCGTTCGTCTAAAAGACGTGCTCGATATTTTTATGGATTCGGGTTTGGGAGCTAATTCGTATTCGGTTATTGAACTTAAAATGGTTGAAAATATCCTCAGCGAGAATAAATCCGAACGACGTTTACTTTTTGAAGAAGCTGCAGGTGTCGTAAAATACAAGGTACGACGCAAATCCGCTTTACGAAAATTAGAAGCCACGCGGATCGACTTGACCCGAATTAATGATATCATTTCGGAAGTACAAAAAAAAGTGAATTCGCTCTCCCGTCAGGTAGGAAAAGCGCGACGCTACCTCAAATACACGGAAGAATTAAAAAAAGCGGATGTCGATTTGGCCCGCTGGCGTTACCACCATTTATTGGATGAAATCCGCCCCTTGAGCGCCCAACTAAAGGAAATTAGCCAACTTAAAGAAGAAAGTCATCACCAAATCACCATTGATGAAGCACTCCTCGAGGATTACAAACGGGATCGCGTTCAGACGGAACAGCAATTACAGGCGATCAACAAAGAGCTGCATGCATTCGATCAAAAAGTTGCTCAAATCAACCAGGATCAGGCAATCGGCCGAACCAAAGCCGAAGAAATGAGTAAAGCACGCGATCGCTTTACCCAGGAAATACAAGACTTCCATAAGAAAATTTCCATTCTCGAGGAAAACATAAAGAAATATGAAGCAGAACTTGATGATCTGCTGGCGCGCAAAAACCTTGTAGATAAGCGGTTCGCCAAAATCGAAGGGGAACGAAAAAGTGAAATTGAAAAATTACAAAAAGAAAAACAGGAAATTGATCGGCTCAATCAATCTTTTCTTGCCCGCTTCCAACAAGTAGCAGGTTTAAAAGACGAATTAAAACAGCAAAAATTTCAATTGAAGTTTCAACAGGAACAGCGTGATGCACTGCTTAAAAAGATAGCATCCTTTCAAAAGAATCAGACTGCACTGAAGGCGCAACAAGAAAAAATTCATAAAGCCAAAGAAGCCCTTTTAAAAGAGCGGCAGGAGTCGGACGGACAACTTAAACGCCTTGAGCAGAATATGGAAAAGCTTCAGAAATCTTTGGATCAGCTTCAGGATGAACTTAACCGGCAGAATGCTGAACTGGAAAGGATTCGTTCCAAAAAGGTATTCTTCGAGCAGATTATTTCCAATTATGAAGGACATGCCAAAAGCACCCAGTATATTATGACCCGGCAGAAATCGCTTCCCGGTGTATACGGTCCTTTAAGTGATTTGTTTACCGTGGATACCGCCTATTCTTCTGCAGTAGAAATGCTTCTCGGTGAAGCTCTCGACTATATTGTGGTAGATACCGTCCGTAAAGCTAAAGAGCTGATTCGTTCCGTAGAAAGAGAAGATCAGGGACGTGTCACCCTCATTCCATTGGAACGACTCGATGCAATTAGCTTACCCCGTATGCCTTCCGATCCGGAATTGACTTTTTTAATGGATTCACTGAAAACAGAGGACCGATACGAAAAATTAATACGCATTCAGTTAGGGGACGTTGCCATAGCAAATGACCTGAACCATGCGCTGGAGCTGGCCGCAAAACATGCTGACATCCGCTTTCTTACACCGCAGGGGGATCTGGTTAATTTTAATCGGGAGATTTCCTCCGGCAAAGTGAATCGCAATAATGCTTCCATTATCGGGCGAAAAGAGCGTCTGCAAGAACTGGCACAATCCGAGAAAGAACAGATCAGACGCGTGCACAAAATTCAACAACGCCTCGCTTCCCTTCAGGAAGACTTGGAAACTTCCCTCTCTGAAAAGCATACGATTACCGAACATATGAATCGTTCCTATCATAAAATAATCGAGCAGGAAAAGCAGGAAAACCAGGTTCTTTACGAAATGAAGCAGATAGAGAGCGGCCTCCTGAACGAGCAAACCCATCTGAGCAGGACTGAGCAGAAAATTAAGGAATTAAGCGCTGAAAGCTTAAAAATGTCAGATCGGGTAATAGCGGAAGAAAAAAAGTTAGATGAACTGGAAAGAAGAACCATACAGCAAACCTCTTCCTATGAGCAAAACAGTTCTATGCTGGATACCTTGTTGAATGAAGTTCAAAAAGTTCGGATTGATGTTACCAATTTACAAAATCAAATTACCAACCGAAAAAATGACCGGGAACGTACCCAGCATTCGATAGCCGATCTGAACAATCAAATTCATAAACATCATCAGGAAATTGAACGAATCGAACAAGCCCTGATCCAGATGGGAGAAGATTCCAAAAAACGGCAGGAAGACCTTGCATCACTTTGGAAAACACGCGATGAACTGGAAGATCAACAGCAAAAAATCGAAGAACAACTTCATGAAATAGAAACAAAAATTCAAAGTACCGAAGACCAGACGCGGCAATATAGAAAGCAACACGATTCTTCCCTGGAAAAAAGCCGGACCCTGGAACTTCGGATTAATGAAAATCGTTTTAAAGCTGAAGGATTAAGAGAATCTATTTTAAAGGAATATTCGGAAGATATCGAAATCGGAATTCCCTACGAGGGGTTGGACGAACAAGCCGTCGAAGAAAAAATTGAATTGCTCAAGCAGCGTATTAAAAATCTGGGACCGGTCAATCCCCTGGCAGTCAGCGAATATGATACGGAAAAAGAACGATTTGATTTTCTTACCAAACAGCGGGACGACTTGCTCAAGGCCGAGAAATCGTTACTTGAGACGATTAACAAAATCAATAAAACGGCACGGGATCAATTTTTAGATACCTTCCAATCCATTAAGAGTAACTTCGAAAAGGTTTTCCGCTCCTTTTTTGAAAACGGCGAAGGGACCATTTTATTGGAAGAAGACGATGATCCCCTGGAAGCAAATATTGAAATTCAGGTGCGCACCAAGGGACGTAAATTACAAACATTGACCTTACTCTCCCAGGGGGAGAAGACATTAACGGCTATTTCATTGCTATTTGCTATTTATTTGGTAAAACCGAGTCCCTTTTGTATTTTTGACGAGGTCGATGCTCCTCTGGATGATGTCAACATCACCCGATTTAATACGGCCCTGGAAAATTTTTCAAAAAATACGCAATTTATTGTGGTAACCCACAATAAACGAACCATGGAAGCGGCAAATACCCTGTATGGTGTTACCATGGAAGAAGAAGGTATTTCAAAAATTGTATCGGTTAAATTTACATAGAGGTTTATGTAATGAAAAAACTTATTTTAATCATTTTTATTCTGCCCCTCATTGCCCGGGCACAATTTAATTTTATTCCGGTGCGGGCAGACTACTCTTCTTTTATTTCTACGGATAGCCTGGCCTTCATTCAAACGTATCTTTCCATTTTCCAGGGAAGTCTGGATTATCAAAAATCAGAAGATGGAAAATTTACAGCCTCCTTTACTACCCATCTGCAAATGATGCAAAATGGAAAAGTCGTGAAGAATATGGAACATCAATATAAAAATACAACGCAGGATACTTCCCGTCTGCAAAAATATAATCAATTCGTTGACATATTCAGTTTTGAATTACCGTACGGAACCTATCAGGCAAAAGTGCAGATAAAGGACAATAATTCTAATCGTAGCGGTGACTATATTATGGAAGTGACAACACTCAAACCTCTGAAAGACCTGCTATTATCGGATATCGAATTATGTTCTTCCATTCAACGGGATACAACTCATAATATGTTTTACAAAAACGGATTAAAAATTATTCCCAATCCTACCGCCGTATTCGATATTCTCCACCCGATGCTTTATTACTATATCGAATTAAATCATCTGTCCTACTCGGCTGACAAACAGGGATATTATGAATTTCAGTATTGGGTTACCAACAGCAAAGGTGATACTTTAAAGAATCGCAAACCGGTAAAAAAATCTATCATCGGTCCGACTTTGGTGGAGGCCGGAGGCATGAACGTAATGGCCTTACCTGCAGATATCTATTTTATTCATGCCCGAGTCAGAGATCTGACCACCGGTGCGATTGCCTCCAACTGGAAAAAATTTCAGGTATACAAACCGACTCACAAAGATACTACCCGCCAGAAAACAACGAATGCTCTGCCGGCCGTTGCCGACTATTATCAAACATTCAGTAAAGAACAGTTGCTGGAAGAATTTGATGAGGCCAAGTATATTGCCAGCAGACAGGAAATAAAAATTTTTAAAAATCTTCAAAACGCTCCGGCCATGAGAAAATTTTTAACTCAATTCTGGCGAAGAAGAGACAATATTTCTCAGGTCTCAAGTGGAACGAGCCGCAGAGAATATTTGCAACGTGTCTCCTATGTGAACTCAAGATTCCGTTCCATGGGCAGACCGGGCTGGAAGAGCGATCGGGGCCGGGTTTACATCCTCTATGGTGAGCCGGATGAATATGAGCGGCATACCAATTCGATGGACCTTCTTCCCTATGTGATCTGGAAATACCACAATCTTGAGGGGGGGGCAGAATTTGTGTTCGTAGACGAGGATGGATTCGGGGATTATCATCTTGTGCATTCCACCTATAGAAAGGAACTTCAGAATCCCAACTGGCAACAGATTCTTCGCAGGCGCACCGGTTCGTCACCTTTCAATGACGGAGTGAATACATATTAAAATCAGGCGGCCAATTGATAG
>JALSTK010000060.1 GCA_026983775.1 Calditrichia bacterium
CTTTCTGCTTGATTTCCTCAGTAAGATAATCCATCAACAGAACAGACTGCTTCTTTTTAAAATAAATATGCTGATGGTTATTTTCTTTTAATGGTTCATTAGGCAAAGTGTCGCTCGCCCAAACCTGTCCGTGCGGATGGGGATTGGAAGCGCCCATTATCTGGCCGCGGTTTTCGAAAACCTGTACCCACAGATACTTTGTCCCTAATTCACTCACCTGTTCAGCCCAGACATCAATCACCTCTTGCACGGCTTCTTTGGACATTTCGGCCATAGTCAAATCATGGCGCGGTGTATAACAAATCACCCGGCAGGTGCCTCGAATGCTCACTGCGTTAAACAGTGAATGCTTTTCAGTAGTTTCCGCTGGTATATCGGGCAGCAAGGCGGCAAAATCATTGGTAAAAACAAAAGTGCCTTTATACTGCGGATTTTTATGTCCACCGGCCCGTTCGTTTCCGGGACACAAATAACATTTTTCATCATATTGCGGGCAATTATCCACCGGCCGTGTTTCCTTCTGTCCTTGCCAGGGACGCTGGGTCCGATGCGGTGATACCAGAATCCAGTCACCCGTTAAAGGGTTATAGCGGCGATGCGGAATTTTAAACAAGTGCATTTATTTTCTCTTATCGTTTCACTCGGATAATGCAATGTGAAATTGGGAGTTTGAAACTGAGAATCCGAAATTTTGAAATCCCAATTCCTTGTTCCCTGTATTTTTTTACCAGAATGCGGTATACAATACAGCCAGAATAATTAAAATCACATATGCGCTAATATTGAAAACCGATCCGGTCTTAAAAGTAGCTGCAGTTAGAGGAATCCCTTTGGGATCATCGACATCAGACGAAGTTGTTAAACTAATTCCCATGATAATTACCATCGTGATGAGCATCGTATAAAACATTTGATCCATCCAGGGCAAGTCAATTGCAGGGAGCTTAAGCAAAAAAGCCACTACTATGGAAAGCGACACACCGATAATCGCGCCCTTGTTCGTCGTTTTTTTCCAAAAGAGTCCCATTAAAAATACAGCCAGGATACCGGGACTTACCAGGCCAGTATATTCTTGAATATACTGGAACATCTGCGGAATATTACCAAGAACAGGTGCCATAACAATCGCAATAATTAAGGCCACACCTGCCGTTAAACGACCAACACGCACTAATTGCTTTTCTGTAGCTTTTTTATTGATATACGGTTTGAATATATCCATTGTAAAAATGGTTGAGGTCGAATTGAGCATCGAAGCCAAAGAAGAGACTATAGCCGCAGTCAAAGCGGCTAAAACGAGACCTTTTAAACCGACAGGAATAAAACGGCTGATCAACCAGGGATAGGCTTTATCGTAATTAATTCCTCCTCCCACTTTTAGGAAGGCCTCTTTTATGCCGGGAATGATCGTTGTTCCGGAGGGTTGAGTAAACAGTACAAAAGCAATAATTCCCGGGACAACTACCAGTAAGGGGATAATTAGCTTTAAAAATCCGGCAAAAGCCAGACCCCGCTGGGCTTCCCGTAGTGATTTGGCAGCCAGGGCCCGCTGAATAATATACTGATTAAATCCCCAGTAATACAAGTTGGCTACCCACATACCGCCAATCAAAACAGCTATTCCGGGAAGATTAAAAAATTGCGGATTATCTCTTGAAAGAATCATATGAAATTTATCGCCCGCATGTTTAAAAATATGCTCAAACCCGTGAATGATGCCTCCCTCCGGTGTTACCGCATTTAACGCTATAAGCGTTGTAAGCAATCCTCCGATAACCAGCAGGGCCACCTGTACCACATCGGTCCAGGCCACTGCAGAAAGTCCTCCGTACAGGGAATAAGCGGCAGCGATAAATGCCAATGTCAAGATGGCCCAGATGATTAAACTTCCGTCACCGCTTCCGATAATCGTATCAATCGCTTTACCACCTAAAAATAATACAGACGTTAGGTTTACAAAAATGAACAATGCAATCCAGAACACGGCTAAAATGGTTTTTAAATCCGTACTGAAACGTCGTTCGATAAATTCCGGGATGGTATACAACTGCTTTTCCAAAAAAATCGGTAAAAAGAATTTACCCACCACAAGTAAAGTAGCGGCAGCCATCCACTCATAGGAGGCAATGGCCAAACCGAGAGCAAAACCGGAACCGGACATGCCTATAAACTGTTCGGCTGAAATATTTGCGGCAATCAGCGAAGCACCGATAGCCCACCAGGGTAGGGTTTTGCCGGCTAAAAAATAATCCTCGGAATTTTTTTCATAACCTTTTTTAGTACGTGAAACCCATAAGCCGAGGCCGACAATAAAAATGATGTAACCTATAAATACACAGTAGTCTACTACCGAAAACCGCATTTTACCTCCTAACAATAAATATGATTATATTGAAATATTTCTCAATCCTTCCTCACTATCAAAAAAAAGATATCTCGGTTTAGCGCAATAAAATCATTTTTTTAAAACTGACCTGCCCGTTATATTTTAAAACATAATAATAGACACCGCTTGCCAGGCCGCTGCCGTCAAACCGAACCTGATAGTTCCCTGCCGGTCGCTGAGCATTTACCAAAGTTTGAATTTTTTGGCCTAAAACATCGTATACAGTAATTTCAACATCGCTGACAACTAAAAGCCGGTAGCCAATAACAGTTTCCTGGTTAAATGGATTTGGATAATTCTGCTCCAGAGCAGATTTTTGCGGAAAGATAAACGGTACTTCCCCAATATCCGTATAGGCCGAATTCTTTTCTCCCGGTGATCCATGATTATAGGAAGCCGCCCAATTCTCAGGTTTAGTGTTATCCTTAAGGGGATTGATTAATTCCAATGTTGCTCCCTTGCCATCAGCTTCTTCGGGCCAGGGAGGTTTATCATCATAAGTTAATGAATCAATGAGATCACCGTGCGAATTAAAAAGCCGGATTAATTCTCCGGATCCGCTCAGGCCAAAGCTCGTTATTCCTATATAATTGGTTACGTGCGGAAATAGGGTTGTAAACTTAGCCAAATCACTTATCAACACCAAAAACGAATCCGCCGCAAGTACCGTATTCTCTGGAAAAACAAAGCAATGATTGTCGTTCTCATCCTTAAAAATCCAGCCGCCACAATTTAAATCTTCATCAGATGCATTATAAATTTCAACCCAGTCTCCGCTATCATAGGTATCGTGTGAATTATAATTTATTTCATTAATCACCACAGAATTCTCTGAGCTTTCCGTTTTTTCAAAATGGGCCGTTAATGTGGTATGACCATAAGGGTAAAATGTAATTTCCTTTTCAGTAGAACTATATGCCCCATCCCACTTTAGGAAACGATAGCCAGGATTCGGAAGAGCCTTTACCTTAACCGGAATTTCAGGAAAATAATAGCCTGAAAAACAATCTCTTGCCACCAGGTGGTTGTTGATTTTGATTTTTCCCATAGTTGAACCGGTGATTTGTATGTCTACTAATCCTGTTCCGGATAAACCAAAGTACTGCATTAAATACTGACGCATATAAGCAACTCTGTTACGAGCAAAGTTCTCAAGACATTCAACGTCCGCTTTCCATTGATTCAGACTTTTGTTCCACCTGGTTAGATGATCAGGAATTTCTGTTAAAATAATATTTTTTTTCTCTTTTATTGCTTCTAAAACGCGTTCTGTTTTAAATGTAATGTTCAGGTGATCAGCAAAATAATTAATAAATTGAGCTCTTAAGTCATCATTTTCCAATATATTGCGAAGCAAGAATGTTGACCATGGTGGATTAGGCCAATCAGGACCCTTCTCTTCCAGGGCAAATTCCAGAGTATTATTTTTATAATCCTTCTCATCATATAAGCCAAACCCAAAGTCTGTATCAAATAAAATCCAGCGCCACCTTCCATCTGCTGTTCTTGGCCGCCAATATTTTAGATTATTGCCCGGCCAATCCGTGTTGTTGAAGTAAATCTGGGCACTTACATAGTCAAAATATTCTTTTATATCAATTTGTTGTTGCAGAAATTCCCGGCTTTCATCCGTATTCATTTCATGCGAGTCAATATAATCGAGTAAATTCTGATAATTTTCGTTATCGCCGTAAAGTGTTGTCTGATTATTTTCAAGCATATCAATTTGATCAGGATGGACATGATGGTGAGAAGCTATAAAATGTTCATTGATCTTTTCACGAATATTATAAATGCCCCAATAGGCACCGTTAATAAAAACAACGGCCGGGCGGAAGGCCTGCCTGTCTACGTCAACATTCGAAAGCAACGAGCCCATCATACCATCACGTAGCATAGTAGATTCCCAATCATTACCGGAATTACGAAGTACAAGCGCTTCAAATTGATTGATATCTAACTCGGGAAAAACCGGATAAGCCAATTTAGATGCGCCATATTCCGCCCGAAAAAACACAGCTAATGATTTCTGAGGGAACCCCCTACTCCATCCCCCATAAATTTTTATTCCGCAGCCGTTCGAAAAAACCGGACTTTTATTCGTTTCAAAGAATTCAATATGGGCAGCACGTTCCCAATCCTGCCAAAAGTTCGCTCCGAAATAAGGGAATTGCGAATCCGCATTTGGGCCGGTGGAATACATACCGCTTTCCTCATCCCAAAGATTATCAGGAGCGGTGGTTAAAGATATGACAGGCAGATCGCTTGTTTCATTGATAAAATAGGTTTGTGTTAACACAGGGCCGGGTAGACATCCGGTTTTGTATGCTCTTGCCCGCAGTACACTTGTTTTGGGAATAATGATGGGTGATTGATATTCGATTGTCTGTTCAGTTGGTAAAGAACCGTCTATCGTAAAATATATGTTTACCCCTACTTCGTTTGTTGTTAGCGAGAGCAATAAAGAGTTCTCATAAAATCCCGATGAGCAAGAGCTTAATACCGATGGGGCAAACCCTTTGAAACCGTTTGCCGAATTGGACTGGTTAGGCGTCGGCTGATTAAAGAAATACCAATCCGCTGCGCCATCCGGATACCGCCCTTTTGAAATATCAACGGGTATTTTATCGTTTTCAAAGCGATCGACCGATTGACCGTAATTATCGGATAATACGATATCTTCCCCGCTCGATTTTATTTTAAAATTTGTATGCAACCAAACAACCGGTAGGTGAAGCTGCGGAGCAGGTCCTCTTCGCGTTAATCCTGCCTTTGAATAACCTAATGAGAGGAAAGGAATAATCGTCAGGTCCGACGACAATGATCCATAATTATGTACTTCAATAGCCAAAAGGTTTTCACCCTTATGTAACAAGTTACTGAATGAGCTCAACTCGAATAAGTCAGGTTCTCCGCCGCGATACATTTTCGCTTCATGGATGTCTGAGGCGGATTGATTATAAGCGGGACGAACACCTACGGAACCAATATTTGCCCTGGCGACTTCTATTCCATTCAGATAGGCTACAAACCCGTCATCGTAATCTACATGCAAGAGCATTTTCGTTACGGCGGAAACATCCGTTAAATCAAATCTTTGCCTTAAATAAATACATTGAGACGGTTCAACTACCGTGGAATCATCACCATCCCCATAACCTAGCCCGGTGATTCCGAATGCCCATTGTTTATCATTGAATCCTGAATGGGACCAGTAATCCGTAACATTTTCCGTAACATTTAAGTAACGGCAGCTATCACCCTCAGAAATAGCAGTTTCCCATTCAAGAACAGAACTAGAGCGATCCTTACCGGAAGCAAATACGGATAAATAGCCACCTCTTCGTATTGACACATCCGGAAAGGTCCATTTTCGCGGATTATCCGGATCATCCGAGAGCGTCCAACCAGTGAGATTCACATCGGAAATTCCTCTATTATACAATTCTATCCAATCCGGATAGTCACCGTCTTCATCAGCGATAGTTTGAGCATTGGATGACATTATTTCATTGATAACAACATCCTGCGCTCTGGATCGGCTAAAATTCGAGAAAACAAATATGATTATAATAATGTATAATCCTTTTAAACTCATATAAGAGGTCATTAATGAAGCAAACACTGAACTTGAATTAATAGTCATCCCCGATTCATTATTTCACTTACGTTTCAGGTATATAATTAGGCTTCGTTACTTGTATCTTTATTTTGAATTAAAAAATTCACTGAAAAACAATATTTGATATTTCACGGAATTGCGCCAGTATTCCCGGCGATGAGTACCTGGTCGTTCAATATAATCATGGGTAATATGGCGATACACCATTTCTTTATGTAACCGCTTATTGGCCTCATAAAAAAAATCATCCACCCCGCAGTCAATGATCAGTCTCAGACTTGCTTCATTTAACAGATAAAGCATGTTGATAATGTTCTTTTTTTCCCACAGCTCTTTTTTTGGGCGTAAGGGCCCAAACGTTTGGCCATATCCCATCCATCTGAAGCTGACAAGATCAAACCAACATTGTCACGCACGGGAATCATTCTCTATTTCGTCAAAAACTTATAGATGGTGACTGTATGGTACGTCTCTCCCGGTCGTAGAATAGTCGAGGGGAAATTGAGCTGATTCGGAGAATCCGGAAAATGTTGCGTTTCCAAAACCGCACAATAATTTCTTGTGTAGCGCACTCCGTATTTCCCGATAATGCTGCCATCCAGAAAATTGCCGGAATAGAACTGCAAACCCGGTTCTTCCGTATAAATTTCCATCAAACGGCCGCTGACAGGATCATATAGAGAAGCCTGTAGCTTGAGGGAACCGTCCGCATCGTTTAAAACCCAGTTATGGTCGTAACCATGGCCGTATTCGAGCTGTTGATTTTTATCATGGATACGGGCACCGATAGCGGTCGGTTTGGTAAAATCAAAGGGAGTATCCTTTACCGGCGCCAGTTCACCGGTGGGAATTAAGGTTTCATCCACCGGTGTATAGAAATCGGCATTGATCCATAATTGCTGATCCAGGATATTTCTTCGGCCATTACCGCTTAAATTAAAATAACTGTGATGAGTAAGATTCACCGGCGTAGCTTTATCCGTTGTTGCCTTGTATTCGATCTGCATTTCATTGTGATTAGTTAAGGTATACATAACGGTACAATGCAGATTCCCGGGGTACCCTTCTTCGCCGTCTTTGCTAAGATAAGTAAGTTTTACTCCTACGGATTCCCTGTTTTTGATCGGTTCCGCATCCCAGACCACCTTGTTAAATCCTTTAATCCCGCCGTGCAGATGGTTGGGGCCGTTATTGGTAGCCAGTGTGTATTCCACGCCGTCCAGGGTAAATTTACCTTTGGCGATACGATTACCGAAGCGCCCCACAATACAACCGAAATAGGACTTATCCCGTATGTAATCTTCCAGTTTATCGTAACCCAGAGTCACATCCTCAAATTTCCCGTTTTTATCCGGAGCGGTTAATGATTGTACGATAGCCCCGTAGTTGGTGATTTTTACGATCATCCCATTGGAATTTACCAGAGTGAATAGTGTGATGGGGGTACCATCCGGCATATTACCAAACGGCGCAGTACTGATTTTAAGCGAATTTCTTGTTTTTTCCTTTTTTTGCCCACAGGCTGCTACCACCATAGCTATAAAGAATAGAATTAATAAAATTTTTGCTTTCATTTCACACTTCTCCTTTATAAATGTGATTACTTTTGTATAACCGGAAACTCGCTAATCCGCAACCGGGCGCTGCCGTATGGCGTTAGTTGAACTGTTTCCGTTTCGCTTGAAATTTGCGATGGACTTTGAGGAACCGGACCCGCCGAATTTTTAACTAACTTCCAGTTTGCTATTCTTTTTGCCGGTACGTCCAATACCACCGGAGCCTCGTACGGCCATGAAACATATTTATTCTTTTGTTCATCATAAACCATCTCACCCATATCCGCGAACGGCAATTTTGTAAGCGGATTGCGGCGGACGCGAATATTTTCTCCCGCTTCGGCCGGATCAATAACCAGCCCATAATTCCAGGCAGTGGTCGGACGAATTTCCCAATCCACCGATCCCATATAATCGATGCTATACGTATTGCGCGACTTTATTTTTATCTTATTGTATTTTTTACCGATTCGTAAAGAAAAATAGAGTGGCCCGCGCAGGATGGAAAGCGCACCACGATATCGCTTTTCGGTACGCAGTTTCATCGGTATCAATATTTCCACAAGGTCGCCGCTATGCCACTCTCTCTCCAACTTTATAAATTGCCCTGTTTTTGCCTGCAGGATTTTACCGGCCACGGCTACCTGCACATTCTGTGCCCAGCCGGGAATACGCAAATATAGTGGAAATGTAAGCGCTTTCTTCGTCTCTATTCTGAACTGAATGTTCCCGTCAAAAGGATATTCCGTTTCTTCTTTTATCGTAACGGTTGTGCCGTCGCCAACCTTTGCCGTAACGCTGGACGGACCCAAGGCAATCGCCGCTAACCCGTTATCATGCGTAGCCATCCACATGGACTGCACGAACTTGGGCCAACCCTGATGCATATTGGCCAGGCAACAGGGATAGTTGGGCATTAATCCGTACAAATTAGATTCCGGGCCGTTGGTGCTCCAGTTGCGTTCGTCCAGCGTAACCAATACCTGATTGGCCTGCTGGTCATACTGATGTGCCCAGAAATCGGGTGTAATGGTACCCGGCAAGGCATTATAGGCCAGCATTTCAAGCCTGTCTGCAAAGGCAGGACTTCCCATAATTTCCAATAGATTTTCCATAGAAAACATGTATTCTACGACGGCACATAATTCCGTACCTTGCACGGGATTGCATCCATGTAAATGTTCATCACAGGAAAAACGCCCCCCAACCTGTCCATGGTTTAAGTCATATTTTCTAATTCCTTCATAAACAGCTTTTTTATAATAGTCATTCCCCGATTGTTGATACCAAAGCCCCGGATATTTTATGGCCATCGCATTATTAGGCCCGTGAGCCGTTAAACCGTCGGCTTTCCAGTTAAGGGGAATTTTATTTTGCGCAACTGCCGTGGAATCCCAGGGGAAATCATAATAATATTTTGCCCAGTCATAGCTGTTTTTTTGAATTTTTGCGATAGCTTTCAGAATTTCCTTATCGCCAGTTCGCCGATACAGCCAGTAGCCGGTTACTGCGTTTTCCATGGCCCGTACTCCGCGCCAGGTGCTGTCCGGCCAATCGGGCGGACTGGAGGCCAGATAATGAAAATATTTTGTAAGTACATTCAAAACATCTTTATTGCCGGTGGCTTCATAATATTGCATTAAACCCTTGGCTGCAACCACCAAAGGCCAGCGGTCATTGTTTTTATCGGGTCCGAACCAGACGTTTTCTCTGCTGCTTTTAACTATCCATCGGATGAACACTTCGGCTTTATTAATCAGCTTTTCATCATTCAACAAATAGGCCAGCGGAATAAGCCCGTCCAGATAATAAGGTCCGCGTTCCCAGGCTTCTCCATCCCCGCCTTTCCAGGCCGAGCTTTTAATATCCGGCCAAAATTCATCCAGATGACCAGTCAAACCGCGGCTCTGGACAATCAATTGATCGCGCAGCCAACCGGCCGGTTTTACCGCACCCAGCGGCAGCTTAACCAGAGCCGTCTGCTTTAAAGGAGGCTTATTAACCGGATAAAATCTGTTGACATCGGAAGAATTTTCCAATGTACAGGCAAACAACGCAAATAGCAGCAAAAGCTTT
The DNA here is from genome assembly GCA_026983775.1 of Calditrichia bacterium. GTDB lineage: Bacteria > Calditrichota > Calditrichia > Calditrichales > Calditrichaceae > JALSTK01. The sequence goes on from JALSTK010000060.1 coordinate 9,641, forward strand.
AGAATTTGCTTCATTATAAATCCTTAATTTATTTGATAGAATAGCAACCCTAACTTTCTACACTTCCATATGGGTAAACCAATATATTACCTTCATTGCCATCCTAAAATTATTTATAAAATAAAACACCCGACGGTAGTTCCTGTTTTTTCAAAGTAGGACCTTTATAGCGGACAATCAGCCCTTCTTCGATTTCCCCTTCAAAGAAAGTAACTTTGATCGGATGGAAACCGGCTTTGAGGGCCACCTGTCCTTTCTCTTCGCGCATGCCGTGGAAGCCGTCATTATCAACGATCATTTTATGCCCCAGATACAGGCGGCTGCCATCATCGGACTCGGTATAAAACGTGTAAATTCCGTCTTCAGACACTTTGATAAAACCCTCGAAAACAAAGCCGAAAAAATCATCCTGTTTCCGTTTGCTTAAATCAATTTTGTGCGTTACACCCCTTTCTACCGGTACCATTTGGCTGAAATTCGGCAATCCGTTCCATTGTCCTTCATAGTAGGCGTAGCAGATACCATTTTTAAGGTTGCCGGTATTTTTAATACCTTCCTGATTCACCGTTTTCTCAAAATGAGCTTCTATGGTTCCACTGGTTTTACCCTGTTTGCCGAAAGATTTGGCTTTAACCGTTTCCGTTTTTGTTAAAGTAAACGGCTTTTGATAAAGCAAGGACTTTTTTGTCGGCTCGGTGCCGTCTAAGGTGTAACGAATGGGCTCTTCCTTGCGATTATGTATTTTTACTGTTATTTCATCCAAGAACAAACCGCCGTCGGGCTGAAAGCGCGGCACGGAAACCAGCCGATCATGGTGGAAATCCTGGGCATCATCAAAGCCCAGTTTAACTATTTCCCGGTCGTAGGTCATCAAACCGTTCACCTCGGTTTCCACGTCGGTAATCTGGGTATAGACCGCCGCACTAAGACCGGGATCTTTTTCCAACGCCCAGATATCGTCATACAGACGTTCATAACGATCGCGATATTCTTTACGGTTCTTGAAATTCTGATACCCCCAGTTTTCTTTCTGCCATAGATGCCCCTCGATGGGTAGGCCCAAGCCGCCGAACTCGCCCAACACTGCGGCCCGGTCTGCCTGTGGCAGCGGTGAAGCGGGGCCGGGATAAACATGCCAATCGAGCACATCCCCCACTTTTTTATCTGTCCAGCCGCTGGCATTGTTCACAAGGCGGGAAGGATCCATCATTTTCACCCGGGCAGTTAACCGTTCCGTGTCATACTGTCCCCAGGCCTCATTAAATAGTACCCACATCACAATGGACGGATGGTTGTACAAATGTTGAATCATACGCTGCAATTCCAACTCGAATTGCTTTTTGCTTTCAGATGTCACTTTCTTTTCAAAATCAGTCGGGTTAACCTGTGGCATATCCTGCCACACCAGCATACCCAGTTTGTCCGTCCAGTAATACCAGCGGTCCGGTTCCACTTTTGCGTGTTTACGGATCATGTTAAAACCCAGTTTTTTAGCTACTTCTATATCATAACGAAGGGCTTCGTCCGTCGGAGCGGTGTATAAACCGTCCGGCCAATAACCCTGATCCAGCGGCCCGTTCTGAAAAAGGAAGGAATGGTTCAGAAAAAGCCGGTTGCGGCCCTGGTCGTCTTTTTCCAGACTGATTTTGCGCATGGCAAAATAGCTGGTCACATCGTCAATTACTTTGTTGTCGTCTAATAACTTTATTTTTAAATCATAGAGATGCGGGTTCTCCGGCGTCCATAGTACCGGCTTGTGAACGGATAATTGACAATTCGAAACATCAAATTTTGAACCGTCAATTCTTAATTTTGAAATTTTATTTCCTTTATCAAAGGCTTCTATTAACAACGCTGTATTTGGGCTCGGATTTTTAATATCGAAACTCAAATTCAACACTTCCCTGTCAATGTCAGGTACCATTTTGAAAGATTGAATATAGGTAGAATTTACCGCTTCCATCCAGACGGTTTGCCAGATGCCGGTGACCGAGGTGTAAAAAATCCCGCCCGGCTGATCCACCTGTTTACCACGCGCATACACACCGTCGTCGGTAGGATCGAATACGGCTACGATAATCTCCTGCCTGGCTTTGTCTTTAAGATAAGGAGTTATATCCACAGTAAAAGGATCATATCCGCCGCGATGTCCGGCGGCCTTTTTACCGTTGACGTACACGGTTGCTTCAAAATCGACTGCACCAAAATGCAATAATATCTTTTTATCCTGCCAGGAGTCGGGGATATTCACTTCTTTGCGGTAAAAGGCGTATTTGGTTTTTTCCATCACACCGGACAAAGCCGATTCGATGGGATAGGGCACGAGGATTTTTCCCTTAAGCTGTTTACCAAAGGGCGGCACATCATCTTTGTGAGCTTTGTCGAACTGCCAAAGACCGTTGAGATTTTTCCATTCCGAACGTACCATTTGCGGCCTCGGGTATTCCGGATGCGCATTTCTCGGATTGACCTCCTTTGCCCAGCGTGTCATCAAAGGAGCCTTTTGGGACTGCCATTTATTGTTCTGACAACCTGTGGTAAAGAAAAGAACCACTAAAACTAAAATCAAAGCGTAATTCGGATTTTTAATTTTAGGCATCACTTCCCCTCAATTTTAATGGTTACAAGTGTGTTTTTCGTTGAATCATACTTTAACAGCCCGAGCTATTTGTGTCATTGTCGTTTCTATTTTTTGCCGGTCAATGATTTGATCAGGACAATTTCGGCCTCATCAAAGGGAGTGCCGTCCTTGCGCAGAATATCGTGAAACCAAACCTTCGGCTCGGAACCGTCGGGCATCGGAGTATCCCAGGCATAAATCGTATTGGTTTTTCCGGCCACGAAACCCCAGTTAATAGCACCAATATTGTTTTTCTTTAGTAAAGGAAGAATGTTTTCAAATTTGCTGTTTCTTGTGCGCGCCATATATTCCGTACAAATCATTGGGCGATTATATTTTTTAAGCGTGTCGATGGCAGCTTTATGGTCCTTTTCGTCGGAGTAATTATGGTAAGTAATAATATCGGAGTGCATCAGCTGAAATTGGTTGTAATTAGTTAATTCGGGATTCCATACACCGGAAGTTACTGGCTGCGAGGGATTTACCTCCCGCGCCCAGGTAAAAACATTACGAAGCAGAGGCATACTTTTATCTTTCAATCCGCTGTTACCCGGCTCATTATATAAATCCCAGGCGGCAACCCGTTTATCTTTTGCAAAAGTACTCAGGATATCTTTGATATACATTTCAAGCGTATCCATCAAATCCCTTTTAGAGAAGATGAGATCGCCCGGATCACGCACCCAACCGGAGTTATGAATGCCCGGTTTGGGAGCCGGCTGTTTTCCCGCTTTGTACGTCGGATTCCAGCAATCATCGAAAAATACAAAAATGGTTCCAATACCGTGTTTATTTGCTATCGTTAGATATTCTTCCATTCGATTTTTAAATCCGGGCTGGTCGGTTTGCCAGGCCAGATGATGCAGATAAACGCGCATGCAATTGAAACCGAGGTCTTCGGCCCAACCCAGCTCCCGGTCAATCGTCACCGGATCGAAGGTATCCGCCTGCCACATTTCCAACTGATTAATAGCCGTACTGGGGATGAAATTAGAGCCTACCAACCAGCCATGCTGCGCTTGCCACTTTTTAGCTTTATCGACGGACCATCTTTCCCCTTGAATTGAATTTTGATTACAGCTTAAAAGAATCAGAGTAATAATCAGAACAAATATTGTTGGTTGCTTTGTTTTGATTTTCATCGTTTCTTCCTTTATCTTAACAAATATTATCATACTTACAGCGCATGTCTTTGTCCCATTTCCTGTTCTTGCATCCCTTATTCGGATTTATGTCAGGTATGGGCAAAAAAATTACTTTTACTTACTCGTCCGTTGTTTGAAGATTAACTTACTGCCAGAGCAGTTTCTTCTTTAAATCATCCCCTAAATCTTCTATTCCGTAAATCCCGTTCAGTTGACTTGTAGCCACCCAGGGCAGCCAGCCGCGATGAAGCCCGAAACCGCGCGGCGGAGCCAGCGACCAGTGTTCCTGCTGCCAACCCGCCCCACGCAGATCGAACTCACGTCCGGAAATTGCCGTCATCGCTTTGGTATTATGCAAAAGGATTCGTGCCACTTGTAAATAGTGATTATCTCCTGTATACCGGTATAATTTAGCAAATTCATCGGCGTTAAAAGCCATATACATATCAACCAGCGAATGACCGGTTGAAATTAATTGCAGGCCAACGGTTGAATTACCTTTTTTCCATTGCAGCAGATGATTTGACTCATCTATGGGCATGGGAACATTCCATATATATATCCAGGTCTCGGCAAAATTAGCAGCCGTCTTGGACCTTACCAGCCATTTCTTATTCCCTGTATGTTCATACAACAATAAATAAGCTTCCAAACTGAGTGTAGCTGCTTCCTTATCCAGTACATTGGGATTATCAATCGTCCCCCCAATAAATTGGCCATACTTTTGGCTTGATGTCCAGCTAACCTCGGCGGCTTTTATCGCTGCATCCAAATATTTGGATTGCCCGGTAATTTGCGTTAATAAAATCAAGAAGGGTACTGCCTGGTAAGAAGATAGGGTTGATTTCTCTGCTACCAGCCCTGTAGACGGCTGCCAGGACCGCGGAAAACCACCCTTTTCATTCTGTTGGTTTAATAGCCAGCCGGCAAATTTCTTCATCCAGTTTAACCATTTTTTGTGTACCTTTCCCCTTCTCTGTTCATCCAGATAGGCATAGGCCAAGGCTTTGAAGCCATCCCCTAAAGAGCGTAAATAAATTTGTTTTTTATGAGGCAAAGCAATTACCGGTGCCCCATTATCGAGGTTAAATCCAGTTGCAGCCGGTGGATTCATCTTTATATTCAGAAAAGAAGCGATTATGTTTAGTGCTTTTTTCCGCATATCGACTGAATCACGATTCCATTTTTCATCAGCGCCACGAAGTAAAAAACGAGCAGACTCCAGATTCTTACCGGTAAAGCCCAACACTGCTTTACGATCGGTGAAGTTCACCCCCCCCTTGTAAGCATCTACCCAATTGGGCAAGCCACTGTACCGGCCATTGAGTTCGACCTGTGAAGCCAGGGCCGTCAAAATACTTCGCTTAATCAAACTGATATTCTGTCGATTTATATTGGGATTCAGTACTTTCCAGGCCTCTCGCCACATTTCGGTATAAAAAGACGAAAACGAATCCGGGCTATCTACAATAATCCGGATACAATAGGTATGCGTAAATCCATCTATAACCGGATGAAAACGCCTGCGCCATTGTTTCAGGTGACCTCCGGGATAAATGTCGCCTTTGTAAGTAATCTCACCTTCGTTTCCGGGATAGCAATATCCGATTCGTAGAGAACCATGTTCAATTTGAACGCCGATACTGCCGAACTGAAAACGCGCATCCGTTAAAACGGTAGGCAGTAAATTATGCGATTCTTTTTCTGTTGTTTGCCCATTTGGCGAAGGATTTAATAAGGCAAGGGAATGATGACTACCCGTAAAATAAATTCCGAAAAGCGGCGCCGACATACGATCTTCCCGGATAAAAATATTCGTCTTGCTACCTTTAAAATTATCCGTACCGCCAATAGCCGAAGTAGGTAAAAACTGTGCATCACCGTAAATCATCCCCGGAACAAATAGGCAGGTCCTATTCTTCGTATATACATCACTTGGAGTAAACATAATTCGCGAGGCGAAACCTGCTCTTTCCGTGCCAATAACCCGCACTTCTCTTTCTATCTGAAATCCGTCGGTCAAAATTGTCCAGTAATCATTAAAATGAAAGCTAAGATTTTTACTAACCTTCAGAGACCCATATCCCGTAACGTCCCCTCGGTCCTTCTTTAATGAATCATAACCCTGGGAATAAAGGGCCAAACGATCGGTGGCAAGCAAAATCTGGATCGGAAGTTGGGTACTTATAACCGTCTCGCCTGCTTTTTTAAGAATTATCTGTTCTTTCCCCTTTAAATCTTTCTGTTCGACCAGTTCCAGCTGCGCGGCAGAGCTGGCAAAAGTTGCTCTAAACCCCAGTAGACAGAGAACCAGCACCAAAATCAAAAGAATAACAGGAATTTTTTTCATCGTGTGTCTGAATATATTCATCTGATCTGAACCATTTTTTTACGCAAAATCCGGCCTTTAAAATGTATCTGGTAATAATAGACTCCACTTGGAAGTGAAGTAGCGTTAAAATGGTATTGATATTCGCCGGCAGAATCCACATGTTCCGAGTAGAAGGCAACTTTTTTCCCTAATGAATCGAAAATATCAATAACCACCCAACCCGCTTCTGGAATAAAAAAACGGATGACCGTTTGCGCATTGAAAGGATTAGGCTGATTTTGTTGCAGGGTAAATTTCGTTTGAGCCTTAACTTTGATGAAACGTATGATTGATGTACTGTCATTGCTCGGCATGGGCTGAGGTGAACGGGTAGGACCGATAATTTTAAGCGTATCTTCGTGAAAATACATTCGATCGATATTAGGCTGACGATCACCTGAAGGTGAGTCGGGATTGGTGTGCGTATGATACACCACAAACATTTCCGTATCGTCAGGCGAGCGGGTTACGCTGTTATGTCCTGGTCCGGAAACACCGATACTCAAATCTTTGGCCAGGACCGGATTGCCGCTATATTTTTCCCATGGCCCGAAAGGACTGTCGGCAACAGCGTATCCGATTGCGTAATCGGCATTGGCAAAATAATTAGCCGAGTACATCAGATAATATTTTCCGTTATGCTTTAACGCGAAAGGCCCTTCATTCCACTGCCATTCAGCCTGCGGATGTTCCCAGGCCTGGTTGGGTTGAATACACAATATGGGTTTGCCCGTGGCTTCTAAGGAATGGGGTGTCAGTTGCTGGACATAAATTTGGCTAACATGCTTACCATTGATAATATTATCCGAGCAATCTTTAGAATAGTATAAATACGGAGTACCGTCATCATCTATCAGGAAATCACCATCGATGCAGGTTAAGGCGCTATCCAGCAAAGGATTTTTAATATTTACGAAAGGGCCAAGCGCGTATGGACTTTTAGCTAGACAGATTTTCAGCTTGCCATCTGTGGCCCGGGTGCTGTATATCATATGAAACAGCCCATCGTAAAAGATGACTTCCGGCGCCCAAAAATCACCTGTCCCCCAACCGTTCCCCGGATAACCGTTATCGAAAGCAAGCCCTTTTTCCGTCCAGTTGACCAAATCGGCGCTCTGCCAAACCTTAAAGCCGCGACTGGCTTCCGAAGTGCAGTACATGTAGTATTGTCCGTCGTGCTTTAGTACAAAGGGATCGCCGATACCGGAAATGTTCCCCACCGGGTTGGTATAGGTGGAATCCTGTGCCAAACTTACCCGGGGTGACATGAACGAAAGGAAAATACACAAAAGGACTATTTTTAAGGGAGACATTTGCATTGTTATCTCAGCAGGATCATTTTTTTGGTTTCCTGAAAATTATCCGCTGACAAACGGTAATAGTAAATGCCGGAAGGCAGGATCGGCATCTCTATAGTTAGCTCGTGTTTACCGGCCGATTGTGACTCGTTTAAAAAGGTGGCTATTTTCTCGCCCAAAACATTATACACGGTCAGTTCCACATGCACCGGCATGTATAGCGCATAACCGATTACTGTTGACGGATTAAAAGGATTGGGATAATTTTGGTATAACTCAAATCGCTTTGGGGAGAAGGGTTCCCGTCCGTTCAAGGTAGTAGCGATGGTATTTTTATTGCTGAGATAAATCGGCAGATAATTTACCTTTTCGAATTTGCGGTCATAACTTATAAAACCGGCATACTCTTTTTCCACATCGGTAATTTCGGTATAAACGGCAGCGCTGAGCCCGTGACTTTCGATCA
>JALSTK010000061.1 GCA_026983775.1 Calditrichia bacterium
CAGGTCTTCGGAGAGAACAGGAACTAGAGAGGAATGGAAATATGGAGTGGAGAGCAAGTCATATTCTGGTAAGAGACAGACAACTGGCCAATCATCTGATGAAAAAAATAAAAGCAGGGGCAGATTTTAAAACCTTGGCCAGGGAACATTCCACCTGTCCCAGCAAGAGTAAGGGTGGAGACCTGGGCTGGTTTGGTCCCGGACAAATGGTAAGGGAATTCGAAGAAGCGGTAAAACGAATGGCTATAGGGCGGGTAAGCGGGCCGGTTCATACAAAGTTCGGTTATCACATTATCAAAAAAACCGGTCAAAAATAAAAAAGGCCTCACCGGATTTATATCCTGTAAGGCCTTTTGTCTTCCCCCGGCATTTAAAAAGTTGGGAAAGTTTTATTAAGGAACCGGGGAATTATTTACTTCCGCATTTACCGGCGCCACATTTGCCTTCCACTTTTTTCGCATCTTTGGCAACCGTTTTTTTAGCATTTTTAACTTTGGATTTGACGTTTGTCTTAACTTTCGAAGTTTTTTCCATATCACCGCATTTGCCGGCACCACATTTGGCTGCTGCTTTTTTGGCATCCTTAACCTTGGACTTGGCGTCTTTCTTGACCTTGGCGGACTTTGCCGTGTCCCCGCACTTGCCTTCGCCGCATTTGCCGGCTCCGCATTTGGATTCGACCTTTTTAGCATCTTTTTTAACGGTCTTAGACTTCTCGCTATCACCGCATTTACCGGCACCGCATTTGGCCGCTCCGGATTTTGATTCAATATGACCGGGAATACTGGCTAAGGTCATACCATTTAAGCTTTTGGCAGAATGGGTAAGTTCCGTTTGTGCGGTATTTGCGGAATAGGTTGCTGCTTTGGCATTCGTGATGTTGCCAAATAATACAATGGCAGCAATAACTAAAATTCCACTCACTAATTTAGTGAAACCGTTTGCCGTTGGGGTTGACTTCTTCATTTGTGTTCTCCTTGGGTTATTTGAAGATTTTTTGAAATTCAATAGCTTAAACCGCGCGAATAAATTTTTTATTTCCAAAAAGTAAAAATATTTTATTTTTTGTATAAATATGATCTTCTTGTGACACTTTTGTGATATTTAGGGGGCTTTTGCGTAGAATAGGGAATAGGATGGGTTTATCAGGTCCTAAAAAAAGAATCCGGCTCGAACTAAGCCGGATTCAAAATGGGATTACAAGTTTTGTAAAATGAATTGGGTCATGACCTTGTACAGGTGGAGATAGACATTTCCCTTTCCTATTAAACTGTGGTTACGGCCCGGATAGATCATCATCTGAAAGGGCTTGCCCATTTGTTGTAAATACCCCACAAACTGCATGGTGTTTTGCATATGTACATTATCATCCGATGTGCCGTGGACAATCAGTAAGTGACCCTTAAAACGATCGACATAGCTTAATACGGATGTGGAATCATATCCTGCCCGGTTTGTTTGCGGTAAACCCATGTACCGTTCCGTCCAGATATCGTCATACAAGCGGAAGTCGACGACAGGGGCAACGGCGATACCGGTTTTAAAATAATCGGCACCCTTCGTCATAGCCAATAAAGTTAAATAGCCTCCGCCGCTCCATCCCCAGATTCCGATTCGGTTTTTATCCACATAAGGCAGGGATCGTAAGTATTTGACTCCTTCAATATGATCTTTCAGAGCATACTTGCCTATATCACCGTAAGCCAAATCCTTGAAAGCCTTACCCCTGCCTCCGGTTCCACGCTGATCCAGAGTGAAGATTATATATCCCTTTTGAGTGAGCAGAGTGTACCACATTGCCGAACGTCCCCATACATTGCGTACCAGTTGGGAGGCGGGTCCGCTGTAACCGTAAATCAGAACCGGATATTTTTTTGCCGGATCAAAAGGGTACGGTTTGGTCATCATAGCCTTGATCTCAACGCCATCTTCCGTTTTAAAACTGAGCAATTGAGGAGTAGTGATTCCGTACTCTCTGAAAACATCGATCTTGTTCTCGACCAGCGTACGCATTCTTTTGCCTTCCGCAGTAAGCAGGGCATAGCGGGGAGGGCTGGTTAATCCTGAAAAGGACTCGATAAAATATCGGAAATCGGGTGAAAAATTCGCATCGTGACTGCCGGCTTCATGGGTAATCGGTTTCAGATTATTTCCCTGAAGAGAGATTTTGAAGATTTGTCTTTCGGCTATAGAACCCTTATTAGCGCTGAAATAAATCCAGCCTCTTTGCTCATCGATGCCATATATTCCGGCTACTTCCCAGTGACCTTTAGTGATTTGTCGTTTGATTCCGGTCTGCCAGTTGTACAGGTAGATATGCTTAAATCCGTCTTCTTCCGAAGTTTTCAGGAAAAACGGACCCTTTTTTAAAAATAGGAAATCATTACCCACATCAACCCAGCAGGAATCGGTCTCCGTAAAAAGGACCTGTACCTTACCGCTATGCAGATCGGCTTTTAAAATCTCTAATTTATTCTGTAGTCGGTTCAGTCGTTCCACTAATAGAAATTTAGAATCGGGCGTAAAGTAAAAGCGGGGGATGTAAATATCCGTATTCGCACCCAGATCTATCCATGTTGTTTTTTGGTTCTTCAAAGAATAGACCGCCAGGCGAACTATGGAATTAGGATCACCCGGCTGCGGATAGTGTACGGAACGAACCCGTACATGCAGGGAATCAAATACTGTCCAGTGAAATAACGGAACCCGGGTCTGGTCAAAGCGCAGATAAGCGATATACCGGCTGTTTGGTGACCAGCTCCAGTAATCGGATTGTCCGAATTCTTCCTCATAGACCCAGTCCGCCAGTCCGTTTAAGATGACATCCGAGCCGTCTTTCGTGATGGCGCTGGTTTGTCCGGTTGAAAAATCTTTAAGAAATAAATTATTGTGCAAAGTAAAACCGGCCCTGGTTTCATCGCCGGAGAGATGCATATGCCGGATTCGGTCCGGTCCGTCATATACCGGAGTAAGCTGTTTTTTAGCCGGATCGTAGACATAAAACCGGGCTTCATCATATCTGCGCCACACGCGGCGGGCATCGGATTTGAAGATGATTTTGTTGCCCGAATTCGACAGGCTGTAACTCATGAAGTGCAGGGGCTTTTCGCTTCCGGGTTTCAGTAAGTCTTTGCCGTTTATATACACGGTTTCTTTCCCGCTCTTAACAGTATGTTTGAAGATGGAAACGGTATGTGTCTTTTTATCCGTTTTTAAAAAAAGGAAGGCCTTACTGTCGGGCATCCATTGCACATTATTTAATCTTTTTAAGCGAAATTTACCCGAGTTGAAAATATCCTCAATGGTTAGTTGCTTTACGGCTCCGGCAAAAACCGAGCCGAAGCTTAGAATAATGGAAACAATAATAATCCGGTACATCGGGTCACCTCATTTTTAGTATTTGTAAAAACTAAGCAATAAAACTATTATTCTCAAGGGGAGGCAAGGGACCTTAAGCCCTTATCCCATCTAAGCGGAAAAAAGGATAAATTAAGTCTACCATTCTAATAAAAAAGTTCTTAATTTAGGCTGTTCGCAATGATTCATGGATCTCTTAAATCGGAACGGAGGTAGTAATGCCTGAACTTGTTTTGCTTGGCGATGAAGCGGTTGCACTGGGTGCAATTCATGCGGGCTTGACGTCCGCCTATGCCTATCCCGGAACCCCTTCCACCGAAATAATGGAATATTTGATTCGCTATTCAAAAAAAGAGGGCCATCCGCTCGCCCAGTGGACGGCCAATGAGAAGACAGCCTACGAAGCTGCGCTGGGCACATCTTTCGTCGGAAAACGCGCCTTGGTTTCCATGAAGCACGTGGGGCTGAATGTAGCGGCCGACCCTTTCATGAATTCGGCTATCGTATCCATTCACGGAGGACTGGTTCTGGTAGTA
>JALSTK010000062.1 GCA_026983775.1 Calditrichia bacterium
GGCTGTATCTCCGCTTAAACTAAAGTCCGTACCGCGCGGCATGCCACCGTCTATGTCGCCTTCCCAGTGCAAACTATCTACGATGGTATCATTTTTCGTATCAATCGCATACCAGGAACCTTCACTATAGCCTTTGCCGTCATTGCGGCTGCCGACCCACAGATAACCGGTCTTGGGATTCCAGTTGCCGGTTTCTACGGCCAGGCCCGGAAAAAGGGAATCAACTCTGGACAGATAGTCGCCGTCAATTCCGTTATCGCTATGAAAACGAATCAATCCGTAACTACCGCCAAAATTGCAGAAATAGATATCGTTACCGTCCGGAGATACGTTAATATTTCTGGAGTAACCGGATAACTGTTCAACAGGAACCACATCATCAATAAAATCCAGATCCGAATCAAATGCTTTGATCGGGCCTTTACTAGCTACAACCGCATTAACGAACATATCACCGTCCGCGTCAAAGTCACAGGCCACAATGGATTCCCCATCCCAGGGGTCTTCCGTATCGGGTCTTGGATAGGGTAATAGTTTGCCCATCCCTTCTCCTGTTTCATGATTAATCAGGTAATAAACGCACCAGGAACCGGCCATGATGTCACCGTCCGGGTTCCTGCGCAGACCGCGGTTACTGTTCCATAGGGTATCTGTAACGCCATCGACCGTGACCGACTTAATGGGTGAAAAAGAAAGCGGCGTGCCGTCCGGCTTAAAAACATAAATGGCACGGCATTTGTGATAGGCGGCGGCGATCACCGTATCGGCACCTGTTGCCGTTGTGTCATGATGTTCGGGAACCAGCATGGAATCTGATGCATAATATGATGTATACCAGATGTTGCCGGCACCGTCGACGGCCAGGCCCTGGCCATATGTTTGCGGCTGAAGGCTGGTATCAGCAGGAAAATTGGTAACAAACTGATACGATTCTGTCTGAGCAAAGGCAAAACTCGCCATTACCAGAAGCGCGATTATAAATGTAAATACTTTGGTCATAAAAACCTCCCTTAAATGTTTTGTGATTGGGTTAGTATATTTTCTTAACAAACGTCAAATCGCTATGAAGATAAACATATTATTTCAATGTTTCAAGAAAATATTGCCTTTCTTTTCGTTTTTCCGATGACTGTTCTTTCCTCTTCTTAATCTTCCGAAAGCAATACATTCTATTCCTGCCTTCTTTCGCCTCCTTTTTTAAAACGAGGTATTCTATTTTACACTTTTTTTATACCGGACACGCAATCTATTTAAATTAATAGACCCTGGGTCTATTCCCGTTTCTTCATTGCGTCGCCCCTTTTTTAAGAGTGTTGACCCTTAAAATAACCGCCGGAGAGGTGATATTTCCGGTCGCATCTCTTATTTCGGTTCTACTTATAAAAAGATTGGTACCGTTCGCCATACCCCATGTCAGAGAATTGTTTTTACGTTCGGGTGAGAATAAAACCGGATACATATCTTCAAAGGAAGCACCTCCCGGAGCAATGGCGATTACAGCCGGACTATTCGGTGCCGAGGGATCATCCTGACAGGAAATATAGAGATAGCCGTCCTGACTGAAGCTCATACCCGCCACCCGGTCTTCCAGAATGGTGGTCATGTCAAAAATCTGTGACAAATCAAAATATTCTTCTTCCGGAGCCAAACTATCGGCCGAAACGATATGTCGTCTATAAATTTTATGGGTATCATTGCGTTTTGTCGCCAAATAAATATCACCGTTATATATTTTTACAGCGGTTACCTGACCGGGAAAGTCGAAATTAGTCACGCTTTTATCATTTAAATTGATTTCCACGATGACATCCGCTTTACCGGCACCCCATAAATTTTGATTGGGACCGAAATCAAAATCATATATTTTACTCTTTAAAGTATGCCGATCTATAATAACTTCCGGTTCACCGCCTTCCTCAGGATACCTGTAGATCGTTTTACGTGTTCCATGAAGGGCATATAGCTGGTTGGAGGGTCCGACCCTCATGGCGTCATATTGTTTTAGTGCCGGGCCGAATCCTTTTCTAATACCGGTCTTATAATTTAATACATAAACCGAATCGGCCAGATTACCATTGTCGAACATCGTGAAATAAATATTTCCGGTATTGTCAGCAGCCAGCTTTTGTGGTACCTCGGATGGTTTAAACCCATACATACTTTCCACGGCAGCCATCAATTTATAGACCACAGGATCACTAAATTTATCGGAACCCTGAACGGCAATCTTAATCTTCACCGAATCGGAAACAACCGGCGGAGCCACTACGGTCAATTCGGTTGTAGTCGCCTCGGTAATCGTTCCCTGTTTTTTATCAAAATAGACCCAGTTCTGGGACGGATCCGCAATGAAATTTTTTCCGGTAATGGTCAGAATACCGATTCCCGCAAAAGCGCTATCCGGGCTGATATCCGTGATTACCGGTTGTGGGCCGGAAACATAATTCGGATCAAACAGACTCGGTTCCGGTTTTACTTTGCAGGAATTAACTACAAAGATTGTAGCCAACAGTAAAAAGCTTACAGAAAAAAGATATTTTTTCATCTTTGATTCCCCTTAAATCGAACTTATTAGTGAACTTCATTTACATAGCAAATCGCAAAGCAAAGCGTTGAACATTGTTGAACACTCCAAACGGGATATAGGCATAATCGAAGTGCAGACCGAATTTGTGCACACCAAAACCAAAGGTAAAATTTTTCTCATCGGTGTTAGACATATATCCCATTCTTAAATCCAGCAAACTTAATAAACGATATTCCAAACCTATTTTAATGTACTCCGGGTGAGAACGCGGATGAACCGCATCCATGGTAACGAGTAAATAATCCGTCTTGTATTTTTTAGGAACAAAATCCATAACATTTGCCGATACCCCAATGTTAAATGTCAAGGGAAGCTGAAAACCTTCTTCAGCATATTTTATTTCCTCGGAAAAATTTCTCACCGACATGCCGAAGACAATACTTTTCCAGCCGGTTTTATAGTGGGTACCAATATCAAAAGCTAAACCGGATGCTTTCATATTTTTAATTTCGAATTGATTGCTTTCCTTCACATACGAGGTTATGGCAGGGCCCAGATATTGTTGCGCCCATTTTACCTGTCCCCCCACAGAAAACTTATTGGTTAACTCACGCGCATATCCCAGGCTAAACAGAAAGGCGAAGGGTTTAATAATACCCGTCTCTATATAGCCTTGTTTATTATAGGCGACTTGTGTTCCCTCCACGTCCCCATAATCAACATACTGAAGACTTATTCCCAAAACACCGTATTCTCCCTGCGAGGGCCTGAAGGACGCGCTTAACCCGTTATGAACAATCCCGGCGATCCATCGATTCATATAAAGAGAGACTTCAATGCTTTTTCCCGATTCGCTAAGCATAGCCGGATTTGCCCATAAAGCCCCGGAGAAATTAGCCACCGTTGTCATGGCACCGGCCAATGCGCTGGCCCTGGCGTCCGGATTAACACTTAAAAACTGAAACCCGGTTTGGGCCAATTTTTGTTGCCCGAAAAGACTACCAACCAGTACCGAAACGATGATGAAAAAAATTCTGACTCTGTTTAACATCAATTTACCTTTTATCGGATTATGATAAACTTTTTATTAATTGACTGCCCTTTTTTAAAAACAATTTCCCCCGTTTTAGAATCGAGGATGTTCTTGGTTACTTCTATGTGGGCAATATATAAACCGCTGACAATCACCTGTCGGTAGCTGGTAACCGAATTCCATGCTTCGTCGCCGCTACCATCGGTATGATGGATTGTTTTTATCAAATCACCCCGCTCCGTAAATATTTTAATATCACATTGTGCGGGAATATTATAAAACATAATCTTGTCAAACTCTTTTGGAAACTGTACTTCCCTGGCTTTGATATAAAAGGGGTTTGGTACAATACGGATAGTTTTCAGGTCTTGCCCCGGCGCACGTCGAAGATAGGCGGGTTCCGTTGTGCGGGTATAATAACTGCTGCTCATCAGCGGACCATGGGGATTAGCCTGAGTATTATTGTTGGATCCGTCATTGAAGGCCACAATATAATAATAATAGGAGAAACCACGAACCGCTTTTTCATCATCATAACTATGAACAATTCCCGGATGATTCGTACCAAACCCACAGGCAAATATTTCCTGGGAAACCGTATCAGGTTTTCCTACGGCTCGGAATATACGGTACCCCCCGAAATCACCATCGGTTTCCGATTCGCTGGCATTCCATTTAAGGCTGATTCTATCACCGCCGGAAATAACCTCGAATAAGGAAGGGGGCTTCGGAGGCTGCGGAATATGAAAACCGAGATCATAATTTCTTTTAGCCCTGCTGAAGGTAAGCAGAATAGAATCTTTTCCAGTGTAAACCCATTGATCTTTATAGGTATCTTTATCACTGGTTTTGGATCCATCCGGTAATATAAAGGGGCCTTTATCCGACGAATTTTTGTAAGCGGCTTCCCAGCGTTTACCAATTTTACTGCACATGGTTTTACTTAAACCGCTAACCCCTTCTGCTTCCACAATGGTAATACTTTCTCCATGTTTCAAATCGAAGGGGCCATAGGCAACCCAGAGATTGGTCCCACCGCCATCGTTATGCACCTTATAAGCGATCTTATAGTCCGCCATATATTTTTCATCAAATCGTTCATTACCACCCAGGCCTTTGTACGGCACACCACTCAAAATGGTATTATACAGCAAGGCCATATTTTGCTCTTGACCATAAGACATATCACTGAAAGAAGGATACGTATCCCCGGCGTGCCATCCGATAACAACGGGTTGATTCGGATCATCCGTACTATCCGTCGGGCTTTTATCCACATGTAAGATGGCCACTCCCGCATGCTGAGGCGCTCGTAATTTACCCGTTCTCGTATAGTCCGGTGCGCCGATATTATCAAAGGTATTCCCCTCGCCCTGGCCGGCCCATTCAAATCCGCAACGCAGCCAGTCTACAATGGGATTATCCAGAGTAATGCTTTCATTGGCATGTTGAGCATACTCTTCACCACGTTTAGTAACCCAACTATATTTACCATAAGTCTGAGCTCCGCCGATTACAAAAGCGCCGTCCCAGCAGACGCTGTAGCGGGTTCCCCAGCTGATTCTCAGGCCTTTAAGCTCTCCGTTCAGCTCAATATCATCGTCATAATCCGTATTGCCGGTATTTGTATAGGTAAATATTTTGATAAAATAATTATCATGATATTGCTGGCTAAAGGCATAAACGGTTCGCTTAAGAGTGAGGCCCATGGACGTATTTACCACATTGGTAACAATACGATCGGGTATTTGGTCCGGAACAATTTCATCAATATCATCCGAATAAGAAGAAGTAAGATTATAACCGTCCACAAAAACATTGGGTGGATCATACTTGGCTGTTTCTTTTAGCTCAACGGGAAAGAGAGACTCCCCCACAAAACCGGCAGTTACATGAATCGCATAATGATCCCAATGATGATGGGTTTCATCGGTAAAATCCTGTACACCCAGCCAGTATCTTTTGATCACCGCGTTATCCTGGCGGGGATATTCCGCAGGCCAACGCAACCCTTCGTAATAACTGTTGTTCCAGGCTCGCTCCGAACCATAAGCAGAAAAATGGCTCTGTAGAGAACCGATTCGTATATAACGCTTATCCGTTGCCTGTACTTGTGGAAATACCGACTTAACGGGCAATAATATACAAATCATGAATAATACGAAAATCGAAGCAATATTTTTCATCCATTATCCTCGTTAATCAAATCCCGGTAAAGCCAAATTTATCTTTAAGCCGACCATCACATTGCGGGGATTAAGAAAGGTGAAGGCCTTAATATTCGGCATATCGATATAAGATTTGCTTTCTTTCCTTTTTTTATTTCTGGCCGCAATCCCGGGATCATTATCCGGATTCGGCTCTAAAGGGTCATAGGCAACGCCAACAGGACGATAGTCGCCGATTTTATCATTCCCATGTTCCACACCCTCTTCCCATGAAAAATTTAGTGAACGAAGGTAATCCTCACGATCGTAACGGTCCGAGAAACCGGCCCAACTCATATATTTTACATTAAAAGCATTGGTTACATCCAGAAAAAACTGAACATCATAGTTCAAACCAAAGCTTTTAAGTTGAAAGGTCTTACTCAACCTAAAATCAACATTATGATAATCACGCCATTGAGTATTGTATAAAACGCCGGGTTTATTATACGGATTATAGGTATAATAGCTTCCGGAGCGCCAATATGCCAGGATACTTAAGTTCCAATTATTTATTACGCCGAGGCCGTTCCACTGAGGGCCAAAATCTACAGGAGTTCTGAAATTAAGATTCATCCGGGCATACGGTTGCGGTCGCGGTTTGGATTGATAGGGATTTAAGCGCAAATATTCGCGCTGCTGTGTGGGATCCTCGTAATATTGGCCCAGTCCGAAATAACCGGAAGTATGTACATCATATGTATAGTTAATAAAACCGGAAACCCATCTGCCGCTGCGTTTACGGAGGGTTATTTCCAACCCCCTGATATCTTCGTAATTTCTGTTTTCCATTCTGTAATAACTAACGGAACCTTTGATGTTTTGGTAATGAACCCAACCGGGCTGATCGTTAACATCTTTATAGTAGGCGGCAACCTTAAAAAGAAAAGTATTGAATAAATTTTGTTCGAAGCCTAATTCGTAGGCAACTGTTTTTTCAAGCTTCATATCGGGATTGCCGATATAGGTCACCATCCCATTGGATTCTCTTTGCAATCTAAAGCGGTAAGAAGAGACCGGCTCCGTATAAAAATGCCCGTAATTAAAATACAATTTGGAATTTTCCGTAATCGGATGTGAAACACCTAAGCGGGGACTGACCACTAATTGTGCCTTCGACTTTTCGCCGGGGACCTCTTTTTCGATTAAATCTCCGTATCCCGCACTCAGATATTTATCATAATCACTCAATTTAGATTTACGGGCATTGGCATTGGAATAATCAATACGTGCTCCAACATTTGCTATAAACCCTTCGAATTCAATTTTATCCTGGGCATACAGTCCTACCCGGTAAGGATGCACATTATAAATCATGCTCCTTGTCCATGTACTCATGGAAGGACTATAGGTAGAAGAGTTTATATCATAATTATTATAGATAATACGGACACCTGTTTTAATTTGGTTCCTGGTCGTGATCTGACTGCTTACATCCAGATTAAAGGTTACGGTAGAATTCTTACTCTTATCGCGTCCCAGATTCATCCATCCGCCCATACTCATTCCATTCACGCCGGCAACTCCATGGCCCCAATAACCAAATGGGGCTTCGTCCACGAAATAACCGGGAACAGGCTGGTATTTACGCGTCGTATCTCGGGTAGCCATTTGGAAAGTATGGTATTTACTTTTCTTATATTGCAGGCCGGCTTCGAGAAAAGTATTCGGCGAGAGTGTATGCGTAAGTTTGACCCCTAACATACTTCGAAATATGGTTCCGGGACTGTAATAACCGGGCATATAAAGTACACTGCTTCCGCTACTGCTATTCAGTAAATTTGCAATTTCCGACTGGGAGACCAGTAACCGACCGGTTGGTGTAGTTGTCCAACTGTACGGACTTACGGAATACACTTCTCCATACAGACCATTTGCCACTATTTTGGTAGAGGATGACGGGTTAATCGAATATTTCAGTTGGGTTTGATTTTCCGTATAGCTTTTTCTGGACAAAGGAAAAATGAACATGTCTTTATTTTTATAATACGTAAGATAAAAACGTGATTTGTATTTTTTCAACGATGGTATAAAGGCAGAAATAGGATCAGGACCGCCCAGGCTGGCATCAATCACATAATCCGGTTCGGTGATATCACCCTGTCGGCGGTGTTGCCATTCATATAACCGTTTGGCTCCTTCGGGAGTCAGATCATTATTAGGATTATCATCCTGCATGGTTGCTTCCGAGACCGCATTCCACCCTTCGAATTTTGGATACTGTCTTTGCATATAATCGTCCCAGGCACCGTTTGCCGTTCCGGTCCACATCACATCCGGATCCAGATAAGGCCTGTTGAAATAAGAATATTTATCATAAATAGACGGGCCAAAATTTTTCCTTGCGCTGCCCAGATACTTGATGTCTCGTATCTGCCCGTTAAAACTAATCGTATAATGCTTTACATTGCCGTCTTTGGTAATCAGGTTCACCAGCCCGGATCGTAAATCACCATATTCAGCATTAAAACCGCCGGTTTGCACCTGTATTTCCTTCAGGTTGGTTATATTTTTGGAAGTATAGGGTATATTGGACCTTTCATCATTGGCAGAAAACCCGTTAATTAAATAGAGGGTCTGACGAGCGCTGCCGCCGCGAATGATGGGGCCGTCACGTCCGGATTCGATACCCGCCTGAAGAGCGAGAACCTGATTAATATTCGTAACAGGAAGGGCATCCGCCATTTCTGCGCTAATATTTGTAGTGCTATTGGAAATATCTTTTACAACGACCGGGCGCTTTGCCTCTACCAAGATTGTTTCAAGCCCCATTACTTCCGGTTTCATAGTAAAGTTGACCTTCGTTGTCAGATCAATATTAACAACCGTATTTTTGGCTACCACGGCGGTATAACCGATATAGGTTGCTTTCAATTGATAGGTGCCGGGCGGGACATTTAGAATCGTATAATAACCGTCTCCGTCCGTAGCCGCCCCTAACATCATACCTTCTATCACTACATTCACACCGGGCAATGCTTCACCGGTTTGCGCATCGGTTATACGTCCCGCGATTTTACCGGTTGTCCCGGCCGAAACTTCGCTTATCACTAAAAAAGCAACCATAAAAATGTAACGGACACTGAGAAGTTTTTTTCTCATTTTAAATTCCAATAAAAAATATTTTTAATTTTTTTTAAAACGAAAACTGAACTGAAATTCTATGCACACTATCAAACACACCAAAGGGTGTATACGCATAGTCTATACCAAAATTGAGACCCATCAGTTCTTTATTCAATCCGGCACCGATATTAATTCCCTCTTCATCGGTAGGCGTCGTATATCCAAGGCGTAAGGCAACCGTTCTCATAAATTCATATTCCAGACCAAATTCAAGCTGTTCATTATAATCACGGGGATGGACATAATCAAAAGACAGAAACAGAGAATGATCGGATGATTCGCCGGGGAAAAAATCCATCATGTTCATGGCCATACCCATTCGAAAGGTAAGCGGTAACTGGAAGGACTCGCGAATATATTTTATTTCTTGTGAAAAATTACGAACATTCATACCCAGACTCAGACTTTTATAGCCCGTCTTATATAAGACACCGAAATCATACGCCAATACGCCAAGGTCAAACTCTTTCGCTTCCGGAGTCTCACCGGCGTCAAAACTAATGATACCGCCGGTTAGATTTTGTTTAACATATTTTACCTGCCCGCCTACAGAAAACTTATCCGTTAGGGCCTTGGCATATCCAAGACCGAATGTATAGGCGGTAGGTTGAAAAATACCCGTATCAATAAAGCCCTGAGAATTATCGGCACGAATAGTACCTAAAAAATCTCCATAATCTATGGATAAAAAACTAATCCCGAATACTCCGTACATTCCTCCGGCCGGTTTGTAGGCCATAGAGCCATAGAGATAATTAATATCAGCGATCCATTTTACCCTGCCCAAGGAAGCCTGGAAGGTCGGCGCCATGCGGGCCATACCCGCAGGATTATAAAAGAGCGAAGCCGATGTCCCCTCCATAGCTGTCAGGGCACTGCTTAAAGCACTGGAACGCGCATCCGGAGCAACTACGAGGAATTTCATTCCGGTTTGGGCTAATTTCCTGTTCCCGGCCAGCCCCGGCTGGACCGTCAGTCCAACCATAAAAAATAAAAATCCTAATATTATGATGTTTTTTCTCATGGTCTTTTCCATCTTTATATGATTCTTAAATTTTAACGAATGATTACAAACTTCAGGATTTTTGTATCGCCCTTATTGAATAATTTCTTTCCGTTCGATTGATCTATAATATCTTGGGTTACTTCAAAATGTGCTATATAAACCCCGCTGACAACTACCTGATTCGACGAGGTGGTCGCCTTCCAGTAATCATCCCCGCTGCCGTCGGTATGCTCAATCGTCTTAATCAATTCGCCGCTTTCTGTGTATATGCGGATACGACATTGACCGGGAATATTCAGAAAGGCCAGCTTATCCGGTTCTCCGGAGAACCTTAATCGATTGGTGGACGAAGAGATGATGTAAGGATTGGGCACGATCCGAATCTTATCCAGCGCAGAGCCCTGAGGACGTTTGAGAAAAGCGGCATCATAGGTTTGAGTATAATAGCGGCTGCTTTGCAGCCCATTGCTGCCAACGGTAACAATATAATAATAATAGCCCACACCGCGTACCGGCGAAAGATCATCATAGCTTCTGGCCGTCGGGCCGGCTTCATAAATTAATTGCGGAGGTTTAAAAGGGTTATTATATTCACCGGCACTGCGGTATATTTTAAAACCGGCAATATCATCGGATTCGTCATACACTTCCCATTTTAAGCTGATTCTGTCACCTCCGCCGCTTACTTCAAATATTTTTACCGGTTTTGGCGGACGCGGTATATCATAATCGGCATTGTAATTAGCGATGGCATTGCGGAAGGTCTTAAACAGCGAATCTTTTCCCGTCAACACGTATTTGTTTTTGGTATACGCGTCGATCAGTCCCTTTTTGTATTGTTCACCGTATTCAATACATTTTTCCGTACTTAGACCGTTGGCTCCCTCGGCCAGTATCAAATGAATCGATTCTCCCGGTCCAAGAGTATAGGGACCGTACCCATTACCAATGGAGAATCCACCCGGTTTTCCGGCCATGGGAGGGCTAAGGTCCAGATTCGGCCCTGTTTTTTGGGCGGCAAAATCACCGCTCGGTTCCACTGCCCAGGCATGACGCGGAGTCATATGACCATAGGCCATCCAAGCGTATTCATTTTGCATCTTTTTAACATTATACGGATCGTTATTTGAGGTTTCCGGCAAATCGGAACCGTACCATCCGGTAGTGGATGGTTCGGACGGATCGTCCACTTTTTCCGTAGGACTTTTATCCGCATAGATGGTTAATATACCCACAAATTGCGGAGCTCCCAGCCTCCCGACCGTGTCATATTCGGTTGTATAAGGTTTGTGTACACTCCAGATCGGGCCGCCGATATTATCATAGCGTTTATCAACCCTGTCCGGAAAATAACCGTGCCAGGCGAACTGGGCCCGAAAATTTTCATCCGGGGGGTCGCCATAAGTTACCGGGTTATTGGGGCCGTCGCCGCGGGCATCAATCATGGTATTCATTCCCCAACCCGTACCATTGCCAATGACATAGCGGGTTTGGAAACAGGATGCATAGCGATATTGAAAGAAGATGTAAAAACCGGTCAGTGTTTGATTAGGCAACTCGATATCCGCATCATCATCAATATTACCCGTATTGGTAAAGGTATAATCATAAATCATGTAATTATCATTCCCGGGTATGCTGAACTGCATAATTTTGCGGGTCATGGTTACCCCAAGCTGCGAATTGGAAACATTCACTATCATCCGATCAGCAGGAATGGTGGGATCGATTTCGTCGATATCCACATGCTTGTTTTCGGACAGCAGGCCATCTACAAATATACGGGGGGCATCAAAGCGACTGACCATTTTAAACTCAACGGGATAAAATTCGCCTTCGCCGGTAACCCTGGGACCGATATGTACTACTTTATAAGGATAGAGATCTCCACGCTCATCCGTAAAATTGGTGGCGCCAATCCACAGAGCTTTGGCTGCCTGGCTATCCTGGTAGGGTAAAATGGCCGGCCATTGCAAACCGTCCTGCTGATTGGCCGAAGAAGAACGCCCCTCCTCCACTTCACAGCCGACTTCTGAGAACCAGTTATGCAATGAACCTACATCCATCCATTGATATCTGAACTGGGCCTGTCCTTTAAACGGCCAACTTAATATGATCAGGACGAGCAACAAAATAATAGCTTCTGTTCCTGTTTTGTCTCTTTTCATTATTATCCTCGAGCTAATGATTTAAATGTTCCTCATTCATAGATTTCAATATTGAATTTTAGTTGTCCTTCCGGAAGCTGAGCCACATTGTTTAAGTCATAAACAACATTGGCCTTTGCTGTGGCCGGGACAGTAGCTGAAAACAAGGTTACCGTATAGGGTGCTTCAGCCCCAGGTGGATAGGGAGGAATAAGATTCACCCCAACCTCGAGCCCCAAAAGATTAGCCGGTAATTGTGTGGTGACCGTATCGGGGATGATAAAATCTTCACCGGGAAAGGGGAAAGCCTCCCCGGTCGAATCCCCATATTTCGAACTTTTGTCGGCCGCTGCCGGCTTGGTGAATTTACCGGTAGAAAAAACCGTACCGTTATAGTTTACCCAGCCTTCATAATTCCAGTTGGCCGGTAAATCGGGTAAATTCAGTCCCTGGATAACCGCCCCTGTGGTATCTTTATTCACGAACCAAATACCTCGGGTAGGATCGGTATTATTGCTATCTGTGGGTGTCGCTAATATATAGGTACCTGCAGCGGCGGAAAAGTCCGTATTTAACAAAAAGGCATCTCCTACGGAGAGGGTTCCGTCGTTGGCATTGACCGTTGCCGCTAAAATCTGATAACCGCTGGGCGCAAAAATCGTATCTACAACCGAACTGTCTTGTGTAATTTGCCGGGTATTAAAACGCATTCCCGGTACATCATCATTTTCTATGGTAATGATACAACCCTTGGCCAGTTGCAGGTATCCCAGGTTAACATTGAAAGCGGATTTAGACATGGTTCCGTTGTCATCGACGGTAAAAATCCCAACACTTTTCTTAACACTACTTTTGCCTTCATCATAGATAAGCCATGCCTCATACCAGAATCCGGGGCCTAAATTATGGAGACCCTGCACATTAATTTCAACTTGCGTAATACGCTGTTCGGGACTTAAAATTTTATGTTCCTTACAGCTAAACAAAAGTGATAAAATAAGCAGAATAAAAATAAAATTTAGTTTTTTCATCAGAGCTTTTTCCCCTTTTTATAGATCAAAAGAAATTCTGATTCCCCAAAAAATATTACGGGGATCCAAAAATGTAAAATACGTTTGATTAGGCATATCGATATAAGATTTATCTTTCAGGATCTTATTAACCGTGCTTTTACTCTCTGGTGTCCAGGTACCGCTTTGGGAATGATAACGATAATAACCCGTGCCATGAACGCCTTCTGCCGCACTGGCAAAATAATACAGATCATTATCATTGGGATTACTCACCGACTGATAAGAATCCCTGGCAATGATCGGAACAAAGGGTACACCCGGCTTACGATAATCGCCGGGTCGATCGTGACCCGGAATATTTGTGTAGCCGAATTGATCAATACCCTCTGTACTGGATGGCAAGTGTAACGAAGTCATATACGAACGACGATCATTATAATCTATAAAACCGTAATTGGTCATGTGTTTAAAATTAAAAGCATTATACAGATCTACAAAAAATTCGATTTTTGCACTCTTGCCTAATTGAAAATTTTTACTCAGACGGAAGTCGACATTCCAGTAATCCGGCCATTGTACATTGGCAAAAAGTCCGGGGATGGAACTTCCGCCGGCCCAGGTTTCATATCTTCCGGTTTTCCAACTTGCCAGCAGGTTAATCCGTAAATTCCCCAACGGATAAAACCTTGAAAAATGAGGGCCAAAATCCTCGGGGGAGAAGAAATCCAGATTGGCGCGCGCATAGGGTCGCGGTTTGGGCTTATTCTGATAATAATAGGTTGAGGTTTTTTCATAATCCCGCTGCTGGGCAGGATTTTCATAATAGATGCCGTAACCAAAATAACCATAAGTAGAAACCATATACGTATAATTTACGAATCCCCGGAACCACCTACCGCGGTTTTTCCTAAGTGTGATTTCAAAGCCGCGTATATCCTCGTAAGAATTGGGCTCTGCTCGTTGGTAAGAAACAGAACCGTCAAAATTTTCATATCTTACTAATTTGGGTTGTTCCGAAATGTCTTTATAATAACCGGCCACACGCAACAGGTACTGATCGAACAGATTATGTTCATATCCCAATTCATAGGCAATGGTCTTGGGAAGAGGATTATTGGGCATGGCAATACGATTAACCTGATTGCTAAATCCGGATTTACCGAGCAGATATAAATCTTCCGGTATAGGTAACTGACGAAAATGGCCGTAATTAAAATACAGCTTACTATTTTCAGAAATCGGGAAAGAGATCGCCAGTCGCGGACTCAATGTAAAAATATGTTTGGTAGGTTTCTTTTGGAGTAAGGTATCTATACCGTTCGAATACACGGAGCTGAAGGCCTTGTTGTATGGGTCATACACATACCATTTACCGCCGGCATGAGAATAATCCAGTCGTAAGCCGGCCTGAGCAACCATGCCTTTAAACTCCAATTTGTCCTGGACATAAATAGCTCCCCGGACCGGATTTCGATTCCATTTAACCTGTCGATTCCAGCGCGGCAGGAATTCATCAAAACGGGCATAGTTCACATTACTCCATGAATAATTAAATTCAGCGCCCATTTTAAAGTTATTAAAACGATTGAACTGATCGGTAAAATCATACTTCAAATTAAGATATGACACCTTACTACTGTCTCTGGCGTCGCTCATACCGGCCCCCATACGCATACCGTCGATGCCGGCGACAGAAGCCGGTTCAAATCCAAAAGGTGCTTCATCTACATAATAATTATTTCCGAATTTATAAATTCTTGAAGTATCACGTCGAGCCGCCGGATTGGTGTTATAGCGCGACTCGAAATAGTGAATACTTCCTTCATGAAATCCTTTTTCACTAAAAGCATGCGTAAATTTCATACCGATGCTGGTATAATCGACCCGGCTGGGACCCCAATAATCCGTTCCGAACATGCGGGCATCAATATATTTAGGGCCATTGCTTAAGGCACTGGCAATACGCCAGGTGGAATTAAACATTCCCGGATAGCCGTTATTATTGCGATCCGTCCCTGTCGTGCGGCCCAGCATAGTAGAAAACATCACCTTAACTCTGTTTTTTATTCCCGGGAGTTTCATGTCCGAAGTCAGTTTAAGCTGCCAGTTATAGTTACGGTGCGCGTCTTCGGAAAGGGGGATCAGATAAGCGTTTTGATCTTGTGTATAAGAGGTAAAAAATCGTAGATTCCCCAGATCTTTAGAAATAAAAGGTACCGGACCGCCAAAAGAGGCATCGATACTATAATCCGGTTTTTGAATATCGAGCTGACGACGATGCTGCCATAAAAAAACCTGCTGGGCAGCCTGCGGGGTTAAATCGTCATTTGGATCATCATTCTGCAATGTTTCCCGCGAAATCTGATTCCATCCTTTAAACTCCGGATACTGGTCTTGTATATGTTTATCCCACGCACCGTTTTTGGTACCAACCCAGCAAACAGCATCATCCACAAAAGGGCGGATCCAATACGCATTCGGACTGTTAGGAGAAATACCAAAATGTTTGGGAGCCGGGGCACGGTATCTTCCGAGAAAAGCAAAGTTGTACTTGTTTTTGCTACCCTCTTTTGTTACCACGTTTACAATACCGGACCGGATATTGCCAAACTCGGCACTAAAACCACCGGCCTGAATCTGAATCTCATCTACCGAGGTCAGGCTGACCGTGGTATAAGGCTGATTGGTTCGTTCATCGCGCATAGTTAAACCGTCCACGACAAAAGCCACCTGATCCAACCCGCCGCCACGAATGCTCATTCCCTCCACACCTGCTTGTAGGGCAACCACATTAGGCACCGAAATCACCGGAAGATTTTCCACATCTTTTATATTTAAATTAGCCCGGCTGGCGGCTACATCCCGTTCTACAATCGGCCGTTTGGCAATGACCGTTATTTCCTGCCCCATTTGCAGCGTTTCTTCTTTAAGCTTAAAATTAATCGTGGTGGTCTGATCGATATTTACGCGAACATCCGTTACAGACAGCGGAGTATATCCGACAAAGGTTGCCGTTAATTTATATGATCCCGGAGGAATATTAAGGATCACATAATAACCGTCCGGGTCCGTGGCCGCCCCCAGATAAGTGCCTTCGATAAAAACATTTACACCGGCCAGCGGTTCTTTGGTAGTAGCATCGGTTATTCTCCCGGCAATTTTTCCGGTTGTACCTGCAAAGAGGTTGATAAGCGGTAAAAAAATCAACCACACAAGCAGGCGCTTTTCCATTCTCATTGATACTCTCCTTAAAAAAATTTAGAAGAAAAAATGTATAGTACAACCCGAGTTAGTGCGCAAAGTTAACAAACTTTAATTAAAAAGAGGCTCTTCACTCAATTAAAGAGCCAATTACATTACGAATTATAAAAACTTATATGAAACATTTCAACAAAAAAATGAAAAAAAATGAAAAAATCAACATAAAATCAAATAAGTAAGTCCGCTTCCCGAACAAACTTGTATTTACAATAAATATTTTTTATCTTGAATTAAAATTTACCCTAAGACTACTACTATGTTGAAACATGATGCAACCGGTCGATTTAATTTTATCCATTATACCACTTGCGGGAGGTCCGTATGCCCAAAAAATTTTTACCGATTATTTTCATTCTCGTTTTCAGTACTTGGCTGATAGCCGGAGTTACCGGTAAAATAGCCGGCACGGTTATTGATGCCAAAACGCATGAACCCTTAGCCGGTGTTAATGTGGTCATCGAGGGCACCTATTTAGGTGCTTCCAGTGATGGCGACGGCTATTTTGTTATTTTAAACATTCCGCCCGGTTCCTACAAATTACAGGCGATGTATGTGGGATATCAAACCGTACAAATTACCGATGTTCAGGTTTCCGTGGATATCACCACCAAAATCGACATTATGATGCATGAGACGACTCTTGAAACCTCAGATGAAATTACCGTTGTTGCCAAGCGTCCCATCATCCGCAAAGATGCCGTAGCAACCAGACATTTTGTTAATTCCGATCAAATTGAAATCCAACCGGTGAACAGTTTCCAGCAAATAGCCCAAAACCAGGCGGGAGTGGTCGGTTCTCATTTCCGGGGAGGACGTCCCGGCGAGGTTCTGGTAATGATTGACGGTGTGGCTGTTCGCGATCCTGCCGGAGCCTATGCAGGAAATATGGGCGGTTTTACCGGGGATGTACCGGAATATGCTATTGAAGAAATGGAAGTGACGCTCGGCGGATTCAGTGCGGAATACGGTAATGTACAATCCGGCATATTGAATCTAGCTCTCAAAGAAGGTACACCAAAAATCAGAGGTCGGCTACGTTTTACCAATACACCAAAATTCGGATCGAGTGAGTCCTTCACGGAAAATAATTACACCTTCCATCGTTTTCAGCCTCAAGAAAATATTTATGAAGTAAACCTCAGCGGGCCCCTCATTTTCAAAAAACTCGGCTTCTCGGCATCCGCTGAAGTAACCGACCGGAAACAAGGCCTGTATCTCAATGAGAACTCTTTTGACCAGGCCTATCAGGGTAAACTCTCTTACCGTTTTACTCCGCAGCATAAATTAACCATTGGTGGAATCTTTAACCGCAGCGACTGGGATAACTTTTATTTTCCCGCTTCCCGCTACGGACCGGGGAAAGGTTATGTAACCGATACCTATATCAAAGGGCTGGACCCCAGTAAAGATACCTTAATGGTCTACAAATATGTGGATGATAAGAGCCTTTACGGTACAATCAAAACCGATGATACCCCTAATTCCGTTACTGCCCAGGGTGATACCTTTAATGTAACCAAAACCTTTTATATGGCCGGTATGGAAGATTACTTATGGAACAATCATAAAGAAACCAACTTAGCCTATCTGAATTGGACGCATTCTTTAAGTAGCCGCACCTATTACGAAATACGGTTAAGCACTTTCTTATCCAACTATCATTATGCTCCGGTCGATGTGGATGATCGTGACCATGATGGGAATCGTAGTGAAGATTTGCAATGGGATTTAAGCAAGCCCGGGCCTCATCCCATTTATCGCGAACGGGAACAAAATTACTGGTGGGTACGCGGAGATGATCCCGGCTATCTCGATGAACGTTCTTGGACCCATAGTCTAAAATTTGATATGGTTTCTCAGGTTACCAGAAATCACCTTATTAAGGGTGGCCTACAAGCCCACTTAAACAGATCCGACGTTCAAAACATCAGCTGGACTTTAGGGGTCGGTACTTTCCGCAAAGATATCTGGAAACAAAATTATTTTGACCTGGGTGCCTATGTCCAAGATAAGTTGGAGTTTCAAGGTATCATTGCTTTAGTCGGTCTGCGGTTTGATATGTTTGATCCCAATGGATTCGGATCACCGGTTTATTATCCCGGGGATTACGGTGCACCCTATTCTCAAATCGGCCCCGATGGCCGGCCTGTTTTCCTGAATCCTAAAAAAGCCAAAGCCACTTATCAGCTCAGTCCAAGAATCGGTATTTCCCATCCGATTACGGAGCGAAGCGTTTTACATTTCACGTACGGACACTATTTTCAAAGGCCCGACGGTTACTATCTTTTCCGGAACCATTATATTCAATCACTGACCAAAGTCGGTAATTTTATCGGTAATCCCAGCCTGGCTCCGGAAAAGACAGTAGCTTATGAATTAGGTATTGAACAACAATTTTTTTCCGATATACGTTTCACTGTAACCGGCTACTATAAAGACGTTACGAATTTGCTGAACTGGCGTAAATATGTGGGCCGTACCATCCAAAATTTTGAACTAAATGTTTATACCAACGCCGATTATGGAAACATCAAAGGTCTGGAATTCACACTGGAGAAACGGATCGGTAAATTCTTCGGCGGTAATATTAATTATACGTTTTCAATTGCCAAAGGGAGAAGTTCCAATGCAACCGGCGGTTCGGGTTCCTTCACCAGCGTAAAGCGAATGAATCTGTTGAATTTTGATCAAACCCATACCGTTAACGCTAATATTTTATTGCGTACGCCACAGGACTTCGGCCCGCAATTAGCCGGTGTGCATCCTCTGGGTGGCTTTAAGGCAAGTATCCTGTTCAAATACGGAAGCGGCCTGCCCTATAGTTCCTATGGAACCAGGAAAATAAACGATGAACGTATGCCATGGACCAGTACTACGGATATCAAGCTCTTGCGGAGCTTTACTCTTTCCAGATACAAACTGAACCTGTTTATGGATATTTTTAATCTGTTCGACAAGAAAAACATCCGTTTCATCGGCAACAGTCTGTATTATGATAGCGGCGATCCCAACGATCCCAGCATCAAAGGCGATCCTTCCGTTGTCCGCCGGGATGTAGCTCAGAATTATTATAGAAACCCTCAGGCTTATAGCGCAGGGAGACAGATTCGCTTCGGCCTGGGTTTAAATTTTTAAATTAGCCTTTCAGGAGATCTTTTAATGAGAGTAAAGAAATTCTTTTATCTGTTTTTAACATTTGTCCTTGTAAGTATGACCGGTTTGTATGGAGCTGATCTGTATAAAAAGCCACATATCAACAATAAAACCACCGGCATTATGGATCAAGGACCGATTGTACCCGATAATTGGAAATTCCATAAAATTGGTACGCTCTGGTCCAGAGTAACTAATTTTGGGAAGACCGGCGACGATGCCTATCAGGGGCGTACCCCCTCCTGTGACTGGCCGGGAGGTTCCGGGAATTCCTATCTGTACCGGGGTTCTTTATGGCTGGCCGGAAGGGTTGACGGAGAAATGCGTGTAACCGAGCCGGAAGATCAGGAATATGCCCCGATCGATTCCGTACATATTTTATTTAACGGCGACCGGGCCGGGGAAGAAACCTGGACCAAATATTACGATGTTATGGCACCCCTGGCCGGTGGTCATGTACCGTTGGGTTTGCAGGTTACCGAACGAACTTATAGCTGGAGCGAAAGCTTCAGGGATGATTTTATAATTTACGAATATACCATTAAAAATGTCGGTATCGATACCGATGGGGATGGCTATCCGGACACACCCCGGGATCTTCCGGAATTTTATTTTACATACCGTCTCGACGGCGACGTATCCAAGCCACCTGATTGGCCTGCAGAATATAAATTCTCCAATCAGGATGATCTGGCCGGCGTTAATTCTTCCTGGGGATTACTGGATCTTTATCCGGCCTGGAAAGAGGTAACCGGCTCCACCGAAAGTGAAATTGAAGAACATTTAGGTGCCCCGGATAGTGCTCTTTTCTTTATGTGGGACGGCGATAATCCAAGTTACCCGGCCTATGTGGATACCCTTAACGATACCACCGTTCTTGACGATTCTTTTAATCCCAGCATTAACGGCGGTTTTATTTCACCCGGTTTTCTCGGCATCCGTATTTTAAAGACCCAACCCTCTTCTTTGAAACCGCACGCTTTTCACACGAATCATATCTATAATGACCCGAAGACAGACAAAGAAGCATACGAGCGTTTTATGAAAGTCAAAGAGTTTGAATCTCAGGGGCCATCCGGAGTGGTTATTAATCCTTCTACCGGCGCACCTTTTCCAAATGACTACCGGGCCGTGCTAACCCTGGGCCCGCTCGATACCTTGAAAGCCGGAGACTCGGTAGTGGTCACCCTGGCCCTGGGAGTCGGTGCCGATACAGCCCGCGCCGGAGTATACAGCCTTATGGAGTTGACTAAAATAATGAAAGTAGCCCAGATGATGGTCGACAATGACTATCAACTGACTTCAACAGCGGCTCCCGCTCCACAACTGGATATTGAAGATTTTGCAGAGCATGGCATTACGAAAGGTTTGCGCATCCGCTGGGATAAAACGCCTGAAGCTTCTTCCTCTTTTCTGGGTTACAAAGTTTGGAAAAGCGCAGGACGTACTTCGAGCAATGAATTCGATTGGAAACTGATGGGAGTCTTTGAAACGGACAGTACTACCTGGCCGCCTCCCGTTGCATCGGACGATACATCCTGGTATGAAATCGTAGATAAAGATATTACCAAAGGGATTGATTATTACTATTCCGTACAATCTCTTTCCGATGATCCGATTTTCGGTTACTCCGAAAGCAATATCCTTAGCAATATCCAAACCATTATCCCGGCCAATCCACCGGCTGCCAATTTGAATGATGTAAAAGTAGTCCCAAATCCATATATAGGTAGTGCACGATGGAATAATCCCAGACCCGGTGATTCCGATCCCTGGGAGCATCGTCTGCAATTTACCCATCTGCCTCCGGATGCAACCGTTAAAATCTTTACTTTGGATTTGGATTTTGTCGCAGAAGTGAAATCCGGTGACATAGCCCGGGTTTCTTCCGATTTTCAGGCTCCGGTGAATAAAAGTGTGGCCGAATGGAATTTAATCACACGCAATAATCAGGATGCTGCGCCAGGGGTTTATATTTATGTAGTGGATTCTCCGACTGCAGGGAAGAAAGTCGGTAAATTTGTCATCATTCGATAACCATAACCAGAGGGCTATATATATGTTACAAAAAATATTTCTTTCTCTTCTGGCCGTCGTTTTCATTTTTAATTTGAAAAGTCAGGCCCAGGAATTTGCTCCGGTAGGGACAGCGGTGGCTCAATTTCTCGAGATTGGTATGGGTGCCCGCGGAACTGCTATGGGCGAAGCATATACCACCTTATCTGATGACGCCGGTGCTGCCTTTTGGAATCCGGCCGGTTTAGTAAACGTTAAGAATCGAAATTTCTTCTTAGCTTACAACAAATGGCCCGCCGATATTTCCGTAGGCGGTGTCTCCTTGGCCTGGAACCTGGGTAATGTGGGAACTGTTGCCGTAAGCAGCGTTTTCATTAACACCGGGAATATGGTCGTTACCACGGTAGATGACCCGGAAGGAGAATCCGGACAAACTTTTGCAATTAGTAATTATTCGTTTGGAATCAGCTACTCCCGCTTCCTGACAGATCGGTTGTCCGTGGGAGGCACTGTAAAAATGGTGCATGAAGGATATATGGATTACGGATATACCAGTTGGGCCCTTGATCTGGGAACCCTCTATCGCACTGGATTCCACGGCCTTATGCTCGGTATGTCTATTTTGCATTTCGGACAGGATATCCAGTTTAGCGGAACTTACTTCGATTACAGTGACCCTGAACTTGCCAAAGGACAACAGAAAAATTTTGAACATTACTCTCTGCCTATTAACTTTCGGGTGGGGCTTTCTATGGATATTTGGCAAAAAGGTATACATAAAATCATTACTGCTGCCGATATGGTTCATCCCAACAATAATCTGGAACAATACAATTGGGGGATTGAATACGGGTTTAAACAGATGTTCTTTCTGAGAGCCGGATATAAGTTCAGAGCCGATGAGGGTGGAATTGCTTTAGGTACGGGTGTTAGATATAGCATGAGCAATAATTTAAGTGCAATGATCGATTATTCATACAGTGATGAAGGAGTTTTACCCGCCATTCATCGTTTGTCGGTAGGGTTTTCATTTTAAAATTTTTTAAAATGTTTAAGATATACTATATTTCAATCATCTTTTTTTGTAAAAGGTGCTAACAAAGAAAGGAGGTGGCTTAAAAAACGAACAAACCTTTATTAACCTACGCAAGATATTGATGAATAATCCTGCCAAAAAGCATTCATTCCAACATATCGGTACGGATTATTCACAATTTTTTGTGGGAACCACTATCTATTTGAAATGAGGAGGTAACATGACTAAGAAATTACTTAGTACATTTGCAATTTTATTAATTATTTCTTTTACCGCATACGCATCCAACTGGTCGAGGATCAGTACCATTCCGGTACCGGATACGGAGCATAATAATGGCGGTTCGGGGGCTATGATTTCCGGTGTTGATCTGGATGGCAACGGCAACCCTGAAATTTATCTCGTTAACGACAATTGGAATGACACAGAAGGTGATTATGAACTTATTCCCAGAATTTATAAGCTGGAATTACAAGATGGTGTCTGGAAGGTAGTTTGGAATGCAGTTGCCCCAATTATTGCTCAGAATACCTGGCCGCAACTGGCTGTTACCGATTTGGATAAAGACGGTAAACCCGAGCTGACCTGGGCTGTTATCAATAACGGCAATGCCGGTGCAAATCCTCCGCGGGTGTTTGTGTATGAATCACAAGATGGTGGAAAAACATTCGGCATCGCCACAACCGATACCAACGAATATGGTGAAAAACTAAACTATTTGCCGAATTCCAAATGGACGATCGTTTCCGAAGATAATATAAATCTTCGTCCTATGGATTGGCAGATCGCCGATATAGACGATGACGGTACACCGGAAATCATCTTTGCAGATCGAAAAGGTGGTTCCGGAAGTGGTTATTACTTCGGTGTTATGTCTGTTGATAACATCCCTGATAATGGGGACGGCTCCGAAACCTGGACTCTGGAGATGAGTGGTAAAGATTTTTCTCTGGGATCAAATATTCAGAATAAATGGGATGTTGCTGTTATCGGAAACAATTTTTACGCATTTGACGAAGGCGAAATTTCCAAATTATCCTGGGATGGTTCTGCCTGGAATTATACGGCTCTACCTCCGCTTCCTGGCGGTTCTCCCAACCAATCGGCCCGCGCGGTTGATCTGGATAAGGACCAAACACAGGAAATTCTTATGGTTACCTATGATTGGGGTGACGATACTCAAAAAGGACTTATACTGTTACAGGAATCCGGTGACAGTCTGAAATCCACCATGCTGATGAATATCTCCAGCTACTGGGAAAGCCGCGGTGCCTGGGGAAGCGCCGTAGGTGATGTGGATGGTGACGGTTATCTGGATTATGTTTTCGGCTCCAGAGGTGGCACTAAAAACGGCCGTATATTCCTGGCTTCTTATCGCGGCGGAGATATTACCGATCCGGCCAATTATACCCTTACTGTAGTTGATTCTGCCTTCGATTCTTTAGGTGGAATTTGGAATATCGTTAATGTGGGAAATATTGATAGCGATCCCGCTCTTGAAATTCTGTATACATCCAGTACTCCTTTCGGCGGCAGTCTGTTTGTTCCGGACACGACCGGCCCGATCGTTGTCGTGGATATGGTAGGAACAGCCATCGGCGACCAAAGAGGATTTCTGGCCAGCGGTTACCAGCTTGATCAGAATTACCCGAATCCTTTCAATCCTACAACGACCATACCCTTTAATCTACAAAAAGCCGGACAGGTTCAGCTGATCGTTTATGATATTCTCGGCAATAAAGTAAGAACCCTGGTTAACGGTAATATGGCAGCCGGCCTTCATACCGTAACCTGGAACGGCTTAAACAATGCAGGACAAGCGGTAGCCAGCGGCATGTATATTTACAAATTGGTTACGAATGGGATTTCCATAAGTAAAAAGATGCAACTCTTACGATAAAAATCCTATTTCTTGTGATTAAGGGTACCTGTTGACAGGTACCCTTTTTTATTTTTTAAGAAGGCTGTCGGGCAAAAGGACCGGCTTTAAAGCCGGGGCAATATAGCGTTCCGGGAAATTAGTTTTATAAACGAACATATCGGTTCGGGATAAAGATAAAGTATCCAAAAGAGCGTAATTTATATAAACTTTAGCTTTTTTTATTTCCGGAGCCATTTCCTTCAACAATAATTTTTGGCGTTTCTCCGGATTTGTTTCCCCCTGCCAAATGCACGTTTTTTCCATTTCTGACAGGATATAATCCATCCACATTTGTTGTTGGGCTTGGACATAATCAGTTTTATCCAGACCAAGCCGCTGCGCTTCACCTGCTATTAGTTCATCATCGAGTATATGCTTAACAGCCGCTATCATGCTCATCCTGAAACGGCCCCGCTTTTTAAAATCAATAGGATAGGGTGCTATTTCGATGCGGCGTAACAATTCCTTAACAGTCCATTGCTTTCCGTTTTTAAAGTGTACAATCGGCTTCTGCCATATAGCTCCCAAAGCGCTGTTTTTTTCCAGATCTGCTCTAAAAAAGTCCTTATAGATTTTATTTTTTCTAAAAATCTGTCCGTCCAGAAGTTGAACCAGCCTTTTAAATAGAGTTTTATTAATCGAATACGGAGCCTCTTTAAAATGGCGATGGAGGTAAGCCCGGTATACCTTATAACTTTTTCTCAAGCGCAGTATTTTTTCCAGCTTGTGCCGATGTTGATCCAAGTCCGCTTTCGATCGGAATATATTTTCTACAGTATCGACCAGTTTTAAGATAAAATAATGTCCCCCCTCCAAAACAGGGGGGCTTATCTGATTCAATCTCATCTTAAAAACCTGGCTTCGAATGGCCGGCAAACGAGATTCGAAAGTGATCGTATCGATTCCTGCATCCTTTAAAATGCCAAAATTTGTACCCTTTTTCAGTTGATGAAAAACCTGCCAGGCCTGTGCCGAATCGGCAAAAGACAGGAATCGCACAACCCGCTTTTCTTTAGAGGCCCGGTAAGCTATTCTCAGTTCCTTTTTAGTGATCCTGATTTGGCTAAAAATCGAATTCTGCCAGAACTTTTCGATTAGGGCTTCTCTTTTGAATTCATTCTTATAGGCTTTAAGCATGGGCCGGTTCATCATGCCGCTTCTCTCGGCCATAGCGGCCAGAAGCTTTTCCACGATAAGGGCATTTAACAATAATTTCTTTGCAGATTTCGAATTTTTAATTTGAGCCAGATTGGGATTAAACCGGTAGATGTCGCTGAACTCTGCCAGTGTAATATTTTTATCTCCTACCCTTCCGACTAATGGCTTCGAATGTTTGGATCGACAGCTGTATATAAAAAAAAGTATGACCAACAAGGGCCATACTTTATTAAATCTTTTCATCGTCTTTTGCTTGCTTTTTAAGCACATAATTTAAAATTGAATACTCAAAGAGAAACGTTCGGATTTCTGTAAACGTCCCATACTGGCATAGGCATAATCCAATAATAATTTGGTCGTTCCCATTAATCTGATTTTCAGGCCGAATCCTGCCGTAAATCCTTCTTCCGAATCGGTTTGAAACAGGGACTTATAACCTGCCCGCAAAAAGACCATTTCTTTCCATCCGTATTCCATGCCGGTATTGACCGCTTCGTAATTATCATTGGGAGTAATCGCATCCACGGCCACAGTGAAACGATTATTTTCACTATGGACCAAATCTTTAGCCAGACCTACCTGAAAGTAGAGCGGCAATGGATAGTATTGCATTTCGTATTCGGAGTTCACAACAAAAACATTGCCCGTATTCTGGTTATCCGGATCCATGGCAAATTTTGCATCCCGTCCGTCTAAGCGCAGTTTTGAACCAAAATTTCGGATACTGGCCCCAAAATTAATTCCCCAAAAAGGGGTCTTATACAATAAACCCACATCAAAGGCCATTGTACCGGAGGCCATATGCCACAATCTTTGATGGATATACTTGGCTGTGAATCCCATAGAAAAATTGGTAGTTAATTTTCGGGCATAAGCCAGACCTAATGCGAAATCCTGTGTGGAAAAACGTTCGCCCGTCCCTTCCGGCTGTTCCACGGTAGTCACATCCATCTCCCCGGAGGAGAATGAAGAAACCATGAAAGCCAGGGTACCCATATCGTATAAATCAAGGGACAGAGCGCCGAAATCGTAGTTGGTGCCTGCAATCCAGTTGGTGTGGGTGAATTGAGCTTCGTAACCGTTAATACGGGCCAAACCGGCCGGATTCAAATAAATGGCGCTGGCGTCATTGGCAATAGCCACAAAAGCACCGCCCATACCGATGGAACGGGCACTAACGCCAATTTTCAAAAATTGAGCTACGGTCGTACCCGTTTTTGATATCGATGCAGACGACAAACGTTGAGCATGCAGCCCTGTTTGACCGAATAGCATAAGCAATGTTACAAAAAGTATGAATTTACCCTTCATTAAAGCTCCACCTTATATATCTATTTTTATTTTATGATCACAAATTTCCCCACTTTTTGTCCAATTCCCGGAGCATCCACATGGAAAAAATAAAGTCCGTAGGCCACTTCCATATTATCCCTGGTCAGAAGATCCCAGAATTCCTTACCATCATCGATCGTTGTATTGTGCTCGAGGACTTTTACCAATTCACCGGCCTGCGTATAGATGCGAATGGTACATTGGGCCGGGAGATTGTCAAAATAGAGACGCCTATATCCACGCTGCGTACGGGAAACTTTGTTACTGGGTTCAATTACGTTTGTGGCCACATAGGGATTGGGTACTACCCGGATTTTATCCAGGCTGGATTTAGCTTTTTGCAAATCGACCTTTGCCGCAATGGTCGTAAAGGAAAAAACATCACCGGAGGCAAAGGGTTTATCTGTGGCCAGGTAAAACACATCTCCGTCCGTTGGCGGTACATAATTCGAATCCGGAATCGGGAAATAGACCTCCCAGGCTACATCATTAATGGTTGTGCCTCCGCTGAAAAGCCAGATCTTTTCATCCGGTTCCCAAATATTATCTTTGGGAATCGTATCGTGTTTTACATCGAAAACGTAGTATTCGGCTTTTTTATTGGCCATTACATCCGTTATGGTAAAATTGGTTAAGACACCGTTAATACTGGTATCCACGATTGAGGAACTGAATGTAAATTCATAATCTTTTAAATCTCGTTTTTTATTCAACACAAAATAATCAAGGTTCGTGTGGCTTGAGGTACTCCAACCGGTTAGCTTTTTATTTAATTTGAAGGAAGCTTCCGTCACGGATAGACGCAATCCGTCAAAGATCGGATTGGTTAGCTCTCCATGCAGAGCCTTGCTTCGATAAACCGGATAGTATTTAAAACTTATTCTATAATCGGTATTGTCTTCCATCCGGGCTCCCGAAACCAGCGTGGGATCAAATACTTTTATGGCTCCCAAAACAGGGTCCAGTTCGTAGTCCGTGCCTGCCGTAAATACCGTTGAACCGCTCATATCCGTTATAACCACACTACTGTCAATTAAATGCTGGTGCGACAATTCAATAAAGTTATCATAAAAGGAGGTAAATACTTCGTGCTGTTCCTGCATATCTTCCACCGAATATTCGGTACCCGCAGTATCCGAAAAAACAATATGGTAAGTATTATCGGCCTTAACCTTACGTTCGTCCAGAATATTTACCTGAATATTGCCCGTAGAATATCCTGAAATACGCTTGACACCATTATTCATATCGGCATCCTTTAAAGCGGGGGGCACATACCCTGCTGCTCTGGTTCGGGGTACGACTTTTGCCGTATTCACATCAAAAGTATATTCGTTGGTCGTCGGATCGTAGGTAATGATCTTTGAACATTCGGAGGGGGGGATACCAAGAGAATCGCTACCATGATCATAGGACACTACCGCATAAAAATAGGTTTGTCCGTTAATCACATTATTGGAATCTACGAAAACATGACGTAGGCCCGTGTCGTCGCCTAAATAAAATGACATGCCTCTACCCTGATAGAGGACTTTGCTGGCTCCCACTATACCGTTTTCCAGGTCGAATTGAGCCCGGCCTCCGGAACTGGTTCGCAACGGTTCGAATAAAAATTTATTGCCATTCATATCCGTAATGGTTTGTTGATCCAGAAATCCCGGATCGAGGCTTCGATAGATGATATATCCTTCAAAATCTTCTTCCTTGGAAATCGGATCCACGGACTTTTCAGCCCCATCATCCCAGTAAAGGGTCACTTTTTTATCTCCGGGTATGGCAGTCAGGTGCGGTTTGGCCGGTGGTTTGGCAAATTGGTATCCTGAATTATAAATACGCTGTACGGTTTTTGCATTCAAGACAAGG
The DNA here is from genome assembly GCA_026983775.1 of Calditrichia bacterium. Taxonomy (GTDB): domain Bacteria; phylum Calditrichota; class Calditrichia; order Calditrichales; family Calditrichaceae; genus JALSTK01. Next base: position 28,800 of record JALSTK010000062.1, read on the forward strand.
TCATCTTTATCCTCGCCAAGGATAAGGGCAATCGAAAAACGTTTGATGGCATTGCTCAATTCACTTTCGGTTACGGAGTGCACCGAACTCAGCGTAAAGATGCCGGATCCGTATAAAAATACATAATCTCCCTGGACCTGAGTCGTATCGAAATGGCCCGGTTGGATATGATCGCGCCACATCATTTCATCGTCGCTAATATGCAACCCGCTAAACTCCGGTTGGGAAAAACTGGTCAGACCGATCATATCGGATTCATCGATATCCGTAAATTCAAAATTCGGCTCACCGGGTTTAGTAATATCAAAGGGATCACCGGCCGTGGGCAGACCGTCCTTTTCACCTTTGTCGCCGGTATTGGGAATACCGTCGACCCCCACATCATCCGTTTCGGGATCCCAGTCATGATCGTTATCGATGCCGTCGGTCCAGCTTTCATCGATCATACCGTCATCATCATTATCGATTCCATCGGTAGAGTTCCCGGGACTCTCCAGAAATTTATAGCCCAAATATCCGGGAACGATATTAGGATTATCAACGCTCTTCCCGTCGTTATCCCAGGCAAAGGTCATTTCCAGTTTCTTATCAAAATTAGCCCAATCATCCCGCCAGTCATCCGGCCCGCCGATATGAGGATCGCCCCACATGCCGAAAATCGCCTTATCCAGAGCATAGTAACCTTTGTTTTTAATTTTATAAATCAGAAAAATGGCATCTTCGGCTTCCACATTGGACCATTGGTAGATTCGGGCCTCCACTTCCAGTCCCAATCCCTGCCGTGCCGAATCATCCGGATAGGGATAGTATTGAAATTCTTTATTATCCCGGTCATCCATCACAAAAAAGGCTTCTTTATCGGCATTGGTGGCTCCCTGTCCCAGGGCACCGGGCCAGACATAAGATCTTATATTGGCATTATACCAGCTATCCGGCCAGCTATCCGGTTTACCATCCCCGTCACGATCGCGGTCATCACTGGTAGGGATATGGGCGGACTGAGGGTTCATAAAGTCATTCAGACCGTCGTCACTGCGTAATAAGGGCTCCCAGCCCCAGCGTACCAATCCGTCCGGAGAGACTTCGCCGCCGTTTGATTTTAAACCGTCGGAAATGATGTGAGCCACCCACACCGTATCTCCGTTGGCATCGGTAACCACATTGCCGTTGGCATCTCGTTTCATCTGGACATCGGGATGGCTACCTTTGGGCACCGGTACTTCGGCACCTACAAAAGGTCCGAATTCATAGCCGTAACCCAAACCTTCCCAAACTATATCCGTGATGTGGTTTCCGGGAGCGGAAATAGAACCGAAATTCCATATCTCGGTGGTTATCTTATTACCGTTCATGATCGCATTCTGGCGAACAGCTCCGGCCGAAGGTTTTTTAAAATGAGTCGCTTCCCACTGTTTATAAGCATCAATCTGTTCCACAGACCAGTCTTTTTGAATACCCCAGCGATATAAGCTATCCAGATTATCCTGGGCAAAAAGCAGGAATGGAAATAAAAAAATGATGAGCTTCACAATTTTGTTCATTTGTATTTATTCTCCTGATAATGAGATCATTACATTTCGATACTTAGTCCTAAGCGGATTTCCCTGGGAGCACGATAATAGTTCGGACGGATGTTATATTCGTCATAAGTATGTACCCCGGGCTCTCCATAATGTTTTTTAAAACGCTCAGGTTCATCAATACTGCGTGTGGCAAAGGTGTAAGTAGCGCGACCCGTATCGTCGAACACATAACGTTCATTCAAAGTGTCAAACAGATTATAAATCTTGGCAAATAGCATGAATTTAAACTTTCCCACCGGAAAACGGTACGATACTTTGGCATCTAAATTCTTCTGCCAGGGCTTGCGATCCTGATTCGGTTCCGCATCGTAGTTTGTTTCAAACAGGCGCGGCGTATAAGGATATCCCGAAGATAATTTCCCTATCATGCTGATGACCAGACCATCTGAGGGAGCAATGGTGATGGAGGCATAGAGGTTATGCGTTTGATCCCAATCCAGAGGAATGATTCTTTTGATGGTTTCCAGTCCGGAAAGAGCATTGTAGTAAAAAGCAGAGGGATTATTATCATTCCCTTCGGCTACCTGAAAAGTATAATCGATTTTGGCCGATACCGGGCTATTCGATTGCATTCGCTTTTCTAAAGACAAAGTAATCCCTTTAATGTTTGCATAATCCTGATTGCGACGCACACGGTAATTCTGGCGGTCTCCGTCCAGGCGGGTGAAGGTGATGGTTTGCCAGGCTAACAAATCACGGATATCTTTATAGAAACCGGTTACATCCAGGGCGAACATTCCCCCGAATTGCTGCTGAAGACCGATTTCGTAACTGATGGTTTTTTCGGGATTTAAGTTGGCATTCCCGAAACGCGGTGTACCATTTGCCGGCAGCAGAAACTCCGGATTGGTATATAAGCTGGAAAGAGGGGGCATCTGATAAAAATGGCCGTAAGAGAGATGTATGATGCCTTTTTCAGTAATAGGGAAGGATATACCCAAACGCGGGGCCACCATATTTTTCGGTTTTGCTTTGGCCCGTTTTCCGTCCGGTTGTAGTTCATTTACCGCATACTCGGCATCGGAATAAAAATAATCATAACGAACCCCGGCGTTTATGATAACATCTTTGTATTCAAATTTATCCTGGGCATAGGCGGATATCTGACGCGGATACCGGGTGTAAATGCCGCCGTAAACTTTGGTCGGTACTTTATAAGTATTGCGGTCATAGCCCACCGTATAGTATTCACGATCCAGTATATTAAGGCGTCCCTCAACCCCAACTTTAACCAGATTGCGGGTATTCATCTGACTGGTCATATCAAATTTACCCTGGAAGGTTTTCGATTTCTGATAATCATGTCCGTTTCGTTGCCCTCCGAATACAAACGTCACGCCTCCCGGACTCCCTTTGATTTTATTGGAAGGCGCATAGCGGGGGTCATTGTAGTTTTTAAACACATATTGCTCATAATTCCGGGTATTATAAGCCCCTCTCAACTGAAAAAATGTTCTTGGAGACAGGGTATGGGTCAGTTTAAATGAATGGCTGAAACTGTTTGAAAAATTCTGATAAATACCGTCCGGATCATATTTATAAGCATGATTATAAGTTTTATACCAGCCATTTTGAAAAAGAGTTTGGATACGCAAGGAGGTGCTTGATCCTAACTGAAACTTCATCTTACCCAACAGATTTAAACCCCGGCTGGGGTTCATCGGTACAAATGTATGGTCTCCGTTCTGTTCGATATACCACTCATCCAGATAATCGATCTGAGTTACCAATTTATCTTCGTCATTTTTATATTGAGTTATATGGGGTTTTAAATCAAAATTTGATGAATCGGTTGTCAAATGTTCGCGGATGCCATAAAGATACCCCTCGGATTTATGGTAACGTGCCGATAAGAAAAATGTATTTTCCTGCCGATTTAAGCCCAGAAAAGACAAAGGGCCTGACAGAGTCCCCTCAATATTATATTTGGTAGTCGGACTGATGTAATCGATATGCGTAAAAATATCTTTATGCGAACTGACATAGTCCCCGCTGTAAAAACTAATATAGGGATGAAAATTAGGCGTGCCGTCCTTAGTAGTAAAATTAACCACACCGCTCATAGCATTTCCATACTCTGCGTTAAAGGCACCACTTACCACCGTCATTTCCTGGATGGCATTGGTAGCCACACTGGTAGCCAGGCCATTCGTGTTGTAAGGATTCGAAACCGAGATGCCATCCACCAAATAAGCGATTTCCGTGGAACGACCGCCGCGGATATGCAGAGCTCCGTTGGCACCCTGGGTAACACCGGCCTGAGTTAACATAATACCCGCGTATGTTTCTACCGGTAGGGCTTTGATTTCTTCACTGGTGGTTACTTTTTTTGAAGCGGTCAGATCTTTTTGCACCAAAGGACGGGTGGCAACCACCTCTATCTGCTCACCAAGTTCCATAGTCTGTTCTACTAATTGAAAATTAAGCGAGGTGGTTTGATCGGAAAAAATTTGTACATCTTTCATGATGACCGTTTGGTAACCCACATAGGAACATTCAACTGTATAGGTACCGGGAGGAATATTGAGGATAAAAAATTCCCCGTTTTCGTCGGTGGAGGCACCCATATATGTATTTTTCAATATAATGTTTACACCGACCAGTGGCTCATTGCTGTTCTTATCTATAACCGTTCCGTATATTTTACCGGTGTTTCCGGCATACACAAAGGTAGTCAAAAAAACAAGCCCTATAGCCAATAACTTCGCATAAAAAGACACCTTCATCCGCTTCATCCTTTTATATGTTTAACGAATTTAAGTTTGTCCACTTTCTTTACTAATAAGATTTTTAAATATAAAAAATTCAAAGTCAATTGAAAAATATTTTTTGTCCGTTTTCTGTTAACTCCCAAAAGATTAGGCTAAAATAAAAAAGTATGTTGATTTTCCGCATCGATTTATTTTTTGGGAGAGAAAAGCGGACTATTTATAATCTATTCCGTTGCTGTCGTTTCAATTTTTTTTGGAATTTTTCCTTTTAATATATTATCTTAGGAGTCATAATTAACCGAATCTTTTATAAAATTTTAAGGAGGATGCTCTATGAGACTAAAGTCTTTGTTACCAATTTTAGGTTTTTTAGTTCTGTTCATGGGATTGGTTTTCGCCCAGGATGGCAATAACACAACCTTTGCCATGGTGGCCGGCAATACCAGTTCTTCGGTTGATTCCATGAATCAATTTTCCCGTCATATCCTTTCCGGCACTGATCTGGATCAGGATGGTAAACCGGAAATTATCGTGACCCAATACGGCAATGGAGGTCATGTTATTATCTATGAAGTTCAGGGTGACAATACGCTGGAACAGGTTTGGGAATCACAAAATTACGGGTCCAGCTATGGCTCGCCGGTTCGTTCTCTTGCTGCCGGGAAACTGGATGATAATGACAAAACCGATCTGGTCGTATATGTCGGTTCCACTGCGGCTAATGACTCCATCGCCGGCTTATATGTCTATGAATGGGACGGAGTTAACGACAACGGTTTTCAGCAAGTCTCCTGGCTTTATTTCGCTGCCTATGACTCCGGTTATTATAAAACCGAAGATATGGCTGTGGCTGACTTTGATGCAGACGGTACAGATGAAGTCGCTTTTGCCAACTGGGGGGGTGCTGCTTATAAACCCTCTCGTGCGATCAGTATTTGGTCTGTTACCGGAGAATTCAGCAGCGGTTTTTATACCTGGAACAGGGAATTTAAAGCCACCCGTGAGGATATGGGTGTAGGAGGCAGCTTAACCGGTGCTTTTTACGGAGATATCGATAATGACGGACATCCCGAATGCTGGGTTGGCGTCTATGATAAGCTCAGTCTGGCTGTGATCGAATCCGACGGCCCGGATTCTTACCATTTTGCCAATTATATTTCTCAAATAGACACGATCCGCGACTCTTACATTATTAAGGGATTGGTTACGGGCGATATGAACAACGACGGTTCCAATGAGCTGTTTGTAGAGTCCACTTATACCGGTATGACGTTCATGGTCACGGCGCCCACCGGCTCGGTGGATGACTCTTTGCTGGTTCAACCGGCTCCTTTCAATTTAGGCGCTTTTACTACCATGAGCCTGGGCGATCAGGATCATGGCACCGGCTCCGACGGGATGGATTTATACAGCGGCGGTACCTCCGAAGGGGTGATCGATTATGAATATCAGAGCGGGCCCTTGACTGATACTACCAGCTACACCCGTACCGTGATCTATGACGATTCGGTAGGTGCTTCCTGGTACGTCAGCGTTCCTTCTCCCAATAATGATCTGGATGGCGACGGGAATCGTGAAGTGGTAGCCGCCTGGGTTGGTTTGGTGGATTCTATTCCTCAAAATTGGTTCCGGGTTATTGAATTCGGCCAGACTACCGGTATAAGTGAATGGAAAGTGATCACTCCGGATCAATATGTTTTAAAACAAAACTATCCGAATCCTTTCAATCCAACGACCAATATCGAATTTTTCCTGCCCATCAGGAAACAGGTAAGCTTAACGATCTACAATGCTCTGGGACAAAAAATCAGAACGCTTGTTAATAATCAGGAATTGCAAGCCGGAAATCACGTCGCTCAGTGGGACGGAACCAACGAGGCCGGTGCCAAAGTTGCTTCCGGAATGTATATCTACGAGCTTAAATACGGAAACTATAAATTGGTCAAGCGTATGACTTTGATGAAATAATTCTTTTTATTTTATCCGAAAAGGCGTTCCCGGCTTTGGTGAACGCCTTTTTTATTTACTTCCGATTAAATTAGGGAAGTAGAGCTTAACAAATCGGCCTTTATTTTACCGGATAATCCTACTGTTCCATCAAGAGGCTCTACTGGTTTTTTATGGTTAAACGCCGCAAAAATGTCATCCTTAAATCATTTTTCTAAAAAATTAAATTTACTTCATATCCTATCTTTAAATCATCACGAAGTGATGTAATATGAGTAGCCACACCCGTCAGCCGCCGGGCCTGAGCGAAACCTGTGGGCAAGATGCAACCGAATAGGGTTACCGCAAAGCGGTAAAATAAATCAAGCCTTTCAATGTATATGGTCTCCTATTTCGTTATAATGCTATTATTAGCTACACATTTGACGCCTTCAGCGTCACGCTCGCTTTTACCGCTTTACCACAGGCTTTGCCTGTGGCTACTTACATTAGTATCCTTCGGATACTTTTATTATTAAATGCAAATAAACGAAGCAATAAAATCATATTGTCAGTCTTTATTTAATATACGACTTCACAAGAATCCCAGTAGAGCCCCATCAAGAAAAGGATATTTCCGACCAATACTCTTTACTTGTTTTACAGCCCCACGACCGGGAAGAATAAAGTGTCTGGAATGGTATTCACACGATTTGGCAAAGTTATGGGACGGGTGTTCACCATTATATTTAACGCATAAGTATCAATTTCAAAAATACCGATTTCGTACCATAGGTAAAGCGGCAAAAATAGAGGCCGCTACTGACAGGTTGACCTCGCCCATTTCGGCCGTTCCATACAATTTCATACTGTCCGGCCGATTGCTTTTGATCCATCAGGGAACGAATATGTTTTCCACGAATGTCAAAAATATCCAGACCGACCCTCAGCAACTTGCCGGGTGGGATTGGAATTCTGTATCGAATACGGGTCATTGAGGAATGTATTCCTGCAGTGCCCGGGCCAAAGGGATTGGGATAACTCATGAGCAGCCGGAGATCCTTTGGAATAATGACTTCCGGCCCGCTTCCGATAGCGGTCACGGGAATCCCAAAGAAGGTTAAAGCCTGATCAAATAGAATTTGGCGGGACTCTGCCGGTTCGATGAGCTCGAAGGGAAAGGCACAAAAAACAAGCTGAGCCGGGCGGGCAGAGGAATCCGTATAGCCACTGAATTGAATGGCAGCCACCGACCCGTTTCCGTATTCAATAAAATCCCGGGCCGGATCCAGGAAGGTAATTACATCATTTGCCGCCATATGGTTAAAGGGCTGACTAACCGAGCCTGTTTCGGAATCGGTTTGAATTTCAGCCGTAGTTGCGGAATCACTAACAAGGATCACATGAAGGTCTTCCTTCACAAAAGCGGTATCACCGCAACGAATGGCTCCCGAAACAATATTGGATCCGGAAAGAAAAAGCTGCCCGCCGCTATCCAGATACTCCCGGATTAACTCTCTTTCCTGAAGGGACAGAGTTGAATCATCTCCTGTAAAATAAAATACCGTTTTATAATCTTTTAAATCAACCTGTCCGCCAATCAGTCCGCCAACCGAACAGCTGTTAAAGGCCAAATCATGCTTTAAAAGCATATCCGCATAAGACCGTACAAAATCGTGGCGCCCGGATTGCCAATACCCATCGGAACGGGAGAATCCGTCTACAATTAAAATGGAAGCCGTATCCGGTGAAAGCTTAATTACATAGGTATTGGAAAATGCCGAATAATTGGTGATCGGTGCCGTATCGTAAGCTCTGAGCCGTACATACAAGGGATAATCGTATCCGAAATTGTTCCAGATATAACTGGTATCCGAGGGTAATAAAGCATTTGATATTGTGTTTTGTAGATTAAAACTGGTTCCGGTAAGCGAAAAATAAAATTCATAACCGGCCACATCGGATGAATCGTTGGGCAGCCACCTCAGGCGCCAATCGCCGTTGGCCTGACCCGTAAACGATGTAACGTTTGGCTTCGCCGGGGGACTGACATCCTGTTTAACCACTTTAACTTTTTGCCAATATTCATCCCGATTATCCCTCGTATCCCCGGTAAAAACCTTAATCTGATATTGACCGGGAGGGTAATCGCGCGTATCCCAGTAACTGTTTCCGGTTATCTTGTTACTAAGGATATAGATATAAGTGGAAAGATCACTTCCTTTGAAATACACATTCCGGATATAATCGTTGCTTGGTCGCACATCAAATTGATAGGGAATAATCGGCTGAGTAAGTGCTTCCGTCCCGGATGAATCATAAATCTGGTAGCCTGCCAGATAGATTCCGTTATTGCTGCCCAATGGCCCGTTATCGGTACGATCATACAAGCGGGAGACTATGTCCACCAGACCGCTGACTTTATTATTTGTAAATTGGGTGGTCGTACCATCTTTGTAGAACTGAACATATCCTACGGTAGGCAGATAGGAGTCCTCAAAGGGAGCGATGCCGTCTTTGCGCAGAGGATTGATATAGTCCGGATAATAGCCGTCAATCAAATGAATATGTCCGGCATAATTGGTATGACCGACTAATTGTCCCTTATCCACATGATCATTTACACTGAGACTGGCCAGCGGAGTTACATGCAGATAGTTATAGCGTCCCACCCGAATCCAGGCCGAATAGCCGGTACGGGTAATACTGACAACCGAGCCGGATTCGATCGCATAAACTTCTCCCCCTTCGGCCAAAGGAATATCAATGGCATTATGAAAATGATCGATGGGATTACTGCCGTCGCTGGAAGGACGGTTTTCGCAAAAAGTAGCACTGACATCGTGTTGCCGGTCAAAGGGCTTTAACGGCCACTGATAGGCCCCATGCCCGAGGTCTATCAGTAGAAACAAAACAGATAAGACAAATTTAATTTTCATCACTGTTTTCTTCCTGGTATTGGATGGAAAGCAGTGCCGTTTCACAGCCTACAAGCACCCTGTGATTTCCAGCGAATCGAAAGGCGGACGGCAAATATCGCCGGTCCCCGAGGTCTATCTGATCCCGCAAATTTCCATCCTTACTATGAAATAGAGAAACCCGGGCCCTCGTGTAAAAGAGACGTCCGGATTTATAACCGGCCTTCCCCTGAATGATGCCGATCGTTTTTGCTCCGTCAAAAATGATATCATCAAAAATGAAATTCTTATCCGCTACTTTTTGAACCCAGCGGGATTTGACTGCTTGCAGACTAAATGATAGAACCTGTTGTTTTTGCTGAACTACAAAGTTTGAATCATTTAAAAAGATAATTTTTCGAAAACCAATATCTTTTTGCCAGACCTTTGAGCCCATGTTGTCGAAGATCATTGATCGGGGGGCCAAACCGGGTACGGTTGCGTTATGCAGCATCAATGCCAGATATTTCCCATCCGGACTGAAGGCGGCCTGCAGCGCCTGCATTTCTGCCAATGGAACCCGTTTTAAAATTCGGCCTTTGTTATTGAGGATTACATACATGGTTTTAAAACCTGCCAATCGGCCGGAACGGGGATAAGATAGAACAACCATGAGCCTATTATGAGCCATAGCGGCAAAATAGGTATTCTCATAGGTAAAAATATAGTCTTCAACGAGCGATTTTTGCCAAAGTCGTTGTCCCTTAAAATTATAAGCCGTCATTTTTCCGCCGATATCTATGAGGTAGATCTGCCGATCTACCTTGTTTAATAAAGGTTTGGGAACCGGAAGGTCTATATTCCAGGAGAGATAAATTGACGCCCGCCGAATTCCCCGTTTCTCCGTTAGAATATAATCAATCCTATTCCGATGGGGTTGGACGATGAAAAAATACTGTCCTGTTTCTGCCTTGAAGATCAAATCCGGTGAAGAAGCTTTTATCTCCTCCACCCCTTTAATCCGGCCGTTGATCAGGGGCAAAGGAGACGAGCTCATCAGCCAACGGGAGACCGGTACGGAAAAAGATCTTACTGAGACTGCCTTTTGCGGAGGATTACCGGATAGAGCGACTATCGGAACCAACGTTAAAAACATAATGAAGTTTTTGAACTGCATGCGGCTCTCCGCCTTATTTTTCTTTTAAAGGGTAATATTCCAATTGCAACATTTTCCCATCAAAAACGGCATAAGAAAATTTATCGATCCAGTCTCCCAGGTTGATATACTTATGGCCGTCTATTTCATGTACCAGGGGATTATGGCGGTGCCCCATCAATACATAATCGAATCCTTCCTTAAACTTTTGCCGCGCAAAATCAAAATAATCCTGCTCATCGCGCTTCCAATTAAGTTGATTCGTATATTTTCTACTGGAGCCGGAAATGATTCGAGCCAGCTTAAAACCCACATCAGGATGGATCCAGCCAAATAATCTTTGATTAAAACGATTACGTAAAATCCGCTTTAAAAACCGATAACCGGAATCCTTGCGGGCCAGTCCGTCCCCATGAAACAGATAAAATTTCTTTCCTTCCAGCGTACAGGTATAGTCATCCAGATAGACAGGGATATCCAACTCCCGGGGAAAGAATGTCCCCAAAGCAAAATCGTGGTTTCCGGCCAGATAGACAATGTTCGTTCCCGCTTCGCGCATCTCTTTTAAAGCGATCAGGAAGCGAAAATAGACCCGGGGAATAACCGTTTTATATTCAAACCAGAAATCGAACAGATCCCCTACAATAAAAAGGTGTGTTGCCTGCCGAGAAATATCTTTTAAAAACCGTAAAATATGATCCTGTTTTTCGATTTCACGGGCATCCAAAACCGTATCGATATGCAGATCGGAAATAAAAAACGCTTTAACCATGGATTCCTCTGATTTCAATTAACCCGTCATCTGACGGACAAAAGCAAAATACACATTTAGGGCTTTTTAAGCAATTCAGCCTGCGAAAACCATATATCTGACGATCATTCGCTTTCTGCTTTTAATAACCTCGTTTGTATCCATAAATGCTTTCTCTTAAATTCACGGTTAAGTAATCTCAGCCATGAAGGAATGACAAATGAAAATAAGGCAGAGTATCATTTTAGCCTTTTAAAACTACGTTTTTAGCACAGAGTTTGAGTTGTTTCACACATAAATTCAATTCTTTGTTTTTAATGAGGAGGGTATTATGTCCAGCGCGCTCGTTTTACTATCACCCGGATTTGAAGAGATCGAAGCGGTCACCATTATCGATTTGCTACGTCGCGGCGACATTGAGGTAACGGTTGCAGGGCTGCAAAAGGAATGGGTCGGCGGCTCGCATCATATAGCCATCCGACCCGATGTATACTATCTGAATGTTAATCCGAATGATTTTGATTGGCTCATTTTACCCGGCGGGCAGCCCGGTACGAACCATTTAAAGGAAGATTCCCATGTATTGCAGTGGGTTAAGCAACGTTTCGGGTCAGAGAAAAAACTGGCCGCTATCTGTGCCGCTCCGACCGTTTTTGCAACAGCCGGTATTGCCGACGGATTGAAACTGACCAGCTACCCTTCCGAAAGAGAGATCTTTAAAAACAGCCGGTATCTGGAAGAATCTGTGGTGCGGGACGGAAACATTTTGACCAGTCGCGGGGTCGGTACGGCTATTGAATTCAGTCTGGCCCTCATCGCCGATCTGAAAGGTAAAGAAAAAGCCGATGAGGTAAGACGGCGTATTTTATACCGTGAATAAACGGATCAGCTTTCCCGCTTCTGGCTTAAGTCATTATCGCAGGCATGGCAACGCTCGGCATGGGGTAGACCGAAGTATTCATGGATAAAAGCCTTCCGACACGTGGATAGTTTGGCATATTGAAGCATTTTGTAGAGTTTCTGTTGTTCATTTTTCAGCTTGCGGTTTAAATAGTTCTGATCGGTCAGTTTTTGGGGCAAATGGGAAATAACCCGTATATTTTTACGGCCGATCGACCCTTCAATCACTCCCCAGCGATCGAATAAGGACAGAACCGTTTCCGCCCGGTAATCCCGACGATTCTTAAAGGTCAATTGCTCTTTGAAATATTCCATCCCTTCCCCATTAACCCGATCCAGATCCGAGACCAGAAGCTGGTAAGCTCGATAGAAAAAGTCGGCCGATGGATTTCCCCATTTAATAAACTCCATCTGAATATTCAGATCCTGCTCGTCATAAAGCAATGTGCAAAGCGAGGGTAAGCCGTCTCGCCCGGCCCGGCCGATTTCCTGATAGTACGATTCCAGCGTGCCGGGAATCTGAGCATGGATTACAAAGCGAATATCTTCTTTGTCGATCCCCATGCCAAAGGCATTGGTGGCCAGTACCAATTGATTCTTACCGGACATAAAGGTATCCTGCACCTTTCGGCGCTGGCGGGTCTCCAGATCTCCGTGATATACCAAATGAGGGATTCCCTTGCGATGTAAAAGATCACTCATGCTGTGCAGGTCTTTGATCAGGGCAAAATAGACGATACCGCTGCCCGGGTGTTCTTTGATTATCTTAAGGATAGCGGCCAGCTTTTCATCTTCTCCCCAAAGAGACTGCACGGATAGAAAAAGATTTGAGCGTTCAATACCTTCGTGAAAAAGACGAACTTCACCGGTCTGTAATCCCAATTGAAAAATAATATCTTTTTGTACATCCGGGGTAGCTGTCGCCGTTAAGGCAATGGTCAGCGGATTGCCCATCAGCCGGCGAAACTCCTTTAATCGCGTATAGTCGGGACGAAAATCATGGCCCCATTCACTGATACAATGCGCCTCGTCTACCGCCAACATGGAAACCGTTCGCTTCTGAATAATCTCAATAAAATCCTTTTTACGAAAACGTTCGGGAGTTACATAAAGCAGTTTATACTTACCGTTTCGCACCTCATTATAACGCTTCTCCCGCTGGGTCCGCGTTAGCGAGGAATTTATAAAAGTAGCATCAATGCCCTTCTTACGTAAAGCATCCACCTGATCCTTCATCAAGGAAATCAGCGGGGAAATTACGAGAGTCAAATCGGGAAGCAACAAAGCCGGCAGCTGATATAAAATAGATTTACCGGAACCGGTAGGCATAATGATCAGGGCATGTTTTTCCTGTAAAATATGATCCACCATCTCTTTTTGCCGGCCACGAAAAGTCCGGTGTCCGAAATATTTCTGCAGGGCTTCTTCAGGTTTCAAAAAATGTCTCTCCTGTTAACGTTTTTCCAACTTAAAACTATGATCAACAAGAAACAAAAAAATTGCTCAAAAGCGGGGGTTTAATTGATCTATTGCGCTTTTATCAGAAAAACTTTCTTAACGGTAGCGGAAATCGTAAATTAGTTAAACCTTATGAGGAGCTATGCAATGGACTTTCAACTGAATGACGATGAAAAAAAATTTCTGTTACGTTTGGTGCGTACAACGATCTCCGACTTTTTAGAAGAACGACCTTTGCAGAAACAGAGTTACTTTTCCGAGACGCTCAAAACAAAGTGCGGAGCCTTTGTAACTCTGCATATACGGGGCCAATTGCGGGGCTGCATCGGATATGTAACGGCAATTAAACCCTTGCAGGAGGCTGTTGCCGATCTGGCCATTTCCGCAGCCTTTAATGATCCTCGTTTTCCACCGCTTCGGAAAACGGAATTCGATCAAATTGATATAGAAATTTCCGTTCTTACCCCCCTGCAAAAAGTTACCCATATTGATGAAATTCTTGTGGGACGGGACGGACTGGTCATTAAACAGGGAGTTTATCAGGGTTTACTTCTTCCTCAGGTAGCAACGGAATACGGATGGGATACGCTTACCTTCCTTCAGGAAACCTGCCATAAGGCGGGCCTTCCGGCCGATGCCTGGCAAGATGACCGTACGGAAATTTTCAGATTTCAGGCTCTTATTTTCAGTGAAAACGATTTCCCGGACTTATAGATGGCTGAAAGCAAATCTTCCCGGATAAATCAGGTTAACCGAATTACCCACTGGAGTATTTTCTGGAACATTATCCTCAGTATATTCAAACTGACGGTCGGTTTTATCGGTAAAAGTAATGCTTTGCTGGCCGACGGAGTCCATTCTTTTTCCGATCTGATTTCGGATTTTATTGTACTTGGCGGGGTTCGCATGGCGGAACGTCCCCAAGATCAGACCCATCATTACGGACATGGCAAATTTGAAACACTATCCGCTTTAATACTGGCCCTTTTTCTATTATTGGCCGCTCTGGCTATTTTGTACGAAGGTGCTTTTTCGATCTATTCCTTTTATAAAGGACATTATCTGAGTTCCCCTTCGATGAGCGCTTTATTCATTGCCTTAATCGCAATCGTGATTAAAGAAATTCTTTTCCGCTACACAATTCGCATCGGAAAACAACAAAACAGCCCGGCCCTGGTTGCCAATGCCTGGCACCATCGTACGGATGCCTATTCATCTGTGGCTGCTTCAATCGGCATTGCCGGTGCCTTATTCCTGGGGCCTAAATGGCGAATTTTGGATCCTGTTGCCGCTATCTTAGTTAGCCTGCTGATTTTGCGCTTTGCCATTCCCTCTTTTAAAGATTCCCTGAACGAATTGTTGGAGGCCTCATTAGATTCGAAGACCAATCAACAAATATTGGATATCGCCGGAAAAGTCGCCGGCGTGCTGAATCCTCACAATTTGCATACCCGTAAGATCGGAAATTCTATTGCCATAGAAATGCATATCAATGTCCGACCTTCTCTGACTATTGTCGAGGCTCATGATATTTCTACTGCCCTGGAAAAAACGCTGAAAGAAAATTTCGGGGAAAATGCGTTCATATCCATCCATGTAGAGCCGGATGAGGCCGCGGAATAAGGGTTGGTCATGGCAGGATCCGTACTCCGATATTTTTAAGAGATTCCCAATCCATTTGGGCCTGTGGGCCAGCCGATATCCATATCCAAAGCCTGATCAAGATTCACAAAAACAACCTGCTCGCTGTTGCCCGGTAAAGTATATTTCCAGTCTCCTTTTTCGTTGCGTACTACCGATCCCCACAGTTTACGCTTCCGTTTTGTGGAAAACACCTCCCAAAATACATATCCGAAGATTACCATTCTGCCCTGGATATAAAAGGCCGGGGCCCGTTGACCCACCTTAATTTCTATTTCATAAACAGGCTGAGGACGATATTTATAGAGTTGCAGGCGTTGGATGAATAAATCGACATATAACTTGCCGTCGTACTCGATATCGTGTATGGAACGTTTTACACCGCGTCCCAGAATGATATCATCCAGTACCTCTGTGATATCCCAATCATCATTAAAAAACATAGAACCCGGACAGATTAAATAATGGCGAACCTAACCACTATCTCAAACAGGTCAGGCAGGAAAGGTTGTATTTTAAACGTACGCCGGAATTCATACAACCTTCTTCGAGCTCAATCTAAGCAATTTTCACTAAAAATTCTATTCCGTTTAAAAAAAGCCCGCCGGGTTTAATGTAAGAGCAGCATCTTCCGTATCCGTACCTGACCTCCGACCTGTAATTGATAAAAATAAATACCGCTGGCCAGACCCCGCGCATCGAATTTAACGTGATACTTTCCTCGTGGCTGATTGCGGTCCACGATCGTTCGCACCTTTTGCCCCAGAGAATTAAAGACCGTTAACTGCACGCGGCAGAAACGGGGCAGCCGGTAGGTGATCACCGTGTAACGATTGTTCCCGGAAGCTGCCCTGCCATCCCCAAACGGATTGGGATAATTTTGCGACAAAGAAAAGGTTTTAACAGGGCCGGTTGTGGAGAAAGGAAGAGCGTTGATCAAATCCTCATCCGGAGTGGTCAGCTTTTGATCGGTATAGATATGAAATTCACCGGCATGTAATGCGATTGCAGCATGGACATCATTGATAATCAGGGTATCTCCCGTAAAATAATCGTACCAGTCGCCCGCATGCTGAAAAGACGGATCGATGGAAAGAGCACCGACCCCGAAATTGCCCACAATACTTGCATTAAGGGTCGCATAGGATATTTTGATGCGTTTAACGACTCCTGCCAGAGTCTGTTCAACGCTGGAATAGGGACTTCGGAACGCCTCATTTTCGGCCCGCAAATGAATTAAGGCCGCAAACGTTTTATAAAGTAATTTTCGTTTTGCATCCTGCAGATAATCCCAACGGATCGGTTTGTTACCCACCCGTCCGTTGTATTCAATACTGTAATCATAACCCAGCTCTCCGAATTGCCAGATCATTTTAGGCCCGGGCAGAGTAAAAAAGAAAGCGGCAGCCATTTTCATGCGGTTTAGGGCCGTCGGTAATTCTTTAATATTATAAGCTCCGTTACTATTACCGTATTGCAGATTTTTATACATCAACCGTTCTTCGTCATGGCTTTCCATATAAGTAACCAGACCCGGAAGGGACCAGCCGCGCTCTTTGTAAAAACCCCAGCTAAAATCCGATTTGTTGTTATCATGGTAACCCATAGTAGCTTCATTATAATTATAATTCATATTGCCCCACAGCATCATGCCATAATCGGCCAGAACCGTTTCCTCACTGTTATCCGTGAAATGTTCTAAAATAACATAGGCCGCAGGATCGGTTTGCCAGATCCGATCGGCCATACGTTCTAAAATATGAATCCGGCTGGCATCATAGGCCCCGCCGTCTCCCGGTTTGTTGGTAAATCCTTTGGTAAAATCAAACCGAAAACCATCCACTTTATATTGAGTCAGCCAGTAGCGATTAATGCGGTCGACTAAATTCTGCGTTGCCTTGCTTTCGTGGTTAAAATCGTAGAACCAATTGTAGGTGGGGTTAGGAGATTCCACATTATACCACGGGTTTTGCGGGGTCGGTTTCCCGTAAATACCTTCATTATAGAGGCGGACAAAGGGAGACTGGCCGGTGGAATGATTGAGCACCATATCCAGAATCACCGCTATACCCCGCTGGTGACAGGCATCGATGAAGCGCTTCAAATCATTTTTAGGACCATAATACTTATCCGGAGCAAAATAAAAGGAAGGATTGTAGCCCCAGCTCTCATTGCCTTCAAATTCATTGATCGGCATCAATTCAATGGCATTGACGCCCAGATTTTGCAAATAATCCAAAGAATCGATCAAGGTTTTGTAATCATGTTTGGCCACAAAGTCGCGGATCAATAATTCGTAAATAACCAGGTCCCTGGAGAGTGGGCGCTGATACGAAGTCGCCTGCCACTCAAACGGTTCCTGGGCTGTTTGAAATGTGGATACAATATAATCCGTCTTTCCCGAAGGATAGGGCTTTAGATTCGGATAAGTAGCGGGTTTAATGGCTGAGTCGTTCCAGGGGTCCAGAACTTTATCGGTATAAGGATCGGCAATGCGAATCTCACCGTCGACCAGATATTGGAAGGCATACTCTTCTCCGGGGGTAAGTCCCGTTAATGTAATCCAGTAGTGGGTGGTGTCCCGGTCGACGGAGTCTTTGTGCATCTGAAAAGCCTGGTCAATTTTCCAGTCGTTGAAATCTCCGATTACATAAACAAATTTTTTATGAGGCGCAAAAAGAGATAGGGTAACCTGTGTATCGCTATCATAATTGATACCGTCTTTTTCTCCAGCCGGCAAAGCGGAAAGATCGGGTGGAGCATTTACCATTATAAAAACCGATTGGCTGTCAATGAGGCCTCCCGAACCATAAGCTATGCTGGTCAGCCAGTTATTCCCCTGTTGATTTGCATCCGGCCGGAACAGGTAGGATAAGGTATCTCCACTTGTGACTGCTGTTTTCTGACCATTTACCTTTAGCACGATGGAATCGGCGGTAACCCCAATGGCCGCTGCCGTGGAAATAAAACTCAAAGTATCTCCCGGATTCATAAAAACAGGGCTGCGCTGAGCATTCCCGTATTTTATATCGACTGCAGGGTTGATGATCACAGAAGTAATTCCGGGCTCATATAACGTATAAAAAATATCGGCGCCCCCTTCATCACGCCCGGTTTGGCTGCCATCCGCATTGCGAAAAACAAAAGCCAGTTTAAGAATCTTCTCGCCGCTATCCGTCAGACCGTAATAGATTCTGGGATAACCGAGAACCAATTTGTAAAGATCCGTATCCATTCGTTCTAATTTTGCTTTGGCAAGATTTTCATCCCAGGCGGCAATCACATGTTTCCAGTCATGAGCATCCGTACTGTAATTGGTAATAACGCCGGTATGGGCATACACATCCCCCGTATAGCCCTGCAAACCTTTATCTCCCCGGTCGGCATGAAAATAAATAACAATACTGTCTTGCTCGGTGGCATAGGAGGGGGCAGTGGTAACCACCTGGGCACTGAGAAAATTAATCAGGACGACGCCTGCTAAAATGATCTTTACAATATATCTCATAACTTCTCCTGAATTTCAATGGCCAGGTTTAAGTATGAATGCCTGGTAGGGTAAAATGGCTTCTTTATTAAATAATCTTTCAGAATTAAACAGAATTTCGTAGGAGGAAAATCGGGGTACGATTTCGGATGAAAGGGTTTCATCCCCAAAATGAATCACTACTCTCAGCTCCTCCTTATCATAGATAAGAAGTGTATCTTCATGCGGATGATCAACCGGCTGCAGCTTTTTGGAGGAGAGGGCCGGATATTCTTTCCGCAATCGGACGAGGCGCTTAATAAGATCCATCATCCGGCGGTCCACACGCTGCCAGTCGATGGTATCCTTTTCAAACAGGGACAGGTATCGATCGGCGCCTGTTTCCTGACCGTTATATATCAAGGGTATGCCGTCGATGGTAAAAATAAATGTCAAATATGCAGGCAGGGCTTCTCTGCCGAAAACCTCCATGGCCCGCGGTTTATCATGATTCTCTAAAAAACGTAAAAAAATACTATTTTGAGGATAGGTTTGGGATTTCAAAAGCACCCAATCCGTTAAAATTTTAGCCTTTTTTTGTCCCTGAGCCACCATTTTCATTAATTCATACAGGCTCCAGTCATAGGTGGCATGAAAAGCCTGTTGGTGAAGAAAGGGACTTTCCCATTCTGCCAAAAGAAAAACATCCTTTTTCACTTTCCTGATCCGGGGAACAGCCCATTCCCAGAATTCAATCGGGACCATTCCGGCCACATCACAACGATACCCATCCACATCAAATTTTTCAATCCAGTAGCGCATAATTTTAAGAACATGGCGCCAGGTGGCCTGGCTGGAGTAGTTCAGATCAGCCACATCGGACCAGTCGGCAATTTTTCGTTTGGCCGCTCCCTGCCGATCATACTGTACCAACTCCGGTTTGGCGGCCAATTCTTTATAATCGGGAGCTATGTGATTCAATACCATGTCGAGGATGACTTTCATGTTTAAATCATGGGCCTTGCGTACCAACTGTATAAATTCATCCTCGCTGCCGTATTCGGGGTTCACATGGAAATAATCCCGAACGGCATAAGGGCTGCCCAGGCTTCCTTTTCTTCCTTTATGACCGATGGGATAGATCGGCATAAGCCAGATCAGATCGATACCCATGGCTTGCAATTCATCCAGGCGCCGGGTTAGCCCTTTAAAATCACCTTGTTGTGAATAGGCCCTTACATAGACTTCGTAGAGCGTTTTTCCTGCCAGCCATTCCGGCAATTGGGGACCGGGATATTGAGACAGATCATGAAATTCCTTTTCCATGCCAAATAAGCTGATACCGGAAACAACGGATTTAAATATAGATTCTCTTTTAGCGGCCATGGCCATTGTGTTTACCGTAATTACCGTTAGACAGGATTTCCAATGCATCCTGATTATATTCATTTAATAATAGGCCTAAATTCTCGAATCCGCTGCTTTCCATGCTGGTTACTACCGAGCCCACATCCACGTTCTGACGCAAGCCGAAAAGAGTTATATCCAGGATCAGATGATTGGTAGCAATATCTACGATGGCTTTGTTATCGGTCCAGGCCGTCTTTTTCAGATGTTTATCGTCCGCTTCTCCCATCAACAATTCATGCTGATCAATAACTAATATAATCTTGCGATCCCATATTCTTGCCAATTCTTTATCGGGTATATTATAGCTGTATACGGTCGCTTTTTTTATCTTGAGCGGTGTGAAGGAGAAGGCAATAACCCGGACTCCCCTGCGAATCGCTTCTTCTAAGTCCTCCTCAAGTTTCTTGCACTCCCGTTCCCACAAAGAAACATAGATCGAATTTTTGGCCCGTCCGATCATTTCCCGCGCCTTATGCAGTAAATTGCGATATCCGACGATGTTCCATAAATGCCCCGGTTCTATTTCGGTGTGAAATTTCTTAAGCGATTCTTTGGCTTCTTCGATTCGTTCTTTGAATTGTCTGCCTAATAATTCAAAAAGCTGGTCCGGAGGCAAAGGAACGTAGCGTTCCGGTTTGGTATATAAGGCATTTACCGCACCAATCCGTTCCAACTTGCGGATAATATCATAAATCGCTGAACGGGGAACACCCGAATTTTTACTTAACTCGTAGCGGGTAACCGGACTGTTTTGCAGAAGGGCCAGATAAGCCTTGGCCTCATATGTAGTAAAGCCCAATTTTTTAATTTTTTCGGCAATTCTTTCATCAGTCATAATTCACCTCGTTAAAAGAAACGTTAAAGCCCCTGACAGATGAGCCCGCCAGTTCCCCCAGTTGTGGCCTTCGTGAAAGGGTTTTATTTCGAATAGTACATTTTTCTTTTGCAGAATTTTTTGCAGACGAGTCTGGACAACTTGTTGATTTTCAAAGGTACCGTAGTCCGAATAAATCCGCAATCCTTTTTTGAAAGAGGTTGCTTTTAGCACGTCAAGCACCTTTTCCTGTTCAACCCAGATGGAGGCCGATTGGGCAAAGATTCCACTCAAGCTGCGTTGATAATCCTTTAAGGAATAGAGTGCCGTCAAACCACCCAATGAAGCGCCACCCATGAATAACGGTTCGCGTCCACTGATATGTTTCTCTTTTTTCAGAAAAGGCAGTAACTCTTTAAAAACCATTTTTAAGTAGGCATCGTCCAACCCATATTCGTGCATTCGTTTTACAGGATTTATAAAGACGGCCTTAAGGGCCGGAATTTGATTTTGTCCGATCAGGTTATCCAGAATAATATTGGCACCGGCCAATTGCAGATAATCCTGCCCGTCATTGAACAAAATCAGCGGTGCGTTTGGTCCGGCCGAAGGATGATGGTAAAATAGTATTTCCCGTTGATTATGCAAAAATTTGCTTTCAAATTGAATGCTGTCCAGTGGGGTTACCCCGCTTTTTTTTCTTAGCAGAATTTCCTGCGGAAAGTGATAGTCGGGCATGGTTAACACGGAATTGTATCCATACCCTCCCCTATCCCGAAGCGGGTTTAGAGGATCAAGAAGATACTTTTTATCCAGTACAAACTTATACTCCAGCCGGCTATCCGTAGGATAAACCTGACGAATATACCAGTACATCGTTCCCACAATATGCTTCATCGGCAGAGAGTCCGGCTTCCAGGAAGTCATATCTCCGCTAAGGTAAACCGTCTTTTCACTATTGTTTTTAAAAACAAAGTAAACCACACTGTCTTTTTTAACGGGAATTTCCCGCTGGGCCCGAATATATTTTTCGATTTTACTTTCCCGCTGCGTTTTCTGGGAATCCTTTAAGTCCGATAACATACGGACGAATTCATCCTGTCCGGCAGAACAGGCCATAAAGAGAAAAATAAAAAAACCGAATAATAGTATATTCCTCATCGTTTATCCTTTAACGCTGCCTAAAGTTAATCCGGAAACCAGCCAACGACTCAAGCTGAGAAATAAAATAACAACCGGAATACTGACCACGATAGCCCCTGCCGAGTAAAGCCCCCAGGCTACTTCCATGTTGGAAGAGAACATCTTTAATCCCATGGGCAGGGTAAACAGATCCTGATCCTGAATAAGTACGGCTGCCACCAGATATTCCGACCAGGCGGTCATGAAAGAAAACAGAGCCGTAATGGCTAAAGCGGGTAAGGCCAACGGTAAAATCACCCGGTAAAAAGTTACCAGAGGGCCGGCTCCGTCGATTGTTGCCGCTTCTTCCAGACTGAACGGAATCGTATCGTAATAGCCCTTCATCTGCCAGACGGTAAAGGGCAAGGCAGTGGCCGAATAGGCAATAATCAATCCCCAGTAACTATCGTAAGCACCGATATGAATCAGCATGATAAAAAGCGGTAGTAAAAGCATGGTTACCGGAAACATCTGGGTCATGATCAAACCCATCATGGAGGCATCACGTAATTTGAATGCATAGCGGGAGAAGGCGTAACCCGCCGTGGCGGCCAGAGAAACCGCAAATACGGTTACGGCAACGGAAATGATCAGGCTGTTCATCATCCAACGTAAAAAAGGCTGATGAACGAACAGATCCACATAGGTCTGAAAGGTGTAATTATGAGGAATAATAGCCAGAGATTTGCTCAGCAAACGGTCTCCCGGACGAAGGGAGATGGAAAAAACCACCAAAATGGGATAGATACTGAATAAGGAAAACAGACTCAGCACAGCATAAGCGATTACTTTACGAATTCCCGATAATTTCTTGACTCCCGCTGCCATTGAAAATATTCCTTCAATTTAGTTTAATAGACATTTTCCGTTGCTTTGGTACGGTTGATAAATTTCCAGCCGAAAATCAGCAATGTACCAAAAATAATCATGGAAAAGGCCGCGGCATATCCCATTCGAAAATAGGTAAATCCCGCCTTATAGACCCAGGATACTAAAATATGAGTCGTATCAGCCGGCTCGCCTCCGTTACTGACCAGCCAAACCACGTTAAAATTATTGAATGTCCAGATCACACCCAGTGTTATGGCCGGAACCATTACCGGTTTCAGCAAAGGAACGGTAATATTTTTAAACTGGGTCCAGCGTGAAGCGCCGTCTATTTCCGCAGCTTCGTATAAACTGGATGGGATACTTTGCAAACCTCCCAGGGCGATGATCATCATAAAGGGAAAGCCCAGCCAGATATTGGTAATCAGACAGGCGGCAAAAGCCCCCCATTCCGTTGATAACCAGGGTACCTGAATACCGACCAGCTTATCCAACAGCAAGTTAATCGCTCCGTATTCACTATTGAACATTCCCCGCCAGGTCAGGGCGGTAATATACTGCGGTACAGCCCAGGGTAAAATAAGCAGGGTTCTAAAAACCGATTTGCCCTTTATATTTTCATTAATAATCAAGGCCAGCATGACTCCGATCCCTACATGAAAGATCAGGTTCAGAACCGTCCAAAGCACGGTTTTAAAGAAAAAGTACCAAAAGGTCGACTCGGTAATGACTCCTATATAATTGCGTAAACCGGAGAAATGATAGTCTTTGAAATGCGTCAGATTCATATCGGTAAAAGAGATGACCACATTATAAATAAATGGATATAAGACAACCAGGGCCATAACGATCATGGCCGGCATGACATACAGATAGATCAACCGGTTATTTTTAGTATAAGATAGAGTATTCATCCTATTCCCTGTTTTCCCGGATTAATTTCTCGGCCAGATCCTGCATCTTTTGTGCTGCCTCTTTTGGAGATAGCCTGCCGGTGAAGATACTCTGATAAGCCGGACGCATGGCATCGAAAATCCAGCGCATTTCCGTCACTACCGGCATCCGTTTGCCAACCATCATTTGATCGATGGAATGCTGAATGAGAGAATCATTTTTAACAAGAGGGCTGTTGTAGGCCTGAGTAAGCGAAGGTATGGAGGCGCCCAATCTGGTAAATCGTAATTCAGTATCAACGCTGGTTAAAAAACGGACCAATTTTACAACCATCTTCAGCTTCGCTCCCTTTAGATTTTTATTGATCGAATACCCCATGGGAGAAACCAGAGGGGTCGGCCAGAGACCCGTTTCATCGATCCTGGGAATCCGACTGATACCGATATGCATACCGGCTTTTAAATAGGTTCCCCATGACCAGGGACCGTTAATGATCATCGCCGAAAGACCATCTTTGAATAGGGCGTTGGCCACTTCGTAATCACATTCTTTGGGAATAATTTTGTACTTGTTGGCCAGATCGTAAATCAATTGTGCCGCTTTAACCGTAGCCGGAGTGTTCAGCGTCGGGTGAAATTGACTGTCAAAAATCCAGCCTCCGTAACCGCCGATAAAAGGGATCGCAAAAAAGGGTTCGGTATAATTCCAGGCCAGGGCATAGTGATCGGGTTTCCCATCATGATTGTCATCCCGGGTAAGTTTTTTGCCCATAGCAATTAATTCGGAAAAAGTCTGTGGGGGTTTCTTAATAATATCTTTATTGTAAACCAGACATAAATGATTACCGATCCGATCGGCGATTTGATATAAATGTCCCCGAAACCAGGTATTGGCCGGAAACGGCTTTTCTAAAAACCGGGACAGATAGGACTGATCAAATAAATCTTCCATGGGACGAATCACATCCAGCTCAACCATAGGTCCGATATTATCACTGGCCCCATGAAGTAAAGCCGGCCCTTTTCCGGCCAATGAAGAGATAATGAAATTGGTCCTGGCCTCTTCCGGAGCATAGAACAGTTGCCGGAAAGAGTATTGTGGATAACTTGTGGAAAACTTGTGTAAAAGTGAGTCCAGCAGGCTTCTTTCAATAGGCCGCATGGAGCTCCAGATGGTGATTTTTTCTTTTTTGGGGCCACAACCCGTTGATATTAATATGGTTAGCAAAATCAGGGATAAGAGCGGCAGCCGTTTATTCTTTGTTAAGTTTCTATTAGACACTCACTTAAGCCGATTTTTAATTTTGTTGATAAGTTATGATCGTACACTAATCTTCCACTTTGACCTCGGAAGAGAGGTGACGAAACCAGTTAAAATATAAGCCGATCGATAATAAGATCAGAATTCCCGATAACCAGAGCATTTCATCCCATCTTTTTAAAATAATCGTCATGCCCGTTAAAAATAAAACAACCTGCCAGGGCACGGCAAAAAATGTAGAAAGAATATCACGACGATTTTCTTTATTGATCTGTTTCATGGTTTCGGGAATGATCTCTTTGCGTACAGGTTTCCAAAAGCCGAAGGGCCTGGTGCGCTTATAAAATTCGGACAGAACTTTTATATCGGTTGGCTGCGAAGCATAGGTTGCGATGATCATACCGATTAATGAAAATGATGTGGCAATGATAAAGGCGTAATATTCCGGAATATGGGGCAAAAAGAGTCTCTGTAAAACAGCTGCCGTCATACCGGTAATCGTCCCAGCGGCAAAACCGTATCCGTTCATACGCCACCAGTACCAGCGAGCCATAGTGGGAATCAGTAAACCGGCGCCCAGGCTGGAAGTAATCCAGCCCCAGATTTCATTGATATTTTTAATCAGCAGCATAAACCCCAAACCCAGGATCACAATTATAATGGAGGACCATCTGCTATGGCGCAACAATTGTTTCTCTGTGGCTTTGGGATTCAGATAAGTTTGATAGATATCTTTTACCCAGTAAGCGGCGCCGGCATTTACGGTGGAATCGAAGGTGGACATGGCGGCTGCCATCAGGCCCGCAACCAGCAAACCTTTTAATCCGAAAGGAACCATTTCGTTGATAACCACCGGCAGAACCTTTTCCGGGTCCTGAATAACCCCCTGCTGTGTTCCCAGAACCACTCCCATGATGGCAATAGCGGCAATAAACGGCCAGCGGAAGGATAGTAAGAAGGTCCAGAACAGAGAGAGCAGCCCGGACTCACGGTCACTTCTGGAAGCAAAGAAGCGCTGAATCATATATTGTGAAGTACCGCCGCTACCTTCGATTATCACCTTGATGAGATAAAATAGGATAACAATCCCAAACAAGTTGTAAATGGAATAGGCCGAATTCGCCGGAAGATTCAGACTCCAATGCGGAATGACACTGGTCCAGGCTTCCCTCGTGGTATTCAGAGCCATAAAACCTCCCTCACGTAAGGGTACGGATACCTGGAAGGCCTCGGGAAGATTAAATTTAAAAAAGGCCACGGCACAGATATAGAAAATCGTACCGAAAATAAGCAACCCCTGGAAGACATCGGTCCAGACCACTCCGTACAGTCCGCTTGCCACGGTGTAGATCATAGCCAGCACAATCATCAGAGTTGCAGCCCAAAATTGAGAAGACAAACCCAAATAGTCGGGAATTCCCAGGAATTCTCCCACAAATTTCCCTGATCCGATGGCAAAATAGGTAATCATGGCGATGGTGACGATGATGATTGAAAAAGCTGCGACCAGGCGGGCCACATCGCCCTGTTTTCCTTTTCCAAAACGGAAATGCATCCATTCCGCCAAAGTCATCACTTCGGCCCGCCGATTCCATTTTCCCTGGAAAATCATCAGAAAGGCCATGATCAAAGTGACGCCGCCGCGAATTTCAATAAAAAATCCACTGGCACCTAATGCGAATACGAATGCCGTATTAATCATCGTCCCGCTGACATCCAGGTTGGAAGACATACCCGATGCACCGAGAGCCCACCAGGGCAAAGTCCGTTTACCTAGGAAGTAAGAATCAATGCCGCTCGAAGCCTTTTTCTGAAAGTAAAGGCCGACAAAAATCATTCCGATCAGATACAGTACGACGATTCCATAGTCAAAGAAAGACATCTATTTCTCCTCTGGATGAACATTATACCAAGGGCAGAAAGGACAGATTACCTGACTGACCAATTAAAAATTAATTGGTCGGTATGATAATCTGATTCATATAAAATATGCCGATCCCAAAAAGGGACCGGCATATAGCATAAAAGATTCCCGATTATTTCATCAGAATCATCTTTTTAACAGCCGTAAATTTTCCGGCTTGCAATTTGTAGAAATAAACACCGGAAGCTACGCTATGGCCGTTACCATCCAACCCGTTCCATTTAGTCATATGTGTACCGGCCGTCATCTGTTCGTTGTTCAACAGAGTAACCACTTTCTGACCGATCACATTATAAACGGTTAAATTAACTTTACCCGTTTTAACCAAAGCAAAACTAATCGTAGTAGAGGGGTTAAAGGGGTTCGGATAATTCTGATTCAGGCTGTACGCCTTGGGCAGTACTTCTTTTTCATCGCCGATAGAAGTAAGCGATGTAAAAGGATCTTTTTCCTGATCCGTTTTAATCTCCGCATTGGTCCAGGTATCCATCGGCATTTCCCAGGGATTGATCGGAAAATGACGGGCTTGATCCTGTCCGGCATAACGAACCCGATAAGCGAAATTGGAAAAACCCGACGGTTCCAGCTGCCAATCGCCGCTGGATTTGGAAATATAGCCGTACCGATAGACAAAGGCATTCCACGAAGGTTCTGTTACCGTTAGAGTCCCGGAGAAAATATGGTCTCCATCCGGATCGGTTAACTGCAGGACTTTCATATGATCCGTATCTTCCCAACCCTGAGTGACCACAAAAGAGGGTTGTTCGGCGACCCAGTACAAAGTATCGTTGGCCGGATCAAACGGGATGGCCTGTAACAAGGGATCCATGGCCGGGCTCATATCTACATTAAACGTAACCTGTAGATTCGTACCATTGGGAATCACCCAATCGGGATTAATATCATCGTAATAAGCAGGATCCACTTCCTGGTCGGTTGTACCGGCAAAGGCAACGGCACGGTTACCGCCACCGGTGGAAGTGGGACGTTCCCAACCGTCCGCCCAGGTAACTCCGTTCACCTGATCATTGGCTAACTGTACGTAATACTTATAATCCTGCTCATCTCCCACGGCAACCTGAACAAACGGTACATTCAGGAACCAATTCAACGGATTACTGAAATTACGTTCCATATGAGACTTGGCGGCATCGCTTCCGTTCCAACCGTTAAAACCGCCTCTTACCTGAACGGAATCCACGGAGGGATTGAAAATACCGACTTCGGTCATCACATCCATATTAACGATGAATTTGATGTTACCGTCTTTGATTTCGCTAACTACGCTGTCATTATCAAAATAAACCACCGGCAGGGTTGTATCGGCATTCGCAAGATGCAGAAAACGACTATTGGTTTCCCATCCCGCATTGGGATCCGTGCCCATCTTGAACTTATATTCATAATCCACATTCATGGGCATCTTTATATCGGCGGTATACACACTGTCTCCGTCCGTATCGGTCATGGTAGGCGCAGCATCCTGATTCCAGCCGTTAAACTGACCGACCGGTCTGACCACCCCGGTTGAAGGATCGAAGAAACCTTCCAGTATTTTAACGCGCATATCAACCTGAAAGGTTACCCTGGCCGAATCACCGCTAAAATTGGGATCATACGGTTCATTATTAAAATAGACCGGCAACAGAGCCGTATCCGCGGTTACGGTAATGGTACGGTTATCCTGTCCCTGCAATTCATCCCGACCCCAGGCGCTGCCTAATAGATATTTATATTCATAATCGCCGGGAGCGACCTGCAGGGTCGTTGTATAGACCATATTTCCGTCATTATCATCCAGAATCGGGGCAGTAGCCGGATCCCAGGTGGGGTCGGTAATCGTACCGGTAACGCGCACCGTATCCTTGGCCGGATCAAAGGCACCGATCTGGCGCTGACGAGTCATGTTGACATTGAGCATTACATTGACCAGGCCGGCCGGAGGCTCGTTAAACGGCACGCTTTCCATATTGTTGAAATAAACAGGATCCAGCACGGCATCACCACTTACGGTTAAGGTCCGATTTGGCTGACCTTGAAATTCATCCTGGCCCCAGGCATCACCGATCAGATATTTATACTCATAACTACCGGGATCCAAAGTAAGCGTGGTGGCATAGATATAATTGGTGCTATCCACCAGTTTCAGAATCGGGGCAGAACCCGGATCCCAGTTGGGATTCACCAGGTTGCCCGTTACCCGGACATGCTGAGTCATGGGGTCGAATTCACCCATGCGCACCTTGACGCTCATGTTTACCTGGAAAGTAACATCAAACGGCCCGCTGACAAAACCGTCCATGGTATGTGAACCCAGATAATCAAAGGTATTTTTATCATAAACATTCCATTCTGAGGTAGCTGAATCCGTACCGGCGATCGAATTCCAATCCAATTCGCCCATAAATACGGAACTCTTACGCACCAGGGAATGATCTTTGGTAGCCGTACTAACACCGGCCACATCCCAGCCGCTGCCGGGATCATGGTTGGGATCGCCGAACATATCGATCCAGGTCGTATCACCGTCTACAATTTTAACCAGAGCACGGGCGTCATCGCCGTTAAAATGAACGACACTGGGATAGGCCAGAACCTCATTGGCCTTGGCCGTATCAAATAAGGCCGGATCTATTGCATCGGCCACCATCACCCATACCGCGCCCGGATCCAGGGTGGCTCCGGCCGGGAAGGTATGCCAATATTGCCAACCACCGCCATTGACGGCCTGGGCAATCTGATATTGGGTCAAATCAACCGTGTCATAAGTGGGATTGAAAATTTCCAGGGCCTTGTTATTGCTGGAGCCCTCATCGTATTCCGAGAAAAACAGATCGGGAGTGCTGACCATGAAATTGTCAAACATAACGGTTCCCAATCCGGAGTTATATTTGTAAATACCGGGGTAGCCTTCGGTCAGGAAAGGATCATCGTCGGTGTAGGGACAGCCGGGCAGCATCTGGCCGTCTATATAAGCCCAGAATTTAGCGCCGTTCACTTTAATTTTAAAATTATGCCAGCCGGTTTGCAGGGTGTCAAAATCCACACCCGGATTCCATTTCTTGCTAATATGCCAGTTACTTCCGTCATAACCCTGGAGTTTGAGTTGGCCATTGGAACTGCTGGAATTCCGATAGACGAAACGATAATACTTTATATCATCCGAGGCCATTTTAATTCCGATTCCGCTGTATAAGGGCGCTTCGGATGAAGTCGGACCGTAAATATAGACATCCGCTTCAATCGTATAATTGGTGAGCAGCAGATTCTGGGCATAGGCTAAACCCGTGTAGCCCGAATCCGTAAAAGCAAGCACATAGCTGCCCCAGGCACTGGATGTGGAATCAACCACTTCCATGGTTGCACCACCTGCTGCCGAGTTAGTCGCCCACTGAAGGTCCATGGTCCCGTCTGTGGCTTTTTCTGTCCACTGGTCGGCGAAGACAATGCCCGTGACCAAAAACAAAATTGTGGACAATGTAAGCAATAGCTTCATACATACCTCCTTAAAAAATGTTAATAATTTACCGTTTTCCAAAAGTTTACATCTTTACTTGCCGGCTACCACCTCCTTTCGGACACCATTAATTTTAAAAAGAAATAAGAAAACCGAACGTATGAACATCGCCTAAATGTACGAAATCCTGAAAGGCATAGTCAATTGCCAAATTAAAGTTTCCTATTTTTGGAGTACGGTAACCGGCGCCGAGGGTCAGGCCCTCTTCACGATCCTTCATGAAGAGACTCTTGAAACCGGCCCGTAAAAACACCATATCATGGAAAAGGGCCAGTTCACCGCCCAGGTTTACATATTCCGTATTATCGTTGGGATGAGTAGCGTCCGCGGCGAGCGTTAAACGTTGACCTTCCAGAATCCGAATATCTTTGGCCAGACCTATTTGCAACCTGAGCGGCATATCATAGCTGTCGGTCTGGTAATAGGCATTTATATTCGAATTATCACCGAATACATTCGGATTCGGATCATGCTGGATGAGCAGATCATCGCCGGTCATGCGCATTTTCGTCCCGAAATTAGTGATGCTGCTGGAAAAGCGAATACCGTAAAACGGGGTGGTGAATATGGTACCGATATCCAGAGCCAGACCCTGAGCAGAAGAATTGGAGATATCCTCCCGCACATATTTAATATTGGCTCCTAAAATAAAATTTTGGGTCAGATATCTGGCGAAACTAAAACCCAGGGCGTACATCCCGGCCGAAAAGGTATCGCCCGTTCCTTCCGGATTCACTTCGGTGGTTATTTTCATATCACCCATGCTCATGGCGGTGATACTGATCCCTGCATTTCCCAGATCACCCAGATTAAACACGGCGCCAAGGTAATTGAGTTTAATATCCACCAGCCAGTTGGTCTGGGCGAAAATCAATTGATTCCTTTTTAATGAGGCAATGCCTGCAGGATTCCAGTACATGGAAGAGGCATCATTAGCCACGGCTGTATAAGCTCCTCCCATGGCAATCGCCCGGGGACCAATTCCCATACTTAAAAATTTTGAGGCTGTCGTGCCTGTTTTGGTTACTCCACCGGCAAAACCGATACTCTGCCAGCAAACCAAAACCATGATCATACCAAGTATCTTAAAATTATGCACTGTAAGCTCCCTGTAAAAATTTATTTAATGACTGCAAATTTTCCTACTTTCTCTCCGATACCCGGAGCCTGAATATGGTAAATATAAATACCATAGGAAATCGAAAGATTATCTTTGGTTAGCATATCCCAATAGGCTGTTCCGTTATCATCCGGATTGTCCACATCAATGGTTTTTACCAATTCTCCGTTTATGGTAAAAATACGAATAATGCACTTTTTCGGCAAATGGGTAAAGTGCAACGAACGGGGTCCTCTTCCGGAATTGTATGGATTTTTGGGTTCCCAGGCAGCCGTGGCCACATAAGGATTGGGAACTACTTTAATCTGATCCATATCCGTTTTGGCCCGACGTATATCGGTTTTGGCTTCCGAAGCCGTAAAGGAATAGATATCCGTAGAAAGGAAAGGCTTTTTGATGATAATCGTCGCCGTATCCCCGGCCTGAGGCAGACGCTGTGTGAGCGAGTCCGGGGCATTGGCCAACAAGAACTGCCAGGTAAATATCAGCGAATCATTTTTATCCGGTTCCAAAAAGGCAATTTTATCGAATTGTGGAAATTTAATGTTTGGAAACTGTGGAAACGGTACATAATAGCGGGCAGAAAACACACCCCGTCCGCCACCGGAAACCGTATCAATCTCCCCGAATCCGAATTTAACCTCTTTCCCTGTATTTTTATTGATAATTTTAAAATTAACATCCTCTCCTGGATAGTCGATGCCTTCAAGCACCACATCCTCGGAATGGCCGAATCCTACATCGCCGAAAACGATTAAATAATCATTTGTCCTGAACTCCCCTTCCGGGCCTGTGCTCTGGGTTAATTTTTTAAATTCAAAAGGCGGTATGGCCGGATCGTTCCAACCCGACTCTTTTTTGTTAAGCTCTAATTGCTTTTCATTGCTGAATGTAAGACGAAAACCGTCTATTAAAGGTTGCTCATAGTCCGGATTCATATGCGTGCTTTTATCAATCAGGGTCGTATCCGCCGTAGAATCACGTAAAGTAAAATTCAAGGTAGTCAACGTATCGGGCTTTCCGTTCCGGCCCGGCTTTAGCGTATCCTCAAAAGTGATGGTATACAGATGGCCATCTTTTATTTTATGGGGATCAATCACTTCATATGAAATTTTTCCGGTAGATGAGCCCTCTTCATGGCGGATATTTCCCAGAGTGGCCGGTACAAATCCTGCGGGAGGCGCTTCCGGAGTCACCCGGGTTACATTCGGGCCGAATTCAGCCGTGCCATCCGGCCGCAAACTGACCCGAATCGGACATTCGGTCGGTAAAATATCGCCCGGAGTATAGCCGAAATCGTAGCTGGTAATGGCATAATAATAGGTAAAGCCGTTTTTAACCGTACTATCCACCCAGGAATGGCGCAGCCCCGTATCTTTTCCTAGATAAAAATGAGCCCCGTCCAGCCCGACCGAATCCAATCCCGTTATTCCGTCAATAAGATCAAATTGAGCAATAGGGGTTTTGAACTTTAAAGTACCGAAGGCATCGGTAATATTCAGATCGTCTTCGAAAGCGGCATCGGAGGCCCGATAGATACGATAGCCTTCAAAGTCATTGGGATTGCCGCCGATTTTATAAATATAATTGTCGAACGATTGCTCGGCCAGATCGTCCCAATAGAGGGTAACTTTATTATCACCCGCTATAGCGGTCAGGTGCGGAGTCACCGGTGCATTGGCAAATTGATAGTCATTATTATATGTTTCCTGAGCCCGTACCCGTTTCTGAAGCACGGCTTTCTTGCGGATCTCACCGTTCGGATCATCTTTCGGACCATTGGCCAAAATAACGGCCATGGAAATGGGTTCGGTTTGACCGGAACGAATCGGGAAATACCCGGAAGTAACCCATAAATCATATTCACCGGCAACAACCGTGCGCGGATCGTAGTATTTTCCGGGAATCATAAAATCGAACCACATGGTGGCGTCGCTGTTGATATTTAAACCCCCGGCCGGTGTTCGGGCCGCGCTGGTAATACCGATCTGATCCGTCTCGGAAACATCGGTCACATCAATTCCCGGCTCGCCGGGGCTGGCCGTTCCGGCTCCGGATGTAGGCATACCGTCACCTTCCCCGCGATCATGCGTGCCGGCAATACCGTCCACTCCGACATCATCCAGCAAGGGGTCCCAATCACCGTCGTTATCGATAAAATCATCCCGTCGTTCATCAATCATCTCATCGATGCCTTCATCGATATTTTCGTCGACCGCTCCGTCACCGTCATTGTCTATACCGTCTGCATATTTTTTGCCTAAATCTTCCTGTTTGACATTATAAAGAATAATTTTTGTCCCCGGAAGTTTATAGCGAAAATAAGGAGAATCGGTAGCGGCCGCAGTAATCATATCCCGGGTAACAACCGGGCTGCTGTCTTCGCCATCATCGTCGTTATCGATATTATCCTTATAAGCATGACCGATATCGCCGGTTTCAACCATAATCAAATTAATGACACTATCCTGTAAAGCGTCCTGCTCACAATTAATGGGCCAGCGATGCCAGTTATAGGTTTGGCCGTTCACCGTCACCGCATCATTATCCGCCAGGTCCACCATTTCCTGAGTAACAACGGGACTGCCCTCTTCCGCATTCCCGTTGGCATCGATATGATCGGCATATCCCACACCCACCTGATCACCGAATGGGACGTAAGTTTCATTTTCATCCACCAAACCGTTACGGTTATTATCGATTCCGTCACTGCGCCGCGGATCATTTTCAGGGACATTGTCGTCGCCTTCACCGGCTAACATTTCCTGGGTTACCTTTTTATCGTCTTCGCCGTCACCATCATTATCGATGCGATCTTTGGCGTTTCCCGGAGTTTCCAGTAACGAAACTCCCACAATACCCACCGGATCATTGCCGAAGGTGGGAGCCTTATTGTCGTTATCCCGGCTCCACATAATATCGTTCAAGATATCAAAATCCGAAATATCATCCTGCGAATCCCCGTCGCCGCCCACAAAATCGGCCACACCGATGGTCACGGCAAATTTTTTAAGATCTCTGGTACCATCATTTTTTAAATTTTGTAAAATATAGATGGCATCGCTGACCAGTATCTGAGACCAGGCCATGACCCGAACATCCATGATAATACCCAGACCGTGACGGGTTAAATCCGTACTATCCGGAAAGTAGAGATAATTATCATAGCGATCGTCGGAGGCCCGATAAAAGATTTCCTGATCGGCATTAAATTTATTTTCACCGAAATATCCGTTCCAAGCTCCGGGCCATCCCGGCTCGGCGCCGCTGTTCGGGTCTATATCCATCTTATCGGGCCAAAAAGCGGGCCAGGAGTTGGGATCCACCGAATTGGCAATGGATTGCTGGTTGGGATTAAAATAGCCCGGGACAGGTTCGATATTCCAGGTTTTACCCTGATCCGACTGGCGGCCGTTGTCTACAATGACGATATGTTGTAAATCGCCGTTTTCATCCGTTACTTCCGCTCCAAAGAATATGGTAGTCTGAGCCAGGTAAACCTTACCCGTATTCTTCGGCCATTCATACGGTGTTTCTTCATAAATCGGCACAGCACCCGTTCGACCGGTATGGCCGAAATTAAAGATTGTAGTACGGATGTTATTACCCTCCATCTGGGTTTTACGGCGATACTTAGGGTCACCGCGCTCTTTGCCGGGTACATACGGATGATTAACCTGAGCAATCAGGCCGATCGAAAAAAACATGCTGATAAGAAATAATAAAATTATTTTGAACAAAAATTTCATCTATGGCTCCTCTTCCTTAAAAATTCCACTGAACGCCAAACTGCACCCGACGCGGCTCGCCGTAGTGCCAGGGAAATTTACGATATTCGGCAACCGAGTTAGGCCGTTTGGTAAAATCATCCGGGACCTGTATGGTAGTAAAATCGGGTTTTCCGGTATCGGCAAATACATTCACGGGGATTCTGGAATCCAACAAATTAAAGACCCGCACAAAGGTCAACACCTTAAAACCGGCCACATTCCAACTCTTGTGTAATTTTAAATCCAGAGTAAACTGATAAGGCCTGCGTCTGCTATTCTTCTGTAATCCGGAGGATATCCCCCGGTCTGCGGTATACTGGGTGATTTGCGGAGTATAGGGCAGACCCGATCCCAGACGGGCCAATAAGCTGCTGCCCCAGGTGGTACCTCCCACAAAAAAAGAACCGTTCAGCAACTGACGTTGATCCCAGTCCAGAGGTAATAAATAAAGGGTGGGCTCGTTATTATTCCGTTCGGAAAAAAACTCTTCTTCCGGAGTGGAGTTACTACCCTCGGCAATTTGATAGGTATAGCTGATATCAAAAGAATAAAAATCGCTGTATCGTTTCTTAAGAACCAGGGTAATGCCCTTCACATTGGCATAATCCTTATTGATATATTTGGAATAAGATACACCGTTGCGGGTTAAAATTAACGGTCCGGTGGTGATCCAATCTCTTACATCGCGATAGAAACCGGTCACATCTACTTTAAAATCAGCAGACAACTGTTGTTGCAACCCGATTTCGTACATAACTGTTTTCTGCGGCTGCAGATCCGGATTGCCGTACGGCCCGTAAAATTGCCCCGTCTCCGGTACCTTATAGCCGCCTCCGGAATACAAATAAATAAAAGACGGGATTTGCAGAAAATGACCGTAAGAGAAGTGAATCACTCCGCTAGCCGTAATCGGATAGGCAATACCGAGGCGCGGACTTATTTGATATTTGGGTTTTGCGTCTTTATAAAAGAACGGCTTGCGCTGTTCAGTAGTTAAACTTGCCAAATTCTCACGCAAGGGATTATATATATTGGGGTCCGAAGGGTCTACTAGCACCTGACCATTGGAATTGAAATAATCGAAACGCAAACCGATATTAATAATCAAATCGTCATATTCGATTTTATCCTGAATATAAGCCGAGTATTCTTCGGGCCTGCGATCATAGCGTGTTCGCCTGGCCGAAGTATCGGCCGGAATCACCGGTTGAAACGGACTGACGATCTGCCCGTTTACCCGCTTGGGAATCAAACTATAATCGTCAAATTGAAGACGATGTTTTCTACCCTCCACACCGAATTTTACAAGATGCCGGTTGGTCAACTGTGTAGTAAAGTCAAATTTTAGACCCATGGTTTGGGTCATACGGTTAAAACGGTGATTATTGGTACCTGCCGTCCGAAAAGCATAAGCGATGGGCTGCAAGGTATCACTGTAAACATACCGTGGATCAAAAGGATTTTTGTAAAGATACTCATCAAAACTTTTTTGGAAATAAGAAGCATTAATTGTATAAAAGGTTTTTGAATTTAAGGTGTGGGTCATTTGCAGCCAGCTATTATAGCTATTCGAAAATTTGAACAGATTGCCGTCCGGCTCCCATTTGTAACTGTGATCATAATCCTGGTAATCATCCTTTGAATACAGCAATTCGGCATTCAGTTTTATGGTTCCGGTAGGCCAGTATGTTAATTTGCCCTGACCCAGCCAGCGCCGGCTCCAGTTCATGGGCACCACCTCTCCGTCAAGCGTATCGCCGGTGGTGCTGAACTTTCGTAAGCCGTATAGATAACCGTCATTATAATTATAACGCCCGTTTACAAAGAATGTAACCTTTTTCCCCGTTAAGGGAACAGGGCCGCTTAAACTGGCCCGCAGGTTATAATCGGTTAATGGATTAAATCGATCGATCGCCGTGAAATATTCTGTAAAATTACTCAGATGATCCCCGGTATAGGCCTCGATGCTGCCTGTAAAATCAGGTCCGCCTTCCTTGGTAACCGTATTGATGATTCCGGACATGGCGTTACCGTACTCGGCATTGAATGTGCCGCTGATCACCTGCAACTCCTGGATACTACTGTTATCAATATCGATGCCCTGACTATTATCATACACATCGGTAATGGAAACGCCGTTTACCCAGTAGGCAATTTCATTCGAGCGCCCGCCGCGGATATGAAAACCGCCGCCGGCATCACGGGTAACACCGGCTTGAAGCTGAAGCACATCACTCATTTCCACCACCGGTAAGGCGTTTATCTCATCCGAAGAAACCGCAGCCTGGCTGGAAGTTACATCCTTCTGGATAAAATCGCGTTTGGCTTCCACCTCGATTGTTTCTCCCAATTCCAGGGTGCTTTCCACCATTTGAAAGTTTTTCTTCGTTGTTAAATCGATGGAAACCTGTACACCGTCCATACGGATATCACGATAACCTACATATTGAACCGCCAGGGTATATTTTCCCGGAGGGATATTTAGGATGACGTAATTCCCGTCCGTATCCGTGGTTGCACCGAGGTTCGTACCCTCCAGAAACACGTTTACTCCTATGAGCGCTTCACCCGTATTTTTATCCGTAACCCGGCCGGCAATTTTACCGGTGGTACCGGCTATTAAACCGGCAACGCCCAGAGCCAAAATGGCAAGAAAAGTTAAGTAAATTCGTCTCATAAACGACTCCTGATTAAGAATCCGTTTTTAATGTAAATGCTTGCAATAATTTTTTATTTATTTGAATTTGAACACCCTGTTTTAGTCGCTGCAAATAGATACGGGTCAATTCCGTTGCCCTGTCTTGCCGATAAGCCCGAATAACTTGATCACGCACCCGATCGAAAGGAAGCGGATGGGCTTTCCGTTTTTCGATAACCGTAAACATACCATACATACCGTTAAATTCTAGCGGACCGACAATTTCTCCGGGACTTGCCAGCCACAGCTTATTCTTAAAATTACCGAAGCGGGCTAAATCCGATAAACCGATTTCTCCGCCACGCCGGGCCGACCATTTTCTTAATGAATACTTCATGGCCAATTTATCAAACGCTTGACCGGCCAATAACATCCCTTTTATTTTAAGTGCCTGCTGCTTATTGTCCACAATGATCTCACGTACATTGATTTTCGGGGACTGGTTGAACTCTTTGATATGCTTGCGATAATACTCTCTCAGCAGAGAATCACTAATGACGACCTTACCGAGAATAGCCTTACGTTTGAATTTCAGATAAAGATTATTGTGGGCATTTCTGATGGATTTTCGCACAACCGGTATTTGATCATAGTGTTCCTCATATCCGATTTTCAGAAGAATTTGTTGAATCAAGAGCCCCTTAAGACCGGCTTTAAGAGCTTGAAGAGATTTCAATTTTTGTAACTCTTTATCCGGAACTTTATTCAGCATGGCCTCTACATTTAGAATACTATAGCGATGCCGATTGTAGGTCAGGCAAGTCTCGTTATCCCTTTTTGCCTTTTCTTTTACCTTTTTCCCGGCCAGCCAATCCAGCACCCGGTAAAGGGCCGTTTCATTAAATTCCAATTTGGATTCATCAAAAATATG
Organism: Calditrichia bacterium; assembly: GCA_026983775.1. GTDB lineage: Bacteria > Calditrichota > Calditrichia > Calditrichales > Calditrichaceae > JALSTK01. The sequence continues at coordinate 67,577 of JALSTK010000062.1, forward strand.
ATGAATATATTGCTGCTCGTACCCTTTTTTCTTAGAGATCTTCAGTAAACGCTCCACCTGATCTTTTTTATTGAGAAACATATTCTCGGTAATGATGGGTTGTGTCTTGCGGTCTTCCACCTTTATGATACTATAGCCCTGAGCCGTTTTGACGGGTTTGGAAATTTGTCCGGGTTGTAATTGATAGGCGGCATTTTCAAAAGCGGGGTCCATATCCCCCCAGGAAAAATAACCGAGATACCCCCCATTGTTTTTAAGGACAGAATCCGTAAACGTCTGCCGGGCCAGAGTTTGGAAAGAGGCTCCCTTTTGCAGGGCACGGTAAAGCCGATCCGCCTCTTCTTTAGTCGCAGCATACAGATGACGAGCCGCTATTTTCTCATTCATTCTTTTAAAAGCAAGGCGTAGCTCCTGATCACTGACTTTGATGTTTTTGTAAATTTTTTGATCTTTTACATAGGCCAGAATCATTTCCTGATCGGCCCAGGCCATTTCCTTCCTGTATTCGGCGTTATGGAAAATACCGGAATTGTCGTCATGTTTTTTAAGCAGCAATTCATTGATCATATTATTTAATACCAATTTTCTGAAACGCAGATTATCCTTCATATAGGTTGCATCCAGATAATCGACATAACGCTCTTTATAACTTTTCAAAGAAATCGGATCATCCCCCACTACGGCAATCGTCGATGAATTCAATTGCGGCTTTCGGGAACAGCCGCTCTCCAGTACAATGGAAAATATCAATACCAGATAAAAATATTTCTTCATCAAATTTGCTTCAGAATTACGCCTGTTTTAGCCGGTATACTAACAGTTTCCCCGTTCTTCCGACCCGAAAATACCCGACCGCTTAATAGGTCCCGCCACGAACCGTTTTCTATCTTATGTAAATCGATACGCAACTCTTTTTGATTATTATTAATGAGTATCAAAATCGATTGATTCCCGTAAGTGCGACTGTAGCCGATCACATCCCGGGTATCATCTTCGATTCGTATTTTAAAATCCCCCCTGCGTAATGCGATTTCTTTTTTGCGAAACAGGATTAAACGATGATAATACTCAAACAGATCTTTTTTAAAAGCCACCTTATCTCTCGGTCTGGGAATCCGACTCACATTGGCCACTTCATCTTCATATTTGAAATCGGGCCAGACCATGGGCTTGCGATCATCCGGATCATCGCCGCCCCACATTCCGGCCTCCGTTCCGTAATAAATCATCGGCGGACCGGGCGAGGTAAACTGAAACAAGGCGATTAAACGCACAATTTTCCATTCGTTCGCCCCGGGTTTGCGCACAGTATAGTCGGGATTGTCCCGCGCACCGACCTGCTTGTCATAGACCAAATCCGGATTAACCACATTGGAAGCCAGACGATCCGTATCATGGCTGTCCATTAAATTCTGAAGCTGATAGCGCACTTCAGGGCGATAGCTTTTATCGAGATTTAACAACTTCTGCATGAAATCGGT
>JALSTK010000063.1 GCA_026983775.1 Calditrichia bacterium
AATAAATTTTACTATAGACAAATGAAGAAAACTTTTCTATCTTGTTTAATAATGTCTTGATGAGCATCTTTATCCCCTAATATTTTGGTTGGGATAATCAAAATTTCGGAGATGGATGCTCATCTTTCAAATTTTTTTACCCATAGATTTGCCAAGAGAACCCGAAAATCAATCTTAGTGTACGGAAGCTTTCCAGTATTCACGGCGCATTCTGGCAATCGCCAGGATAGAGATATTTTTGGGACAGACGGCTTCACATTCACCGTGATTGGAACAGGCGCCGAAGCCTTCTTCATCCATCTGAGCTACCATCGCCTCCACCCGTTTGGTTGCTTCGGGTTGGCCCTGAGGCAATAAGGCAAACTGCGAAACTTTTGCGCCCACAAATAAGGAAGCAGAAGCATTCGGGCAGGCGGCAACACAGGCCCCGCATCCGATACAGGCCGCCATATCCATGGCCAGATCGGCGTTTTCTTTAGGGACGAGGACGGTATGCGCATCCGGAGCACTACCGGTTTTAACATCGATGTAGCCACCGGCTACCATGATCCGGTCAAAAGCACTGCGATCTACCACTAGATCTTTGATAACCGGAAAGGGACGTGCCCGCCACGGTTCAATCAAAATCGTTTCACCGTCTTTAAATTGACGCATGCGGACTTCGCAGGTGGTGGTTCCACTTTTAGGCCCGTGAGCCGTACCATTGATGACCATTCCGCACATACCGCAAATACCCTCACGGCAGTCATTATCGAATTCGATAGGAAGGTCGTCTTTTTTGATCAGTTCTTCGTTCAGTTCATCCAGCATTTCCAGAAAAGACATATCCGGATTAACGTCATCTATCGTGTAATCAACAAATTTACCCTTGGCGCCGGCATTTTCCTGTCGCCAGACTTTTAGTTTTATCGTTAAATTATTGTTTTCCATTGCCACGCCTCCTTATTTATAACTACGCTGGGTTAGGGTGACATTCTCAAATTCAAGGGGTTCTTTATGTAATTCCCATTTTTTCCCGAGGCCCTTGAATTCCCAGGCAGCAACATAGGTGAAATTTTCGTCATCACGAAGGGCTTCCCCTTCTTCCGTTTGATGCTCTTCGCGGAAATGTCCGCCGCAGGATTCTTCACGGTGTAAAGCATCCTGTGCCATCAACTCACCGAATTCGAGATAATCGGCCACCCGGCCGGCAAATTCAAGATTTTTATTCAGCGAGTCTTCGCTACCGGCAATCTTAACATTTTGCCAGAACTCTTCACGTAACCTGGGGATCTCTTCCAAGGCTTTTTTCAGCCCTTCTGCATTACGGGACATACCCACATAATTCCACATGATACTACCGATCTCCTGATGGAATTCCTTGACCGTTTTAGAACCTTTTATTGATAGTAACTTATCATATTTGGCTTTAGCTTCGGCTTCTGCCTCTTTAAAGGCTTCATGATCGGTGCTGACCTTTTCCAGCTTGGTGCCTCCGAGGTAATTACCGATGGTATAAGGCAGAACAAAATAACCATCGGCAAGGCCTTGCATCAGAGCGCTGGCCCCCAGACGGTTGGCGCCGTGATCGGAAAAGTTGGCTTCGCCAATGACATGCAGCCCCGGAATAGTACTCATTAAATTGTAATCGACCCATAAACCGCCCATTGTATAATGAGGTGCAGGGTAAATACGCATCGGCACTTGATAGCCGTCTTCATCGGTAATCATTTTATACATTTCAAATAGGTTACCATACTTTTCTTCAATAACCTCCCGACCGAATTCTTTGATGGCATCACGGAAATCCAGATAGACGGCTAATCCTGTTTTACCTACACCGCGGCCTTCATCGCAAACCATCTTGGCGTTTCTGGAAGCCACATCTCTCGGGACCATATTGCCGAAGGTGGGATACTTGCGTTCCAGATAATAATCTCTCTCGTCTTCCGGAATTTCATTAGGCGGCCGTTTATCGCCTTTCTTCTTAGGAACCCAAACCCGGCCGTCGTTTCGCAGGCTTTCGCTCATCAGGGTTAGTTTGGATTGGTAGTCACCCGAGCGGGGAATACAAGTCGGGTGGATTTGTACATAACAGGGATTGCCAAAAAGCGCACCCTTTTTGTGGGCCCGCCAAATGGCAGAAGCATTCGAATTCATAGCATTGGTTGAGAGGAAATAAACCTGAGCATAACCGCCGGTTGCCAGAACAACCGCGTCACCGACATATCGTTCGAATTCTCCGTTTATCAGGTTACGGACAATAATACCCCGTGCCTGGTCATTAATCATAACCAGTTCCACCATTTCCCTGCGGGGGAGGATTTCGACCATACCGGAATGAACCTGGGCCATTAGCGCGCTGTAAGCCCCCAGAAGTAATTGCTGGCCGGTTTGACCCCGGGCATAGAAGGTACGGGAAACCAGGGCCCCCCCGAAAGAACGATTGGCCAACAAACCGCCATATTCACGCTGATACGGAACGCCCTGGGCAACGGTCTGATCGATGATGTTATTGCTGACCTGGGCAAGACGGTAAACGTTTGCTTCGCGGGACCGGTAATCACCGCCTTTTATGGTATCATAAAATAAGCGCCAAATACTATCCCCATCATTCGGATAATTTTTAGCAGCATTGATTCCGCCCTGGGCACCAATACTATGGGCCCGGCGAGGTGAATCCTGGATACAAAAACTTTTAACGTGGTAACCGAGTTCTGCCATACTGGCCGCAGCAGAAGCACCGGCCAACCCGGTTCCAACCACCAAAACAGTAAACTTTCTTTTGTTCTTGGGGTTGACAACTTTCATATCAAATTTATGCTTATCCCATTTTTCTGCTAAGGGACCACCCGGAATTTTAGAGTCAAGTTTCATCGTGCCCCTCCTATTGTCAAATATACCCAAACCGGAATAAATACGAATCCGGCGCCAAGGACGATTGCATATAAATAGCCAAAACCACGGATAAACTTCATGAAGCGCGGACCATTCAGACCCAGTGATTGAAAAGCGCTCCAAAATCCATGGCTGAGATGAAGAGCCAACAAAATCATAACCACATCATAAAAAATCACATTCCAAATATTACTGAAATAGCCAGTAACCGTTGCATATAGATCGCGGATGAGCATCCCGTCTTTGGTGGTGTACATCACTTCTTCACCATATTTGAAATTAAGCAGATGAATAACCAGCCAGATGATAATAATCAAGCCGGTATAGATCATCGTCGTGGACATAATGGTTTTTTTACTGGCTCCGCCGGCATTCTTCACCTTTTTATAGCCAATAGGACGTGCTTTCCAATTATTCCACTGAACTACAAGCGCATAGAGGAAATGAAAGAAGAAAAAGGCAAAGATCAGAATTTCAGCCACAAGGATAATTCCTCCGATATCATGGGTCAGGAAATGCGAATACTTATTGAAGGTATCCTTATCCGGGCTGAGAAGGGCAAGGTTACCGATAAGATGTACAGTGACAAAACTGACTAATAACAGCCCCAGAATTGCCATGTAGATCTTCTTGCCCAGCGATGAGTAAGAGAATGTAGAAAATCGCATAGTGCAAGCTCCGAATTGTTAAATAAAAAGTGTATAGTTAGTTGTAAAACTCAAAAAAGAGACCGAATTTCAAACAAACACGCTCAAATTTAAATTTAAAATAAATATACGACAATTAATGAAATGCAGCAAACGATTTTCGGCCTTTTATGGCTCATAAAAGAGCTATAAGGATTTATTTATAAATGATTTTCCAGGGAAAGGAAACGGCCCGAACGGTTTGTAATTGAAAATCAATCCTTCCCAACAGCTGCCCCGAATCGTTTTCAACATCGATACGCCATTGTCCCGGTTGGATATGCGTCTTATACGTAAAACCCCGGTAACCTCCATCTCTCCCGCCGCTAATCCGGTAAGATAGCCGGTCCGAGGTTAGCCACTTGTTCCTGCGGGTATCATAATATTGCCAATGATGGTAAATACGTTCTTCAAGTTTGGTGGGAGCGAAGACCGAAACAAAGCAGAAAACGGTATCCCCGGCTTGATAATGAAAAGGATTGTCCGAATCCTTCCAAAAAGCATACCAGTGGGCTCTCTCGAATTTTAAACGATAGGTATCGCCTTCTTTGCGTACGGAATGATATACACCCCCGGCTTTCATGGAAAGAGGAACGGGTGGGATCCAATTTAATATGTAAAATAGATTCAGGACGATATAGATGGCAATAATAATCAAACTTAACTGGCGAAACGATTTGCCGGATTGGGGCCATCCGGGTCGATGAACTATATAAAGAATGATTCCGATAAAGAGAAGGCTCAAAAAGCCGCTTAATAGAAAAACCCATAATCCCATTTTTTTCAGAAGCATGGGCAGGGCAAAAATGGAAAAAGAGAAGATAGTCAGATAGTACAGGGAGAATTGTAATTTCATGTCGCTTAAGCGGTCGCGTACAAATTCGTTGGCAATAAGCAGAACGATGAGTAGTAAAAGAAACAACCAATTCCGTGTGAGCGCTGCGCTGCGGAAATAGAATACCACATAGGCACTGAATAATCCCCCGAAAAAAAACTGCATAATCGAAGGGTACCAGCTTCTGTATTTTTTTAAAAGCGGATGGGTAATAATTTCATCATCAATTAAATTAGTGAGAATAATGAGAAAGCCGAGCAGAAGTATGTAGAATAAGATAATCAGATTATCACCCAAACGATCAATACGGGTCAGAGTCAGACTGTCCCAGGCGAATCCGGCGACAAAAGAAAGTAGGCCGATATATTGCTCGTATCGTTGATAATAGCGGGTGGACTGCTTGAATAATTTCGAGTCTTCGAACTTTTTGAATATCTTTGTAGAATTCATATCAATCCATCTATGAAGGATACAATCATCCCTTATCTAAATACGAGACGAAGAGTCATCCGCGATTCTGTAGCATCATTAACTTTAAATTACATAGAAATCAGTTTCGACAAAAGGTTTATATTGCGCAGCAATCGGTGTGAAAATATAATTTTGGGTATAATCCTGCAAATGAAACGGTTTCAGTTGGTTTGAATGGTTTTTGCCTGAAAACTTTTTTATATTACCAAAAAGAGGAATAGGGAAGTATGAACAGAAGAAATTATTCTATCGCGCTTTTTTTTATTCTGCTCATTGGCTTAACGAGTTGCAAGCCTCTGGATTCCCCTTTATCGGATTTGATTTTGAGTGATCCCTCGGTACTGCGTCCCGAAATTTTAATTAAAAAAGAGACGAATAGCCTGGGACATACGAGTTTCTATGGTTCTGTAAAAATCTATGATAAGAACGGAGATCTGGTTCGCCTGAAAGACGGTGTTGTTAGTGTCAATTCAGTTAATTTGCCTTTAAGTGGTTCCGAAGGTACGAGGGGCAGGTTTTATGAATTAACATCGGATGCGTTGCGCTTTGATAGCGGACAAGTAGTAACGGTGATTATTCAGCTCGGCGACGGAGAAAAATATCTTTCCGATGTAAAAGCACCGGACAAGGATCTGAGCAAAATGTACCTTCCGGAATCCGTTTCCAGGAGCAGCAATTTGGTTATCCGCTGGGAACAGATTAGTGTGTCAAATCCCAGGACATTATTCCTTCGTTATTATTATAAGAAGAGTGATGGAAGAGCGCATTCGGGAGAACAAACGGTTGAAATTAGCAACCCTTCTACGGGGCGCTATATTTTGAATTCCGGGTTTTTCCAGATAGAACCCAATATCTATGAGATGTTCCTCAGATTGATTTCTTCTTCTACCGGTACAGTGGATACGCATTTTATGAAGGGCGGGTTTATCAATTGTCAGCTTGTATTGACCGGGTCGGTTGAAGTCCAATAAAAAAGGCCCCTTTTTAATCGGGGCCTGAAAAAGAATAGGCGCTATTCACGATATTTTTTATACATCTGGTCGCCTTCGAAACCCAGCTTCTGCCAGTCGATCCGTTTGTTTTTACCCCGGCCATGGCAGTCATTACATTGTAAAGCCTGTTCTTTGGGTGCAACCATGTGATTGATTTTCCAGTACATTTTGGTTTTTACAAAGCCGTAATGCCCGCTGTATTTCATACCGGCCACCGCCATACCTTCGGCCGCTGATTTGTTCCAGTCAAAGTCCTTCCAGAAACCACCCCAGAGATGGGGGACGATCAGATAATTATATTGTGAATCGTAAATCTGCTTACCGCGCATAACTTTAAAAGGATATAATTTAGTCTCCGGATCTTTCGCATTGCCGAGAGGTCTGTTCAGGAAAAGAACTTTTTTGGGGTCAAAGGTGTCACCGGCTACATAGCGGTCGATTTTTCCATTGTACCAGGCATATTCCGGACGCAGGTTTTTGCCCCACCGGAAGCTGCCTTTTTTCTTGTTGAAGGTATCGAGGCCGTATTGGTCTTTGGGAGCGGTACTGTCTTTGCCGGCTGTGGACCAATCCCAGTATATTTTGGTGGGACGACCTTTCGCGAAGACCGGAATATGGCAGGTTTGGCAGGCTACTTTTTTGGTATGATTATTCAGGATTTTTGATTTATGAATCGGCATTTCGTGGCAATCGGTACATTCCACGCGATTAGCGGTATCCGTATCCGTCACGTCTCCCAGCGATTCGCCCTTGATCCGATGATGTTCGGTCGTATGGCAATCCTGACAAACCATACCCGAACCCATATGTACATCATAATTGCGATCGGGGTTGACCAGACCGTGATCCAAATCGCCATGCTTTACATTTTCACCGCCTCCGCCATAAAAATGGCAGGCTCCGCAATCCGCCCGGGTAGGTGCGCCAACGCTCTTGGCTACAGAGGTCAGATCCACATTCTTGGCCGGCATACCGGCTCCGGCCGGGGATTTCTTATAGGTGCCGCTGTGGTCATGGCAAACCAGGCAGTCGACATCTTCCTCTTTGCTGAAGTCGAAATTCTTATCTTTCCACCCATAGCCGGCATGGCAACTGGTACAACGCGGCCAGTTGGATTCCAGATTAATACAGTAGTTATTGAACACATCCTTTTTACCGAGCTCCAAAGTCCCTTTATGTCCCGGAACATGGGCACTTTTTTCCCATGTCCAATGGATGGTTTTCATCACTTCTTTGGCCGCATCTTCATGACATTCCAAACAGGCCTTGGTCACTTCCTGAGGAGTCTTAAACGTCCCTTCGATCAGCTCCGCATGATTGGTTTGGGCTGTGGCTGTCGCAACAAAAAGACCAAAAAGCAAAATACTCAGTAAGGAAAATTTTTTCATCGACGCCTCCTATACTTGGTTTATAATGACAAGTACATAAAATGCTCGTGCTTGAGACAAGTAATGGCTCATGGTTTACGTTCAAAGAAATCGGCAATAATGATATTACGATCCTTATCCAGCAATGCCTCCAGTTCACCGATATAAATATGTCCGTCAGCCGGGACGCTGCTTCCGTCTTTTGTTTTGGAAACGGATTTTCGTATATATTCGGATAGCTTATTTAGGTCTTCATCGTAAAAATTCACGGCCGTCTGTCCGATCTTGAGATCGGATAATTCATTATCCAGGTTACTGGCATCGATTTGGCATATCCAGCTCTCTTCATACGGATTGTATTCCAATATTTCCAAATTGTCCAGTAAAGCCTTATTGACTTTGGTAACCGTGCCGGATACCGGAGACCAGAATGGAATGGAAGTTGCTCCCTGTTTAACGGAAAACAGATTTTGTCCTTTCTTTACTTCCATACCGATATTGGGTAGATCGATTCCATCAATTTGGCCGATTAATTTACGGGCGAAATCATCAATGCCGACATTCACTTCGCCACTTTCATTGATACTGGCCCAAGCGTGGCCGGCTGAAATAAACACACCTCCCGGGATGGAAAACTCGACCGTATTTTTTGCTTCCGGCTCCTCTCCGTGATGGGTAATATGGATTTTACTCTTAATTTGCTTGTTAATTCGCTCCTGGCGGCGGATGAGGAATTTCTTAACCATTGCCAATAATTCATCTTCTGTGAACGGTTTTTGCACATAATCCATGGCACCGTATTTCATGGTTTCCACGGCCGTATCTACCGAGGCATATCCCGTAATAATGATAACATCGATGTCCGGCCGGAGGTGTTTAACGGCTTTACATACATCAACACCGTCCATTTCCGGCATTTTCAGATCGGTAAATACAAAATCGTAATTATGCCTCTGGATAAGGCTCAGAGCTTCCTGTCCGGTCTCTACCGTATCCACATTATAACCGTCCAGAACCAAAATCTTACGGAAGCTGTCCAAAATGATTTCTTCATCATCCACGGCCAAGATACGTGCTTTAGGATTTTCCACTTCCACTCGTTTCAGGGTCTTGGATTCGTGGCTGAAGTCCAGATTCAGATTGGTGGATAAGGCCTCTTCACGCTCTTTGCGCCTTTTCTTTTCATTAATGCCTTTCAGGACAAGCCTGATGATATAGTCGGCAATAATGAAAATAATAACGGCTATGATGAGTAGTAATAGTCCCATTTTCACTCTCCTTTTATCATCTAATAAAGTTAAAAATTTCTTCTAAATAGTTTCCGCCGTACATGGGATTAATCGCTTTGATTCAAAATCAAGATCCGTGGGAATAATGGTGTACATCCAGCCCTCAAAATAGGGGTCTTTTTCGATCAGGGAATGATCTTTCAATAAATTCTTATTACGTTTAACGATCCGTCCGCTAATGGGAGCCAGAAGGTGATGTACCAATTCATCATTCGTGTAAATTTGAGCGCAGGAGTTTCCCTGCACAATTTCTTCTTCTATATTCATAAATTCGATTCGCTCAATACCTTCGATAGTACGTAAAAAAAGGTCCGTTAGACCGACTTTTAAACTTCCGTCTTCTTCCAGTAAAGACCAGCTGCCGTAACCAAGGCGATAATACTTGGCCGGACAAGGTACGAAAAAGATGGTATCATCATCAATAGGTCCCTGGTGGGCCTCAAATGCTTCCTGGATTTCTCTGTAGCGCATTCCGCGGGAGAGGCAGCTAAGCAGTTCTTCCACGGTAAAGGGTTTGGGTAAAAAATCGATCGCCCCGCTGTAAAGGGATTTTACGGCATTTTCTACCGTAGAGTAGCCGGTAGTTATGATCACCGGAATATTAATATCTTCCTGACGTAAACGATCCAATAGTTCAAAGCCATCCAGCTGGGGCATCATAATATCGCTTATAATAATTTTATATTTATTTTTGGAAATTTTATCCAGACCGATCAGGGCATCTTGTGCCGTATCAACCTGCCAGTCTCTAAGTGAACACAGGCGAACAATAGAATCCAGAATAACCTGTTCGTCATCGATAGCAAGAACATCAAATATTTTACTCATAGCACATTTCTTTATTTAAGCAACGGGCAAGCGAACCGTAAAAGTTGTACCAACGTTTACTTCGCTATCCACGGTAATGGTTCCGTTATGATTGTCAATAATTCCCCAAATGACCGCCAGTCCGAGGCCGGTTCCTTTTTGGCCTTTGGTTGTGTAAAACGGCTCAAAGATCTTGGGAAGATTTTCTTTTGGAATTCCGCAACCGGTATCACTGATTTTAATTTCGATATAATCTTTAGCCCCTTCATTTTCGATTTCCTGCCAAAATTGCCAGTCGCAGCCCTTGGCTGTGCAGCCTTCAAAGCGTCCCTTACCCGGAATTTCAAAGAAATAAACCGGAGAACCGCATTTGGGGCATTTTTTCTTTTTATCGATTAAGGATACCTGACATTTGGGGCAAAACAGGTCTAACTGGGCGCCTTCTTTCATTTGAATGCCATAGTGGTTCTCGTTTTTTCCATAAATGGGATCCAGATGTATAAAGCCGCTGTTCCCATCGGCCTTTGCCCCCATTTTAATGGAAGCAAGCCCATGAATTTTCACGACGGGGTCCATTAAGTTATGACCTTTGGGACATAAGGCCTGTTTGACTTTTGCATTCCCATATGGTTTAAGACTGAGCACGGAGCTTTTGATACTTACTCTTCCGCCCTTCTCTCCGATGGCATGACCTGCATTGACCAGCAAATTAGTAAAAACCTGTTGGATCTGATTGGCATCAACAGTTACTTCCGGTAAATTCTCCGGTAGATCCTTAACGATTTCAATATTGGAAATGGTCAGTTGATTTTCAACCACTTTTAAGGAATGGTTAATAATTTGATTAATATTTGCCTTGTTCTTTTTGGGAACCGACTGGCGGGCAAAATCCAATAAACCCTTGACAATTTCCCGGCTCCTTTTCGTTTCACGCACAATGACAGATAGGTCGTTCTGTAATTCCGGCTGATCTTTGGTTCGTTTAAGCAGGAAGCTGGAATAGGTCAGAATACCGGTAAGCGGATTATTGATTTCGTGGGCCACACCGGCTGCCAGACGACCGAGCGAGGCCAGTTTATCCGATTGAAAAAGCTGGAGCCGGGCTTCGGCTAATTTTTTAGTCATATTATTGAAGGACCGGGATAAAATACCCAATTCGTCATTACCTAATTCGGGCAGCGTGTAGTTTAAATTACCGGCAGCCACTTCCTTGGTGGCATCGACCAATTCATTGACCGGTTTAGAAACCCAAATACGCACAAAAAACCATAAAATAAAGCTGATGGCCAGGATGGAGACAATAGCGAAGATGACCATTTTTAATTTTGCGTCAGCGATTTTCTGGTCTACAAATTTGAGGCAAATCGTCAAATCCAAAACGCCCAGCACTTTCTTGTTCCTGGGATGGACATGGCAGGGTGCATTATAGCAGGACGGTTCATTATAAATCGGATTAATAATTCCGAAGATACGGGCCGAATCCGGATAAAGCCGAAAAATGCGCGTTCGATTTTTCATGGGTAGCTTCTCCATGGGAACCCCTGAAGCATGGCAGGTATAACAGGCTTCCGCCTTTTTATCCAGCATCTTCCCTATGACGGTGGTATCGGAAGAGTAAATAATTTCCCCTTCCTTATTGAGGATACGGACCGTATGTATACATTGCTGTCGGCCAATGGTTTTGATAATCTTATGAATTAATTCGCGATTATTATTAAGCATGGCATCTTTAGTGCTGCTTTTAATAATTTCGCTCTCCTGGTCCGCATGGCGTTCGATTTCGGTGAGCAGAACTTTACTCTGGGCGCGAATATTAAAATACGCATAAGCACTAATAATTATAATAACAGCAAGACTAACGGTGAATATCAGTTTAAAACTTATTTTATTGAGCATTATCCATACTCTTTTTGGTTAAGGTTTTTTTTCAAAATGGCATTTTTGACAATTCTCGTCAATATCCTGTTCATGACAGCTTATACAGGTGTCATGCGAAAGCTCCCGCTTCGGATGGGGGCCATGGCATTGTACACAGCTTTCGTTTGTGTGACAACGGGTACATTTATCGGTGTAATCCCGGGCATGGGCACGGTGGGGGAAGATGACCCACGGCGCATCCTCATTGTCCGATTTCAGGATAAAGCGATCCGGCACATTAACATTTTCATGCGACGTCTTTAAAACCTTTATCCTGGCATCTATCATGGCCTTGCTCATTGTTTCGCTTTTTTTCTGGTGACAAGAGATACAGTCCGTTTTCTTAGTCCAATTGGTATTCCAGCTTCGATGGCAATTGATACAGAGCTGATGATACGCCCCTTCCAGATCCGGTTTATCGACAGTCTTTCCACGAGAATCCGGAGAATGACAGGTGGAGCATTTCAGGATTTTACCGGGAGGGTTGTGATGGTGGCAGGATTTACAACCACCGCCCATTTGGGCCATCTCGGCATGCATTTTATGAGAAAAAATAACGCCGTTAAATTTTTTGCTTAACGTATCCAACAGAACAAAATCCGGAGCTTCTTTTAAGGAATGCTTGGTTTGAAGTCCCTTCCGCTGGAAAGAGGGCATGATTTTTAAACAGGGCTTTTCTGCGGTTGGTTTTTTACAAAAATGACATTCCTGGCAGTTAAGAGGAAATTCCGAGTGATGTTTGGTAGTCGTATTTTGCGTAAGGCCTAATGAGCTAAAGACTAATAATATCCAAAGTGATGTGAGCAACGGTTTCATTTAATCACCCCCCGCAATGCGAATTTTGTTTTAGGCTTAATAGATTTAGCCGGCTGAGCAATGACCGGAAAGATTAAAACCAAAACCCGGTAGAGCAATATTTCTATGGCGATCAGCCCTAAAGTAATGGAAATTTCGCCGAGAGAGGGGAAATAGCTTTTAAAAGAATAAGGGGGTGTATAGGCAATCAAAAATACATTAATTCTGAACATTAACACACCGAACGCGGCCAGATAAGAAGCGGCTAATAATAAGGTCCGTGAGTGCAACACTTTGTCCCAGAAAAACATACGCATGGGAATAATGACCCCGAACAAGACTTCGATGACCCACATAATGCTTTCCAAATTGATATCCATAAGATATACATAAGTGCCGCGGATAACCATATCCCCCAGTTTGAATCCCAGATAAACGCCTAAGAGAGGACCTACAAAACGTCCCAGACGGGCCAATACATCCATTTCCGGCTTTAGTCCGAAGGATTTGGATGCGGTTAAGGACTCAATAATGACCATAGGGTAGCCGACGGAAATGGCGGACAGTAAAAAGAGTAAAGGAGTGATCGGTGACTGCCACAAAGGATGAATTTTATGGCCGGCGATCATCATAAGCGTACCCAGGGAAGATTGGTGTAAACAGGATAAGACGACACCTAATATAATGAAAAAGAACATGGTTTTCTGCAGAAAGCCGTCTATCCAGCGTAAGGTGAGATCGGTTATTTTATTTAATTTTCTTAGTAGGCCATGCATATGCACTCTTCCCATAAAACGTTCGGTTACCACAGGGAAAAATTCCACATAAAGGGTACTGACGTACGTCATGACACAAATGCCAACTTCGAACAAAACGGAGTTGCTATTCCCCATAATCGGAACGTGCCAGATGTTGTAATAACGGCCGAGGTCGAACATGACCCCGAGAGCGACAAAAGTATAGCCCAGCATGGCAGTCATGATAGCCGGCCGTACGATATGATGAAAATCTTCACGATGAAAGATATGTACCAGGGCCGACGTAGTAAAACCGCCGGCAGCTAACGCAACGCCGCTGGCCACATCAATGCCGATCCAAATCCCCCAGGGGTGTTGATTGTCCAGATTGGTGACCGCTCCTAAGCCTAAGTAAAATCTAAGAAAAGACCAGATGAGGCCATTGGCAGCAATAATAAGAAGAACGATCACACCGGGTGTAAGAAAGGGGCGCTTTACCGGTTGCGCTTCCAAAGGGGTTTCCATATTCGTCTCCTATTCCTCTTCTTCATTCTTATTGTTTTTTCCTAACCACATAATACCGCCTAATAAAGCATACAGAGAGACGGGTGGTATAAAAAATTTAAACAGAGCATGTTGAATCGGCTCGGTAGCTCCGGGAACCGGTTCCGTTCCCACATCCGGAAAGTCGATTTTTTCGAATTCTACGGGGGAAAGATAGAGCCAGGCCGTACCCCCCACTTCCTTTTCGCCATAAACATGATTCACATATCTATCCTTATTCTCATCGATACGGCGATGGGCCTCTTCCAATAAATCGTAGCGCTTACCGAAAGTGAGTGCTTCTACGGGGCAGGCCTCAACACAGGCCGGAAGCTTACCATCCATCTGACGATCATAGCAGAAGTCACATTTCATTATTCTGGGTTGCAGCGCCTTATCGTATTCGAAAGCAGGCACCTGAAAAGGACAGGCCACCATACAATAACGACAACCGATACAACGGCTTTGATCCCAGATAACGGCCCCGTTTTCCTGTTTGGAAAAGGCGCCTACGATGCAGGCCGAAACACAGGCCGGATGATCACAGTGCATGCACTGTACTTTTACGTCAAGAGCCTGTTGTAGTGAATCTTGCTCATATTGATTTATGACCGTTAATGCGTGCGTGTCCGGTCTGCGAAAAACTTCTAAGACAGAGCGGTCATCATACTGTTCCAGCGGACCCACCGGTAAATCATGAGCTTCCTTGCAGGCAATCTCACAACGCCGGCAACCGATACAGACGGTCGTATCTACCAGGACGCCCTTTCGCTCATCTGTAAGAACATTTTTAGGAGTGGCCCTGGCATCTTTCACATCCAGCCCAACCATGGTTCCACCTAATAATCCGGCCGTCTTCAAGAAATCGCGTCTAGATTGCGAACCCATCTCCGCCTCCACATTTTTAATGTTTGTTAAATTTATTACAAAGTTACACACTCAAATAAATGCAAGCAAATAACGTTCCCGATAATTTTAAAATATTTTGAAGAAAAAGATGTTTTATTTCTGAGAGCTCCCGGACTGTACGATAGTAAACAGGAAAACGTTTGTTCCAATGGGTGTTCCAATTCGTTTTAAATGAAACAAAATGTTTAAAACGGGTTGTTTCAATAAGACCCGAAATATTCCGGGTGGAATTCCCATTAATCTGAAACAGAATGTTTCAGATTCGGGATATAAAGGGATAGAATGGTTATTCCTTAGCCCTTTGTATGATTGGATTTACCATGGATTGGATTTTGGCATGTCATTTGTAAATAATTAAAAGGTAAAAAATTCACAAGATGGGGTGTTCCGTGAAAATTAGAAACTTGCTTTATCTTTGTATCTTAATAGCAGCGTGCTTCAGCTGTACCCGAGTTATTGAAGAGCAGGATGCAGGTAAAAACACGATTGCCAGCAATGATGGTTGCGTTTATTGCCATACCAATCAGAATCGTTTAAAAGTTCTGGCGCCTCCCGTAAAGGAAGAGGGCGGCGCAGGCGGTGGCTGAGGCGGTGCAGTCGCTCCGTTGGAGCCATGGCAAAAAGTTTTTATAAATCTGGGCAAAAAATCTTCTCCGGCAGAGCTGGATTATCATATGCAGGCTTTAAGCTGCGTTGATTGTCACAATGGAGATAATACCAAACCCAACAGTAAGGAAGACGCGCACAAGGGATTGATTGTTGATCCGTCGGAATATGATGCAAACGGCCGGAATGTCTGTGCTAAGTCGGGATGCCATGATGCCGTTGCAGGGTCATTTAAAAACGGTCTTCATCAGAAACTTTGGGGCGAACAACACTGGGTGGCTTTACGTGCCGGGAAGGAGTCGCTTTCACAGTGTCCGCAGTCGACTCAGGATGGTTTTCAGGAATGTACCAGTTGTCATGCTACCTGCGGCCAATGCCATGTTTCGATACCCAATAGTGCCGGAAAAGGCTTTGTTAATTCCCACAAATTTTTAAAGGTGCCCGATCAGACCAATAATTGTATGGCCTGTCATGGGTCCCGAGTTGCCCATGATTTTCTGGGGGACTATGAATTTTATCCCGTTCGCTATAAAGACGTTCATTCCAATTCTATGACTTGTATGGACTGCCATAAAAAAGAAGAAATGCATAATTCTGTGGCGGAAGGCACAGATCGTTATCATTATGATCAATTACCCTCTTGTGAAGAAAGCGGGTGTCATGCGGACACATTAGCCACGGCAAATGTTTACCATCGAACCCATTTCAACGATCTGTCCTGCTATGTCTGCCACTCCCAGCGCTATAATAACTGTACGGCGTGTCATGTAAAGAATGAGTGGAAAACGGATGCCGATTATCAAAACAATAATCCGGCAGAGGACTTTCGCATCGGCTACAATTATCAAAAAACGGATGAAGGGCATTTCCGCTTCAAGTTTATAGTAGTAAGGCATATTCCTGTGGCTAAAGATACTTATTCCAATTGGGGTGCCGCTTCGGCCGATCTGCCCGATTACGATCAATATCCGACCTGGAAATATGCTTCGCCACACAATATCCGTCGTTTCACGGCACGTACCGATACGAGCGGAGGCAAGCTGTGTTGGGAAAGCTGTCATACCAAACAAGGCTTTGGTAATCCGGATAACAAGAAATATTTTCTGTTTGACAGCTATATTCAGACCAACTGGCCGGAGGAAGAAAATGCCAATAAATCGGTTGTTGTAGATGGTCACTTACCCAGCGGGTGGGAATAAAACGATAAATAACGGTTAATATATTAGTTAAGGAGGTCATGATGAAGAAGTTTTTTGTATTATTTTTAAGTGGTTTAGTGCTGCTTGCTTTTTTCGGTTGTAGTGAGAAGAAAAAGGTCAATGAGTTTGATACATTGGTCAACTATCTGGAAAGTCAGCCGGCCGAGTCCGGACAGTGGGTAAATAATATGTCGGGCTGGATTCTAAATTATTCGGGATTAACCCTGAGTGACTACTTTATTGTAGATTTACGCTCTTCGGCGGATTATAATAAAATGCATCTGGAAGGAGCTGTAAATACTACATTGCCGGGAATTTTCGATGCAGTTGCCAATGCAACCAAACCGGTACTTTGTGTTTGCTATAGCGGCCAAACGGCTTCCTATGCGCATACGATTCTACGCTTAAAGGGTGTAGAGGCCTATGTATTGAAATTCGGGATGAGTATTGTGGATGCCAGTCTGGACAAATGGACCGGTAACTGTTCTAATCAGTTTGCTAATGACCCTAACTGGACAAAGACGGCTTCGGCTGCACTGCCTAAATTTGATCCCCCCAAATTGGATACCGGTAAAGATAAAGCGGAAGATATTCTTGATGCCCGTATAAATGAAGCTCTCGGTGCCTGGGGAACGCGTTTGGTTTCAGCCTCAACGGTTGTTGGCAATCCGGATAATTATAATATCATGTGTTATTGGCCTAAAAGTGAATATGATAAATACGGCCATATTAAAGGTGCTTACCAATTAACTCCCCAAACGTTGACCAAAGATAAGAACCTTTATGTGTTTGATCCTGCCGGCAACAATGTACTTTATTGCTATACCGGTCAGACCGCTGCGGCCACGATTGCCTATCTGTATGTGCTCGGTTATGATGTACAGTCCATAAAATTCGGTACTAATGCCATGATCTGGGATGAACTGGAAGGACATAAATGGCCCAAACCGTGGGCATCCAAATAACAAATTAGCCTGGCACTAAACAAGAGAGATGGGATAACCCGTCTCTCCTGTTCTTTTTCCAACAGACAAATTATCTTTTGGAAGTAATCTTATGAAACGTATACTATTAGCAATATTCATATGTACGACTCTGCTCAGGGCTCAACAGGTGAGGGGAACTCTGTCCACAGGAGTCTATATGGGAACCCCATTCTGGAATCGGGCGAATTTTTCGGAAGGAAATGTGATCGATGCCGAAGATTCCTTTTACCGTACGGTTAATCAGTTAAAATTGCAGGGGAAATTCGGAGAACATTTTCGGGTCGTTCTCAATACCATGCGTAATGACGGTTTCCAGAGTGAGAATCATCTGGCCGAAACGAAAATCTTCCGTTTCAATGTCCAATATCGTTTTAATCGGGGCAAGGTAATGTTAGGACGAATGGCACCTTTCCAAAGGTGGATTCGCGGCTCAATAGACGGTTTGGATATCCGTCTGAAAACTACAGCCCAACTTTCTTTTCATGTTATCGGTGGCCAGTACATTCCTTACGGTAAATTATATGACAGCGAGCGTGGCAGAAGACTGGCGTATGCCGATGTCCGCTATCGGTTGAGCTCGAGCGCTTATAAAATTAAAGTATATAATGATGAAGGTGTTACCAAAGCAGGTGGAGATCTGTTCGGTCGTTTCGGTAAACTGCGTTTTAATGCGAATTATGGCTATGATCTGACCCATAAAAAACTGGCAGATGGCAGTTTTAACCTATTTTATCCCCTCTCTTCCAAATGGTTTTTAACGGGTGACTACCGTTTATTCCGGGCCCAATCCTGGATGTTGGGCAAAGAGATTAAATTTAATGGCTATAGGATAGAGCGTTTTTTAATGAGCAGCCGTTATGGTCTGTCCGCAAATTATATGCTGAATTTTACGCAAATGGTCACTCTTACAGAGACCAACGAAGACTATCTGACTATGCTTACGGTGGCCGGGCGTTTTTTCCAACTGGGATTTAACTATTTAGGCAGTAATCAGAATATGCAACGTATGGGAATGGTGTTGGGCGGTCAGTATCGATTCTTTAACCGCCTGCAGGTGTATGGAGGCGTGACACCGGTTGATTATCTTTTCCTCAATGAAGAAGAGCATCAGCAAACGATTGCCTATTATTTCAGGATGCATTATCAAATATTTAAAAGCCTGTCGGTCAATGCCAATCTGAATTATTATCAAAAAAATGAGACCCTGCATTCAAATCTTCGCGGCGGAGTCCGGATAATGTATTATTTTGGGAGCAATTAGCAATGAAGAAATTGATCTTTGGCGTTTTTCTATTGTTCGGTGTTATATGGGCATCCCAACAGATTCAATGGAAGTCGGATCTGATTTTCTCCCATAAATTTCATCATGATGAAGTAGAAGCGGATTGTGCGGTATGCCATAAATCGGCCTTGACCAGTGAGCAGGGTACGGATGACCTTTTACCGGCAATGGAAACCTGCTATAGTTGTCATGACCAGGACGATACGGAATGTAGCGTCTGCCATAAAACACCGGATGAACCGCTTGTTTTGCCGCGTATCACCGATTATTCAAAGAAATTTAATCATAAGTTGCACACAGAAAAAGGGATTGCCTGTCTAACCTGTCACGTTGGAATTAATGGAGCCCGGGGAGTAGAAGGCTCGCTCCATTTGCCGAAAATGGCTCGATGCATGGATTGCCATAAAACCCCGCAAGATAGAGAGGGCTGTTACCTCTGTCATGAAAGAAACGAATCATTACTTCCTACAAGCCATCTGACGGACTGGCAACATCGCCACGGAGCGGTGAGCGAAGCCGAGGGACGTCAAAACTGTCGCTCCTGCCATCAGGAGGACGATTGTGTACAATGTCATCAGGGGGAGAATCTGGATAATCAGACGCACCCGGCTCAGTTTATCGCTACTCATTCCTTAAGCTATTTGACCCGTGAGAGTAATTGTTTTGCCTGCCACGAAGGAAAAACCTACTGCCGGGAGTGTCATATGGATGTGGAGCATGTGGTACCGATGAATCATACCCTGGCCAACTGGCCGGCAGAGGGCCATGCTCAGGCTGCCCGTACGGATTATGATAATTGTACGGTTTGCCATCAGTCCGACGATCCGATTTGCAGCCAGTGCCATAATTAATGGGAATGAAAAGGAAAGAAAGATAGAGTGTCTTTAGATCCAAACAATTCGTTATGTGGTAAAATAACAAAATGAAGGAGGGGAGAAAAAAAGAATACTTTTTAAATCCATTATTGTGAATATATTCACTCAACTTGAAGGCCCTTTAAAATTTGCTGTGACGGATCATAAACCCTATTTGCAGATATTTTGAAGGACTTTAACCCATTTTAAGAAAGGAGCATCGTTATGTTCAAATCAGTAAGTGTATTTTTATTGATTTTCTCTTTGAGCTTTTTCATGGCTTGTTCCAGCAGCACCGAACCTAAAAAGGTATCGGAGTTCGATGTGGTTCGGAAAGCCCTGGATACCTATGTATCCGGAACCCAGGCTCCGGTTATTAGCGCTCAGGCTTTGCATGATAATTTAAACAGCTATTTTGTAGTCAGTGTCCGGGCTGCAGGCGATTATGCCAAAGGGCATGTCCCGGGAGCCATCAATATTCCCTGGCGGACCATTGCTCAGAAGGAAAGCATTGACAAGTTACCCGCGGATGGGAAAAAAATTGCTGTATATTGCTATACCGGCCATACCGGTCAGGTCTCTTGCACGGTTTTAAATGCGCTTGGCTTCGAGGCGTACAATATGAAGTTTGGAATGATGGCCTGGACAACAGATCCAACCGTACGCGTGCAAACCGCTTTTAGCGAAGAAACCGATGCCCATGACTATGCCGTTGAAACTAAAGCTAACACCCCATCCAAGACCTATGATTTACCTTCCTTCGACAATACGGATTCGGATAAGGATGAAGATATCATCCTGGCTGCGGCCAATGCATATGTTTCTGTAAAAGCACCGGTAACTTCAGCCGCCGCCTTGCATGCTTTGATAACGGATAATGATACATCCAATGATCCTCAGATTGTCAGCGTGCGAAAGGCGGAGCACTATGCCATTGGGCATATTCCGGGCGCGATTAATATTTATTGGAAAGATATCGCCAAGACGGAAAATCTTAAAAAGTTAGACCCCAATCGTCCCATTGTCGTGTATTGTTATACGGGACACACCGGCCAGATCGGGGCAACGGTTTTAAACATGCTCGGTTACGATGCTTTGAATCTGAAATTCGGGATTATGAGTTGGACCAAGGATCCCAACGTTCGTGTTCAGGCTGCTTTTAGTAACGAAGGGGATGCACATAATTATACCGTTACGACGGGTTCCAATCCTTAAAATAGGACTTAAAGAGAGGTGAATTTCGAAGGGCTGCCTTGGTGCAGCCCTTTCCCTTTCAGCCCATCCTCCTTTTTTCCTTTCAAACATGTTATGCTTTCCGACGATTTTTTGTACAATTTCTATTGAAAATTGATGATTTTTCTTCCCATCTTAAGCTACGGAAAACATTTTGCATTCAATGAGTCGAACATGTAAATTAAGTGAAAACTGTAACTACTACAGTTTAAATAAAATGAAAAATATCCATTAAACCCATAGTGAGAATGAATCGATTTATATAAAGGCAATTTACTAATCAAACGAGGTGTTCATGCGAAAATTTTACATTCTGTTATTCTTCCTGCTTTCCTCCTATTCATTTTCCACTTTATTCGCTCAGGATTTAACCTGTCTCGATTGTCATCAGGAACATTCCTTAACGAAGAGTATCAATGATTCCACGGAAGTATCCGTTTATGTGGATACGACTCAATTGGCCCAGTCGGTACATGCCGATCTGGAATGCACGGATTGTCATGCGGTGGGCGCCGATCATCCCAATGGCGGCCCGGTTCCGGACCCCACCTGTTCGAATTGCCATGATGACGAGCAGGAAGATTACGCAAAGAGTATACACGGTAAGGCGTATTCTAACGGTAATAAAACAGCTGCCAATTGCTGGAGTTGCCATGGCGCACATAACATCAGGGCACAAGATGACAGCACCTCCATGGTCAATAATAGAAACTTGCTTACAACCTGCGGTTCCTGTCATTCAAGGCCGGATATAATGAAACAATTTGGTGGCCATGCAGTGGACCCTGTTGCCGCCTTTAAAGAATCCATCCACGGAAAAATCTTTACCGAAGACCCGGAAGCGCCGGTTGCCAATTGCGTGGCCTGCCATGGTAGTCATGCCATTTTACCGGTTATCGAACCGGAGGCCAAATTAAATAAACTCAATATTCCCAAAACTTGTGGCGCTTGTCATGTGGAGGAGGAAAAAGAATATTACCAGAGCATTCACTGGGATGCGCTCAGGAGAGGCCATTACGAAGCACCGGTTTGTACCGATTGCCACGGGGAACATAATATTCATTTAGCGGAAGGAGCAAAATCGGTTACGAATCCCAAACTTCAGGCCACCAAGCTTTGTGCTTCTTGCCACTCGTCTCCATCATTGATGGGAAAATTCGGACTGGACCCTCACCGACTTGATTCGTATATGAAAACATACCATGGTCTGGCTGTGCTGAAGGGATCACCCAGGGCGGCTACTTGTACCAGCTGCCATGAAGTCCATGCCATTCGCAGCAGTACGGACTCACTCTCCACGGTTTTTGTCGGCAATCGTCAGAAAACCTGCGGTCAGTGTCATCAAAATGTTAGCAAAGATTTTGCTAATATCGATGTTCATCCCGTTACACTCAAGGGGCGAAATCCGGTTGCCTATTTCTTTAAGATTATGTATACCTGGATGATTATTCTTGTGATCGGTGGAATGTTTCTACATAATTTTATTATTCTGTTTTACTATATACGCCAAAAGTGGAATACGGAGAAAAACGAACCGCGCTATCAAAGGTTCCAACGGGGGGAGGTCTATGAGCATTTTCTGCTATTTTTGGCTTTTTTCTTTTTGGCGGTTACGGGCTTTGCCTTAAAATTCCCAAATGCCGGTTGGGTGAAATTGCTGGTAAGTATCGGTATGGATGAAACCGTACGCTCTGTGGTGCACCGTATTGCGGCCGTTACCTTAGCGATCCTTTCCTTGATTCAACTTTATCGGTTTGTTATGACGCATAAAGGAAGGAAAGATTTCTTGTCCTTAATCCCAACCCGCGATGATTTGACCCAAATTTATCAGAATTTGCGCTTTTATCTGGGACTTTCCAAAACGCGACCTAAATTCGGCCGCTATGATTATGCTGCCAAGGCTGAATATCTGGCTTTGATGTGGGGTAATATGGTAATGGGATTAACCGGTTTTACGCTCTGGTTCCCGGAAATAGTGATGAGATATTCACCTACCTGGGTGTTTGAAACATTTCAGGTGATTCATTATTTCGAAGCCTGGCTGGCTGTTTTGGCTATTCTGGTTTGGCATATGTTCTTTGTAATCTTTCATCCGGAAAAATATCCAATGGATTTTACCTGGATAGACGGTAAGATAGCCGAAGAGGAATTTAAGCATGAACATCCTTTAGAGTATAAGGAGTTGATCGAAAATAAAGAAAAATGATAAAAAAAGGCTGCCCGGGGCAGCCTTTTTTGTGTACTAAATGTAAAATACTATTAAAATTCTTCGCCCATCAGACCTCTTTTGCTTTTATATTCCCGGTCGATGAGTTGACGGTGCTCTTCATCTTCCTCTGCCATGTGTTCCAGAAGAGTAGCCATTTCTGGGACTTTACAAATTTTGGCAAGGGCCTCATACTGTTTCTGGGCGTGAAATTCACGCTTCAGAGCGATATTCAGGATCTCTTCAACCGTGGAATCTTCGCAACACTCCCGTTCGATTATACCATAGGCTTCTAAGGCTTCCTTAAAAACTTTATTATTGGGGATTTCACAATCCAAATCATAGAGCTCATTTTCCAGAATACCCTGAAGAATCTCAATGTGGCGGTCTTCGTCTTTCAGCAAAAATCCCAGGCATTTTTTGGTTGTCTTTAATTTGGTTATTTCCCGGCCCTGTTCATAAAGCTGTCTTATCTTCTTTTCATTTTCAATGGAGGCTTCTAAAAAATCCCGTAAGGTATGCATGATCGGTCCTTTGAGTTCAATAAAAGGTCTTT
Source organism: Calditrichia bacterium (assembly GCA_026983775.1). Taxonomy (GTDB): domain Bacteria; phylum Calditrichota; class Calditrichia; order Calditrichales; family Calditrichaceae; genus JALSTK01. Next base: position 23,148 of record JALSTK010000063.1, read on the forward strand.
TGATTTTACGCCAATTTACAGAACATATTCTGTTATTTGCAAGAGAATTAATTCATTAGGCAGGGCCGACTTTTTATAAAAAACAGGAATGATCCGTAAGAAAGTTAAAAATACGGTGTTAAAGCCAATCCCTTCTGATATTTTCTTCTCCTGTTAACATCACGAGCGGATCATGAATGATGGAGTTACCCATTAAACGGCCTTCTGGCTCTCCTTTTCATTATAGTTTGTATGAAAACGTGAACGTAAGCTACGAAAGGGATGCAGCCCAGTCCTGTTTCCCTGTCATTCACAGGCACAGTATCCTGTCGTGCCTGCCTGCTCATTGGCAGGCCCAATGGGTTGGGATTTCATAGCAACCGGTTCTTAATCACCGCCGGCGTCGAGGAAACCATGTAAATGTCGGGTGTGGGGGAAGAACATGGGACCTTCTTCATATAGCCGTTGTGGATACAACCAAAAAAAGGCACAGGAGCGGGCAGAGTTCTAAATAAGGAAAGGTTACAAATCAAACCAAACGAAGTTCAGGAACCCAGCAAATTATTGGCTTTCAGAAAAATATGTCGGGCCCTTAGGCCATAGCGGTCCAGTAATTGATCCGGGGTGCCGGATTCCGCATAGTCTTCCAGTCCGATGAAATCCATTTTTACCGGAAAAGATTTGGCAACAGCCCTGGCCAGAATACTGCCTAAACCGCCATCCAACAGGTGTTCTTCCACCACCAGTATGGCTTCGGTCTCCCTGGCGCATTGTTCGGCCATCACCTGATCGATAGGTTTAACGGTATGGAAATCCACGACTCGTGCGGAAACACCTTCCTTTTGCAAAAGATCGGCTGCTTTTAAGGCTTCGGCAACCATAAGTCCCATAGCAGCGATGGTTATATCCGTGCCCTGACGCATGATGTGAGCTTTGCCCAGGGTAATGGTAGTCCGCTCATCATAAATGATAGCAGCTTTCGGCCGACTGGTACGGATGTAAACCGGGCCCTTGTGTTCGGCAATTTGAGGTAACAATTGACGCATGGCTATTTCGTCGGCAGGAACGACAACCGTAAACCCGGGTAAGGCACAGGCCAGGGCTACATCTTCTATACCCATCTGCGAGGGACCGTCTTCGCCGATACTGATTCCGGAATGAGAGCCGCACAATTTCACATTCAGGCCGGGATAGGCCACGGATTGGCGCATCTGATCGAACCCTTTACTCATCAGAAAAGTGGCAAAACTACTGGCGAAAGGAATTTTCCCGCTGGCGGCCAGCCCGGCTGCAATGGAAACCATATTTGCTTCGGCAATTCCGATATTAAAAAAACGATCCGGAAAGGCAGCCTGAAAACGATTGGCCATGGTGGATTTGGAAAGATCGGCATCCAGTACGATAATATTCGGATTCCTCTTACCCAATTCGACCAATGTCTCTCCATAAGCCAACCGGGTTGCTTTTCCTATTTTAAAATCAGTTGCCATTATTCATTTATCCTGTTTTAGATTGAAAAAAATCAGTTCTCTTTTTCGAGTTTAGTACGTTGTAGCTGTAACTCAGCCAGCGCCTGTTGCAATTCCTCTTCGTTTGGAGCGGAACCGTGGAACTTATTATTATTTTCCATAAAAGAAATACCTTTGCCCTTAACCGTATGGGCGATAATGATCGAAGGACTGCCGCGGTGAACTTTGGCCTCGTTGAGAGCATAAAGAGCGGCTCTCATATCATGGCCGTCAATTTCGATAACATGCCATTTGGCAGCCAACCATTTTTCCTTGATGGGATTTAAATCCAAAATGTGTTTTGTAGAATCATCCAGCTGAAAACCGTTAAAATCCAGGATAACGTTCAGGTTGTCCAACTGGTGGTGTCCGGCGAAGAAGGCACTTTCCCAAATCTGGCCCTCATCGGATTCCCCGTCACCGATCAATGCGAATACCTGCCATGGTTTACGGTCCATTTTTGCAGCCAAGGCCATACCGATACCGATTGAAATCCCCTGGCCCAGGGAACCGGTAGAGGCTTCCAAAACAGACAGTTTGCGTTTATCCGGATGGCCCTGCAAAGGGCTACCCAGTTGACGGAGGCTATTAAGCAATTTTTTCTCAATATAACCCGCTTCGGCCAGGGCGGCATAGAGTACCGGTGCAGCGTGCCCCTTGCTGAGGATGAAACGATCACGGTCTTCCCATCCGGTATTCTGTGGATCATGCTTCAATATACCGCCAAAATAAAGGGCTGTAATCATTTCTACAGCAGATAAAGAACCCCCGGGATGGCCGGATTTAGCCTTGGCGATCATCTGAACAATATCCTGACGGATCGTGTTGGCAATCAATTTTAGATGAGTCAGTTCTGTCATAAAATTCCTATGGATTCTGGTTTGGATATTAACCGACAACTGTGTATTTTTCAGAAGAGTAAGTTAATTGGTTGTAGAAATTTTTGCAAACATTTTTAGTTTTATATTTGGTAAAACAATTCTTGACTTTTCGCTAAATTAGTGGCATTTTTAAATACAGGACTATTTAGAGCGTACTCATGGGCCAATGGCTGATTTTTACCGATTTGGACGGTACTTTGCTGGATGCGCAAACCTACCGCTGGGAACCGGCAACGGAAGGGCTTACTATAATCCATGAAAGAAATATTCCGCTCATTCCCAGTACCAGTAAAACGCATCTGGAAGTAGAGGATGTACTTCAAAAGCTCGATTTGAAATGTCCTTTTATCACCGAGAATGGCAGTGCGGTCTTCATTCCGCAATATGAATGCCTTTCTGCGGACGATACGGATGAACGGATCGGTCCGTATCGGGTTAAGATTTTAGGTCAGCGTCGTGAGCAGGTTCTTGGTTTTTTACGGAAACTTAAATCGGAATTTAATCTCTCTATCCGTTCTTTTTCTGAAATGACACTGAAAGAGATCAGCCGGTTAACCGGTTTGTCGCAAGATGAGGCTATAAAGGCTAAAGAACGTTTATTCAGTGAACCGTTTATTTTAACTCAAAAGACGGATATGGCTTCCATTCGGGATTATTGTGAAAAACACGGTTTTCGACTGCTGCGCGGGAACCGTTTTTATCACCTCCTGGGGGATTCGAATAAGGGAAAAGCTGCCCGATACGTTAAAAAAATTTATCAAGCTGATCAACAAAAAGGGATAAAAACGATGGCCCTGGGAGATAGTCCCAACGATTTTGAGATGCTCCTGGAAGTGGATCAGCCGGTCCTGGTTCGAAAATATGACGGCAGCTATGCCAAAGGGTTGAATATCGATAAGGTATATCAAACCAAAGCCTACGGACCTGCGGGATGGAATGAAGCGATACTGAAATTTTTAATTTAAGATGGGTGGGTGAGTATGTCTGATTTTTTTCAAAACGGAGTGATTACGACCCTGCATAATTTACGCGATTACCCTGTAGAGGAATTGGAAGAACGGATTAATAACTTCCATGACCGAAGACCGATCTCCCTGGTATTACCCTCTTTATTCAGTGAGTTGGAGGGAACAGCTCTACCCAAAATTGTAAACGATCTGAAACAGGTACCCTATTTGGCCGAAATTATCATTGGGCTGGACGGGGCTAATGAAGAACAATTTAAGCAAGCCCGGAAATTTTTCGATCAGCTTCCTCAACGTCATCGTATTATCTGGCACCGTAGTCCGCGAATTCAGAAACTGTACAAATTGTTAAAAGAAAAAAATCTGTTCATCGGCACGGAAGGCAAAGGACGTAATGTCTGGCTATGTTTCGGGTATATTCTGGCCTCCGGCAAAGCACGGGTTATTGCCACGCATGATTGTGATATTACCACCTATGACCGAAAGCTCTTATCCCGTCTGGTTTACCCTTTGGCTGATCCAACCATGAATTTCCGCTTTTGCAAAGGCTATTACAGCCGTGTCTCCGATCAGCTTAACGGCCGGGTAGCCCGTCTGTTTATTACCCCCTTAATTCGTTCTTTAAAACGGATTCTCGGCTCGGTTGATTATCTTGAATATCTCGATTCTTTTCGTTATCCGCTATCCGGTGAAATTGCTTTACTGACCGGGGTAGCCTGGCGATTACGTTTGCCAACCGATTGGGGGCTGGAAATCGGTACGCTGAATGAAATCTATCGTAATTATGCCAAAAATCAGATGTGTCAGGTGGATATTCTGGACCAGTATGATCATAAACATCAGAGGCTTTCCGAAGATGACCCCAATGCCGGTCTGGCTAAAATGTCCATTGATATCGCCAAGTCGTTCTATCGGGTTCTGGCCAGTATGGGCGTTGTATTTACCGACCAGTTTTTCCGGACCATTAAGGCTACCTATTTGCGAACCGCACTTGATTTCGTCGAAAAATATAATGTGGATGCCACCATCAACGGTTTAAAATACGAACGCCATGCGGAGGAAAAGGCAATCGAAGTTTTTCTGCGCAGTATTATTATTGCCGGCGACCAGTTTCTGGCTAACCCCATGGAATTGCCCATGATTCCCAGTTGGAACCGGGTTAGTTCGGCATTACCCGGTTTCTTGAATGATCTTTATGCCATTGTTGAAGACGAGAACAAATAGCGCCCGATCCGATCTTTTTCTTAAAATGAGCTTATGCAAAAAAATAATGCCCTTGCTGTTCTTAAGAAGTATTTTCATTTTAATGCTTTTCGCAGTGGTCAACAGGAAATAATTCAGTCCCTCCTGGATGGTCGTGATACGCTGGGCATTATGCCCACGGGTAGTGGGAAATCCATTTGTTATCAAGTTCCGGCTTTAATACTACCGGGCCTTACCCTCATTATATCACCGCTGATTGCCCTGATGAAAGATCAGGTAGATGCGCTACAAAAATTAAAAATTCCGGCTACCTTTCTCAATAGTACACTCAACAGGAATGAAACGGAAACCCGTATTCAGGAATTGCGGGAAGGGCAGTATAAGATGCTCTATGTAGCACCGGAACGCTTCCGGGTAGGTTCATTCCGGAAACTGATTCATCAGTTGGAAATCTCTTTGCTGGCTGTGGATGAGGCCCATTGCATTTCCCAATGGGGACATGATTTTCGCCCTTCCTACTTGCGGATCAAAGATATCATCCAGGAGACCGGGCATCCCACGGTTGTGGCCTTAACGGCCACGGCAACCCGTCATGTACAACAGGATATTGTTAAACAACTGGAGTTAAAAAGTCCGAAAGTAGTGGTGCGAGGGTTCGATCGTCCTAATTTAAAACTATTCGCCGTTGAGTTTGAAGACGAACAGCAAAAGCAGAAGGAGATGCTGCGTATAATTCAGTCGGTTCCCGGATCCGGGATTGTATATGTAGCCACCCAAAAAACGGTGGAAGAAATTACGAGTACCTTAAATAGTCATGATATTCCGGCCATCGGCTATCACGGAGGCATGAACAAAATAGAGCGCAATTCGGCCCAGAATCGATGGTTGGCCAATCAGGTGCGCATGGTCGTGGCCACCAACGCTTTCGGTATGGGCATTGATAAGGCCGATGTCCGTCTCGTGCTGCATTACAACATTCCCGGTTCGGTGGAAGCATATTATCAGGAAGCGGGCCGGGCCGGACGGGACGGCAAGACATCTTTTTGTGTGCTGTTTTTTAGTCACCGGGATCATATCATTCAGCAATATCTGATCGAAGCTTCTTTTCCTCCCGAAGATATTTTAAAAGATATTTACGATTTTCTGTTCAGTCTGGGACGTAAACAAATTCTTCTTACATACAGGGAAATCGCCTCGATGGTGGATTGCGGGGAAATGCAGGTGGCTTCGGCCGTAAAACTTTTTGAACGCTATAAAATTGTAAAGCGATTGGAGCGTAAAGTACTGACTTATGAGGTCGATTTTTTAATGCCGCTTAGCCAGGCCAGAAAAAAGGTGGCACGAGCTGCTCTGCAAAAAAAAGTACTGGATTTTCTGAGCAATGATATTGCAAAACGCTTTACTATTAGAGAAACCTTAAAAAAAACGGGACTATCCGAAGATCAATTAAACCGGGTTATGAGAGAGCTGGTTGGTAAAGGTATTCTGGCCTACACTCCGCCTTTCCGGGGCCGGGGCATCGAGCTAACTTCCGTAAGAGTAGAATGGGATAAAATTCCCATTGATTTTGATGAGTATGAAAAACAGATGCAGATTCAATTCGCCCATTTGGAAGAAATGGAACTATATGTTACTAAAAGAATCTGCCGAAGAAAATATATTCTCGATTATTTTGGTGAAAAATATTCGAAGGAAAATTGCGGTGCCTGCGACATCTGTTTGAACTGGCATTCTCCCCTGGCCGAAGAAAAGAGTGCCAAGCGGAATGATATGCAAACCCTGCTGGAATGTGTATTGGAATTTGACGGGACATTCGGTGTAACCACTATCGCCTCTATTCTGAAGGGCATGTATGAAAAGCGTTTCGAATACTGGAATGCCGATAGCTCTCCCTATTTCGGAGCCATGATGGAAAAGGATAAAAACAAGATCATGCGCATGATTTTTGCAGCGATCAAAAAAGGATATCTGAAACGAAAGAGCGGACAATATCCGACCCTCGAAATTACCCGTGACGGTTTGGAATATCTTAGAAAAAAATAAGGACGAATGATGGCCTTTTTAGCCGATTTACATATTCATTCTCACTATTCCATTGCCACCAGTAAAGATCTGGTGCCGGAGTACTTGGATTATTGGGCACGAATCAAAGGTATCAAAGTGGTGGGAACGGGTGATTTTACACATCCCGGCTGGCTGGCCGAACTAAAGGAAAAACTGGAACCGGCCGAAACAGGACTCTTTAAGCTGAAAGACGAATATCGAAACAAGCTGGATTTGGACGCTTCTTTTGCAGCCGATCAAACCGTACGTTTCATGCTGACTTCGGAGATAAGCAATATTTACAAAAAAGGGGACAGAGTCCGTAAAGTTCATAATGTGATCTTTGCCCCTGACTTTGAAATCGTGGAAAAGATTCAACAAGAGCTAACCAGGATCGGCAACATTACCTCCGACGGACGACCTATTTTAGGTCTGGATTCCCGTGATCTGCTTGAAATCGCTTTACAGGCCAGTGAACACATCTTTTTTGTGCCGGCGCATATCTGGACACCCTGGTTTTCGGCCCTGGGCTCCAAATCCGGATTCGATTCCATTGAAGAAGCTTACGGTGATCTGGCCGGGCACATCTCTGCCGTGGAAACCGGTCTGTCCACGGATGCTCCCATGAATTGGATGTGCGGTTTCCTGGATCCCTATACATTGCTGTCCAATTCGGATGCCCACTCCCCTGAAAAATTGGGAAGGAATGCCAATCTTTTCGACTGTGAGCTTTCCTTTCCGGCCATGATGGAAGCTATTAAGTCTGCTGACGGGCAACATTTTTTAGGAACCGTTGACCTCTATCCGCAGGAAGGTAAATATCACTATGACGGACATCGTAAATGCGGCATTCGCTGGAATCCGGTACAAACTCTGGAACACGACGGAATCTGTCCGGTTTGCGGTAAAAAGGTAACCGTGGGTGTAATGAACCGCATCGTACAACTTTCCGACCGGGAGGATTTAAGCCAGCGCCCGAACCGCTTACCGTTTCATTCCATCATCCCCTTTAAAGAAATTTTAAGCGAGGTTTTGGGCAGCGGTCCGATGAGTAAACGGATTACCCGTCACTACCGGCAACTGGTACAAAAAGCAGGATCGGAATTCAATATTTTGCTTCATTATTCATTGGAAGATTTACGGGCAATAATGGATGAAGTTTTGGTAGAAGCCATTGGCCGGATGCGGGCCGGAAGGGTTATTATTGAAGAAGGTTTCGACGGTCAGTACGGCAAAATTAAAGTCTTTGCCGAAGAAGAAAAAAAAGAACTGGGTCTGCAAAACTCCCTGTTTTTTAGTGGAGTCGAAGAAAAAAAGCAAATCTATCAGAGCCGTAAATTACTCGATTTTGATTTACATGCCTATCGTCGTTTGCGGGCAGAAAAGGAATCGCAGGATAAGGAAGCGATCAAGCCGGCAGGGTTGGCGTTTAAAGCGGACTTAAATCCGGAACAGGTGCAGGCCGTGAATCATTTTCGGGGTCCGGGATTGGTCATGGCCGGACCGGGAACAGGCAAAACCCGTGTTTTGGTATCGCGCATTATCCAACTGATTCGCGAAAAACATGTGGCTCCGGAAAATATTTTAGCCGTCACCTTTACCAATCAGGCGGCCGATGAGATGCGCAGGCGGCTTGCCGGGTTGTGTAAAAACAGGAAAGAAGCGCAAAAAATTACGGTACATACGTTCCACGGTCTGGGCTACTCTATTTTGCAAAGAGCCGGTCTGTTGACTTCACAAACCCTGCTGTTCGATGATGCGGATAAAACAAAGCTTCTGAAAAACGAGTTGGGAATTGAGGCGGAGTCTGTTAAAGAATGGAGCGCTTCGATTACTGCGGTGAAACAGAGATGTCTGCAAGCCGCAGAGATAGAGGATGCACAACAGGCCGTTTTGTTTGAGAAGTATCAGAAGGCCCTCCGCGCCGTTTCGGCCCTGGATCTGGATGATTTGCTTTACCAACCTGTTCTACTGTTGAGAAGCGACTCTTCCCTGGTCTCCGAGTTACATCATATCTACCAGTGGATTTTAGTGGACGAGTACCAGGATATCAATTTTGTCCAATACCGATTATTACGTTTGCTAAGCCCCGGTGATGAGCCCAATCTGTTTGTAATCGGTGATCCGAACCAGGCTATTTACGGATTTCGCGGGGCGGATGTACGTTTTATAAAACGCTTTCTAAAAGACTATCCCCTGGCCCGTATCTATCGCCTGAAAAACAGTTACCGCTGTTCACAAAATATTTTAAGTGCTTCCGGTGGCCTTGTTGCAGAAAGAGATACCTGGCTAAAGGGTTTACAGCAAGGGTTAAAGGTGCAGCTCGCCGTCCAGCCGACGGATAAGAGTGAAGCGGAGTTCGTAGCCCGCACCGTTGAAAAGATGATCGGCGGGGTCCACTTCTTTTCCATGGATAGCGGAATTACAGTCGGACAGAAAGAAAAAAGCATCGAAAGTTTATCGGATTTTGCCATTCTTTGCCGCATCGCCAAACAGATGCCGCTTATTGAAAAGGCCTTAAATGACCATCGCCTTCCTTACCAGAAAATAGGGGAGCAATCCGTTTTCCAAATGCGTTTGAACCGTAAAATCCTGCATGTACTACGCTGGCTTGGCAACAGTAAGAATCCGTTTCTAACAGAGCAAATCAGAAGCGAAGGCTTGTTACAGCCGCCGGATATGAATTGGATTCGGGAGCGCCTGGTTAAAGAAAAAACCATTGTCAATATGTTGTCGGTTATCCTGAATCGAATTCCCGAAAAAGAGCGAAAAGCATCGGATTCCGACTTAAAGGTACTCTTTGATGTAGCCGCCCGTTTCGACGACGATCTGTCTGCGTTTCTGAAATTTACAACCCTTGGCAGTAGTGTGGATCTCTATGATCGAAATGTGGAAAAAGTTTCCTTAATGACGCTGCATGCAGCAAAAGGGTTGGAATTCAAGTGCGTATTTATTGTCGGTTGTGAAGACGGCCTCTTGCCTTACCATCTTTTTGAGCAACAGCAAACGGATGTGGAAGAAGAACGGCGTTTACTCTATGTGGGTATGACCCGGGCCAGCGATTTTTTGTTTTTGAGCCATGCCCGGCAGCGTTTTTTAATGGGCCGGCAGCGCTCACCCGCCCGCAGTCCCTTTTTAGATCGAATCGAGCAGGACCTGTTGCAGAACGTACGCAGCGATCATCCAAAAAAGAAAAAGCCTGACAATCAACAATTGAGTTTATTTTAGATAAATCATTTTACGGGTATGGCTGTACAGGGTTTGCCCCCCGGAAGTAAGGGTTAAGCGGTAAAAATAAACTCCACTATGTACGTTGAATCCTCTGTCATTTCGCCCCTGCCATGTAACGGTATATTGGCCTGCCGGTCGTTGTCCCGATATCAAAGTGGCCACTTTTTGGCCGAGGATGTCGTAAATGCTCAGGTTTACCCGGCCTTTATCGGATAGCTGAAAATTAATTTCCGTCAACGGATTGAAGGGATTGGGATAGTTCTGCTTCAGGTAAAACTGTTTCGGCACAGCGCTTAAAGACCCGGCATCCATCCCGCTAACTACCTCGATATGCGTGGTGTCCAATTCACCCGTATGCCGAATATTGGCCTGTACCTGATTCCAGTACAATTGCGTGGCTAAATTGTATTTATGGGGCGTGTCCCAGGCATAGAGCATCCCTTCGTGATTAATAAACAGGACATCCAGATCGCCGTCGCGGTCGATATCGTCCACTAAAGGCGACTGCCCCTGAACCTGATCATTGCCTGTATCATAAGGGAATCCGCTGATATCGCGACCGGTTTTGCAGTTCAAAGCATGAAGCACACCGTAAGAGGTGACAAAAATGATTTCCGGAGAACCATCCTGATCGAGATCAGCCAACACCGGACTGTTAAAGGGGCTCAGTTTTTCCCAATAAGGATCGTTACTACTTTCACCGTTTTTCACGGCCACCGGCCAGTGAGGTAAAAGGGTGCTGTCTGCATTAAATAGATAAACATGTTGTCGGCCCACATAAGCGATTTCCAGTTCCGGATCTTCATCCAGATTTCCGATCACAGCCGGAGAGGAGTGACCGTAAGGATCGGTGATGTCAACCGGCTGGCCGTTTTCCCAGCCGGGCATAGGCTGTCCCAGGTGATTTAAGACATACAACTTATTGCTATTCACGGCTCCCACTACAATTTCCAGATTACGGTCTTTATTCAGATCGGCCAGACTGATCGGCATATTTAGATTGCCCTTCAGAGTGCGAATCCATATCGGCTCGGCGGATTGAGTCGGATGGAAGCAGTAGAGCTTATTGCCGGCTCCTGTTAAAACACTGATCCGGCCGGAGTGATCCAAATCGGCAGCAGCCGGAGCGCCCAAGGCATAGCCGGTGCTGAAAGCATAGCCTCCTTCCGGCCATCCCGGAAAGGTTTCCCAGCCCGATCCGCTGCTTCTGAAAATAAACAAATTACTGGTCTTGGGCGGTTGGGGCGCATTGCCGGCGTGGGCCAATACGATAATGTCGTCATAGCCATCTCCATTCAGGTCCTTCAAAACAACCGAGGTGGGGCAATGGTAACCCAGGTCGATCTTACCTATCCGTTGCCCATTCTCCGAGGAAATGATAGAAATTGAATTTCCCAATTTTCCTTCATTATACCCGCTGACAACGATCTCTTTATGCGAATCTCCGTAAACATTGCCCAGGGCCGGTACGGTAAGGTTGGCGTCATCAAGACCCGGCGTATCGAATTGACGTACGCCTCTATCGGAGTAAACACTAAGCAGACCGTGAGAGCCGCTGACAATCAGTTCCGGCAAGTGATCCCCGTTTATATCAGCCGTAATAACCCCATTAATTCCAGAACCGATCCCTCTGGCGCCGATAAAAATAGGGAAACCCGCGAGAGCCGGTACGGCAGGCCAGGCCGTCAGGGTATCTGTTGTAGTATGGCTTAGATTCCCGGAAGAATCGATAGCTACCACATAATAATCATAAAAACTATTCGGTTCTACGTTATCGTCCACAAAATAGCCGGCCATGGTCATTGGTTGGTAAGTAATCTGTTCGAATGATCCGGTGTTATGAGGGCGGCGGAAAATATGATAACCGTAGATGTCCGGGGTTGGCGACGGCGGCCAGTTTAATTCGATGTCATGATCATCGGCAGGCTTAAAACCAAGTGTCCGCTCGATTTGCGGGGGGACTAAATCGAGGGTTTTGGTTTGTGTATGGTCGTAATAGTCTTTGATCGTTAATCTGAATTTTGAGGACGAATCCATTTTTGTGTATTGTATTGTAAAATTGTTGCTGCCGCTAACGATTTGCTCGCTTGCCATCGATCCGAAGCTTGCCGAGGAATCAAGGACCTGTATCGAGCTATCCTGAGCCCGAAGGGAAGCACGGATATTCCGGGCCATACCCTGTCCGCGGTTAATAAGTTTTAATTGGAAGGTAGAAATATTTTCCGATCCGTCTGTTGTGGTAGCAAAACAACAAAGCTCATAAATTCCAATATCCGGCAGGGTTACGGGGAAACGACGTTGCCGCTCGTCCAAAATCCGCTCATTTTCTTCAAACGAGATCGTTGTTAATATCGTTGTATCCGCCGGCATGCCGGTAGCAATAAACATCTGTACCGGGCCAAGCTGCAAGCTGTCCTGCGGCGCAAGAGATTGTTGCAGTTCCAGAGAGTCCGGAGAAAAAGAGATATAAGGATTTGCGGTATTAAGATTGATTTTCAATCCGGCCCCGAGATTCCGGTCCAAGCCATTATGAATGGTCAGGTTTACATCAAAGGTTTCGCCGGGCTGGCATAAATCGTCTCCGTTTCCGTCTTCTTCATTCAAAGAGAAGCGGGTAAGCTGAATACCCGGATTCCGACCGTTATGAAGGGAAATGAATTTCTGGAAAGGTATATAATTATGTTTAGTGACCGTTAAATAAAGGGAATCCGTGTGGACGTCCTCAATGGGGATGGAAACAATGCCTTCAGGGTTACTGCGCAAAATTTTATAGGTCGACCCTCTCTTATAAAGGACAATAGTAGCATCATTGAGGGCATGGTCGGAAGAATCGGAAACAGAAACCCACAGATGGGGCTGGTTGTCAAAGACGTATTCGGAATAACTTACCTTTAATTTCCGCGGTTTTTCGGTCCACACCGGCATCTCCGGGTCACCGAGCACGGTAGTGGAAAAGACAATAATGCGGGTCGGCCCTTCCCAGTTTAAATAGCCGAGGTAGGGATAACGGGAGAGAAAATGCGCCTGGGCCAGGTGATAATTCCCCTTATTGAAAACCTGATTAAAAAATTCCTTCTCCAGATAGATACCGCTGAAGGGGTACTCCCAACTGCTGTTGCCAATATAAGCGACGCCGCCATGTTGACTGAGCAGGTACATCTCGGAGAAGGACCGCTTTAAAATATCGTTGGTGTAACAACTGGCAATGTACCAGATGGGGGGCAGACTGTTGTGCAGATTGTAGAGCTGGTAGCTGTAAATATTGGAGCCGTTTGCCCCGGGACGAATGGTAAAGTATGCCCCGTGGCTTTCACTGAAGATGATACCATAGTTTTTGTTTAATTCAGCCATGGGCACATCGGGACTATGGCCTATTTCCCCGCTTTCGGTGATCATTCTGCGCGGAAAATCCGGATTGATCTGGGGATCGATGTGTTTGTTGATCATATCCCGACCGTCATTTTCCCGGCTCAGGTTGCTGGCCATATACAGAACATTAGCCGGGTAGTCGGAATCGGCGGGAAGGGAACTTAATTTTTCATATTGAAATAATTTTTTGATAAAGCCCTGCGCATCCTCCTCGGTTTCAATCGGGATACGGGCCACATAGACTTCGGGATAAGCGTCCAATTGGTCTTCCACCTCGCCGAAAACATCGTTGCCATTGGCATTCCAATCACCGTCGAGATCGGAAAAATAGTAATCTGCGGCAAAAGTGAAATCACCCGTATGGATCACCCGCGTCGGGATGATGTCCGTATCTCCGGCTAAGAGTACATATTTTAATCCCCGTTTCTCATAAGCCCAGCGAATGAAATTACGCATGCGTTCGGCATCATCCACTCCATCGGGAAAGTTCTGCCGAATCCAGCTCAGGGTTCGGATTAGGGTTGGAACTCCTTTGGATGTTTTCCACTCTGCCAGCGGTTGCAGGGCTTCCTGCAACGCTTCCGTTGTAATGATGATATAGCGATCGATCAGGCCCGAGCTAAGGTCCTGGGGGGATGGTTGATGGTCGACGGAGTTCACTTTGTTTAACTGAAAGCGTGTCTGCTGCGTCCCGGTTTCGATTAATTGCCTGGCCTGGTCCTGGTCGAAGGTTAAAAATGGCTGAACCCCTGTCTGTTCCGAAGGCTTGGTAATAACCGATAATTGAAATTGATCCACAAATGACAGGCGTCTCTTTCCCGCAATATAACGGATCGGGAAAACGGCAAACTGGGCAACGGTTAAACCGTTAAAATGACCGATTCCCAGGTATTTTACGATCTGTTGCGGAAAAGGGTGCTTGGAAGCATAGAGGTGCGGATCAGGAGGAATCCATTGGGATGTGCCATATTCCGACCAGAGTTTTTGCTGGGGTTGGACGAAAAAACTTCCCTCTAAAGTATGTTCGCGCACCCCAGAGATGAAGAAGGTATCGACGGTCGCAGAGCCGGGTAAGATGATGCGATAGGTGTAAAGGGGAAGATCGGGTGCGCCATCCTGAGGTATTAGAGTAGAAAGATTTACCGTACCCTGATAGCGGACGATGGTGTATGAGTCCTGATCAGATAGTTGCAGGCGGTTGGGGTCGTTGGAAATGAAATAATCCCGGGCCGAAATCAACTGAAAGCTGATCAGTAAAAATGCCATATAGGTCTTTAACATAGAAATTTTCTCCGTTCAGATCATTAAAATAATGATTATCAAATAAAACAAATTGATCAAGGTCATTATTTCCATAAAATGTACTCAATGAAATTGCTTTTGCGTCTCCCGTTTTAATAACTTTAAACATTAGTCAGGCAGAATGCAACACGTAAGCGAAAATTATTTTTTTGAAATCCTTTCCGAAAGTCTTATTTTTAACAGGTTATGAGAGGAGCTTGATGAAGAAATCTTTCTTTTCCCTGCTGTTTATTTTATGCTTTTGTTTTGTTTTTATAACTGATTCGAATGTGCTGTATGCACAGGTGGATCAAAACGGGCGTTGGTTTTTACTGCACCCGGCAACAGGTGAAATAATGGGTACGATTGCTCCATCCTATCGGGATGCCGCTTCCTTTGTATTTAATCCTGCCTATACGGCGCTCACCGAAGATTCGATCGAAGTAAAGAGCAGTTATGGAAGGATACGATGGCCTTTTGATTTTGTCCGGGGGAAGTGGGATCAACCCTCATATGCCGTGACTCTGGCCGGATATTTACCAAAGCGGTGGAGCCACGTACCTGTCAGCATCGGAGCAGGAGCCTTATCGACGCGTATCGACCTCGGAGAAAATACGTGGGCGGATGGCAGCGGAGGCCCGCCCGTTGTTACCAAAGCCAGTGAATCCGTTAATGGGTATGCCCTGGCCCTGGCCATGCGTTCGGTGGTGGACCTTTCCCTTGGTCTTAATCTGAAGCGTTTTCGTTCCGTATTGGGGCCTGCTGCCTTGGGCGGCCGGGCTAATACGAATCAGTGGGAAGCGGGCTGTTTGCTCCATATTCCGTTGGCACGGTTCTTTCCAAAGGAAAAGAACCATGCGAATCATTTTATTCGTTGGCAAGCGGACTTTGATTTGGGTGCCGTTTACCCTTTAAAAGAGGCCCAGCTTAAGTATGCCAATAGTGATGCCGTGGATTATCTACCCCGGAGCTTCAACAGCGGATGGCAAATCAAGGCCGTTATGCTGTCCTCATTTCGGAAAAAATATCTGCCGTTTCTTGCGGTCGGTTATGGCGGTGAAATGAATATTTTACGGGATTTTAAAGATACGGGCAGCAGGGAACGGGAGTGGAAGACAGGAAAGTTCAATTTTATGAATAACTTTATTTTCAACAAGCCGGTTCAAGGTATCGATACCAGAAGTATTTTCCATATCGGTTTTATGAATCTGTTTCAATACCAAAACGGCACCTGGCAACGAAAGGATCGTAAAACACAAAGATTTTATAGCTATGTTTTTTATAGCAGGGGATTATTTGATCTGTTGAAACTATCTCATCTACCGGATTTACCGCGGAAAATCATTGATTATTTTGATATCCTGATCGCTCAGACTACCTATAGAAGTCCTGAGTCTGACAAAGGATCGGAAATTACCAAAACGGGTTTTAGTTTTATGATTCATTTAACCTATTGAAATTTATGTTTAAACCTTTTTTTATAGTACTTTTGTTTTTTGGATCTGTAACCTGGGCTGCGCAGGGAGCCGAAGTGGCTATATACACGGACAACGGCGTCGGCACCTGGCCGGACGGAATTACAGCCTTTGAACAGTTTTTAAACTGGAAGGGAATTAGCTACCAGGAGATTACCGCTCTGGATGTAAATAATGTCAGCTTGAAGGACGATTATCAGGTCATTTATTTCCCCGGAGGCTTTGCCTGGTATTATAAAGCAGCGATCGATTCCGCTGGAATCGAACATATCCGGGAGTTGGTGTCTTCCGGTGGCGGTTATATCGGTATGTGCGCCGGTGCTTATTTTGCCAGCGATTCCGTTGAATGGGAAGAAGACGGGAAGATTGATTATCCGCTTGATCTGTTTGACGGTGTGGCCAAAGGGGCGATCGACGCCATCGCTCCCTGGGACGACTATACAATGACCGGTTTACGCATGGACACTACGAACGTCATCAACCGCTACGAGCCGCCGGAGGAAACCATGCTGTATTACGGTGGCCCGGTATTCAAACCTCACTCCGGAGTTCAGGTCGATACGGTTGCTACCTGGTCATCTTATTTTGACAGCCTGGCAATCATTAATTTTACTTACGGTGCCGGACGGGTTTTACTAATCGCTCCCCATCCTGAGATTGAAGAAGATAGTGACCGGGATAGTACGACCTTCGCTCAGGAACTGGACGACCGGGGTTCGGATTGGCCCTTCTTATGGTCTGCCATGGATTGGCTTTTGGGGCGACCGATTACCTACCCTTCGGTATCCGCTCTTCATTCATGGCCACAAAAGGCAACGGTTCCTGATGATATTGAGATTGAGGGAAACTATCCTAATCCTTTTGGCCTGGGTTCACCGTTCCGACAAAATCAGGCTACCACCAGCATCCGCTTTCGTGTGTATAGAGGATCCCAAATGGATTTGAGAATTTACAATATAAACGGTCAGGAGGTTTATCAAACCACTCCGGGATTTTTACAACCGGGCCGTTATGAGTGGTCCTGGTCGGGAATAAACAATAAAGGATTTCCGTTACCATCGGGAACGTATCTATTAACCATTCAAAACCACCGGCAGAGATTTGTGCACAAAGTAATGTTAATTAAATAAAGTGCAGCAAATTCTGTTTAATAAATCGTATTTTCAATTAGGAGAAAGACAATGGCTTTTCAAACAAATCAGGTAGTTAACTTTCATTACACCCTTAAAAATGAAGATGGAGCCGTTCTGGAGTCTACCGTCGATAATGAACCCATGGGTTTTCTGGCCGGCCAGGGACAGATTTTACCCAAGCTGGAACAGGCTTTGAGTGAAATGAAAGTGAACGAAAAACGGACCATTACTCTGGCACCTGCCGATGCTTACGGCGAATTTCGTCCGGATGCCATTCAGACGGCACAGCGCAGCAATTTCCCGCCGGATACCCAATTGGAATCGGGCATGCAGTTCTGGGCCAGTATGGAAGACGGGCAGCAAATGCCGTTTGTCATCAAAGAGGTAAAAGGCGATGATATCACAATTGATTTTAATCATCCCCTGGCAGGAATGACTCTAACCTTCGACGTTGAATTTATGGGTACCCGTGAGGCCTCGGAAGAAGAGATCGCTCACGGCCATGTTCACGGTCCGGCTGGACATCATCATTAGACAGCTTATAAACATGAATAAAGGGCGTCCTAAGAGGCCCTTTGTTCATCTGCATGGTATTACCTTTATGGCATCCGTTTTGTAAGTACTCCGACATTTTATTATATTACTACCGACCTAAGTGAACTCCATTTATTCCGAAGCCATTTGGAAAATTTACCGGGGAGGTTTCATGGACCCGTTGGATAAGTATACATTTGACCATCTTTTAGAACGTATGGCAAGCCGTTATGCAACGTATCCGGCCGTAGCCAGAGTGAATGAGGAGCCCATAACCTACGCTGTATTTTATAATCGTGTTCAGGCAATCTCACGGTTTCTTGAAAAGGAAGGAATTAAAAAAGGGGACCGGGTGGCGATCGTCAGTGAAAATATGCCCAACTGGGATATTGCCTATTTTGCAATTGTCGGTATGGGCGCAGTGGCTGTGCCGGTGTTGCCGGATTTCCATATCAACGAGATACGTCATATTATACGCCATGCGGAATGTAAGGCGGTTTTTACTTCCAACAGGTTCATCGATGAAATTGATGAAAACGAAATACGAAATGTACACACCATTATCCGTATCAATGATTTTAAGGTCATGCCCAGGATATCAAAAAAAGAT
The DNA here is from genome assembly GCA_026983775.1 of Calditrichia bacterium. Lineage (GTDB taxonomy): Bacteria > Calditrichota > Calditrichia > Calditrichales > Calditrichaceae > JALSTK01. The sequence continues at coordinate 41,360 of JALSTK010000063.1, forward strand.
CTGTGGCAGGACATTCTGGATATGGGCGATCAGGAATTTAACAAATTGAAAAAGACGGTCAGGCAACTGGCCGGTAAGGAAGTAAAGCCGGAAGAGGCGGAAATCAGGGAAGATGATCTGGCGGTTATTATTTACACTTCGGGCACAACCGGCAATTCCAAGGGAGTTATGCTGACGCATAAAAATATCTTGTTTGACGCCGTATCAGCCACCAGTATTATCGAGCCGAATACGCAGGATCGTTTTCTTTCCATATTGCCCCTGGCCCATACTTATGAATGTACGATTGGGATGATTATTCCGCTTATGTTCGGTAGTTGCATTTATTATCTGGACAGACCGCCCACTCCAACCATTTTGACGGCGGCTCTTGCCAGGGTGAAACCGACCATCATGCTCAGTGTGCCTCTGGTGATCGAGAAAATTTATAAGATGCGTATTTTACCGGAGTTTCAAAAAAACAGGATTATCAGCGGTTTATATAAATGGCCTTTTATACGTCGTAAATTAAACCAAATTGCCGGGAAAAAATTATTGGCCACTTTCGGCGGTCAGATTCGTTTCTTCGGAATCGGTGGGGCGGCGTTGGCTCCCGAAGCGGAACGTTTTTTAATGGAAGCGAATTTTCCTTATGCCATCGGTTATGGTCTGACCGAAACATCACCTTTAATTGCCGGAATGGGGCCGCATCAAAAAAAACTGCGCTCTACGGGTCCGGTTTTGCCCGGTATAGAAATAAAGATCGAAAATCAGGATGCGGATAACGGCGAAGGGGAAATCCGGGTACGGGGTGCGAATGTGATGAAGGGTTATTATAAAGATCCCGATCAGACCCGGGAAGTGTTAAGCGAAGACGGCTGGTTCCGTACGGGCGATTTGGGTGTTCTGGATCAGGATGGATATTTGTATATTAAAGGACGATCAAAAAATATGATTGTCGGGCCCAGCGGTGAAAATATTTATCCGGAACAAATAGAAGCGTTACTCAATGAATTTGATTGTATCCTGGAATCTTTAGTATATCAGGATGGCGGTAAATTAACGGCCCGCGTTTATCTCGATTATGAAAAATTGGATCAGAAATTCGGTGTTCAGAAGATGACGGAAAAAGAAGTTAGAACTAAAATTGCTGAACTGTTAAAAGATATCAGAATACGTCTCAATGAACGGGTTTCCGCTTTTTCCCGTCTCCAGAATATCATTGAGCAAACCCAACCCTTCGAAAAGACACCGACTCAAAAGATTAAACGCTTTTTATACATAGAGCCCGGGACAAAAGGATAAACTTCATTCGCATCCGAAATTTGGAAAATCGGCGGCAGATTGTTTTTTTGTTGTAAACCCGCATACAAAACCAATATCATTGCCTATCTTATGGATAGTAACGATTCGATTATCGTCCGTTTGACCCCATCCCTGTTGTTTGACCAGATATTTTTTTGACTTCTATCCCATTCATGTTCTTGAACATATTTCTCAAGATTCTTTCATTTCCGTCGAAACTTACAGCGGGAAATTATAAGATTAAAGAAGAAAAACCGATTCGTATGGTTCACCTATTGTCGGCCGATGTGGCCGTTATACTTTATTTTTCCTTCCCGGTTTTACAGAACTTCTTCTGCTTCTTTTACCGGAGGCAAGAAGGGAATTTTTTTGTGAAAAGGTCATTACGATTTGACGGCGATCATTTTTTTATAAAAGCATCGGTTATAAAATTAAATCAATTTTATTGTTTTTATTTTGAAAATGTGCATTCTGTTTGACAATGTTTTCGGTAGTAACGGTTATAACCGAGATAAAAGCCGTATGTTATATTCCGGCGGTTTAAGCTTTTTTGTTTATGTATCTTATTCCCGGCTACAAAATACGGTCTTGGTCGGCCAGGATTTATTTTTATATGGATGGTCTCGGTACGGATAACCATGGCATTGTAGCAAAGGGTAATTGAGGCTTGAGGTCTTTCCAATTTTTCATTTTGATCGTAATGGTTGCAAGCATAATCAAAAGATAAAATGAGGTGTTTGAAAAATGAGACGCATACTTTTTTTGCTGTTTTTTTTAACCGGCTTCTTATTCTCACAAAACATGGAAGTGAATGTTCAAACACAATTCCCCTCGCCTTATTTAAGCGACTGGATGACTACACCGAATGTAATTAAGGTAACGGTTCTCAATACCCTGCCCGAGACGCAAACCTTCCATATTAAAATCAAATTGGAATCGGACCGTGATGGTACGGTTTTCGAAGGTGTCAGTTCAAATTTTACCGTGCTGTCCGGGGCAACCTACACCATCGACAACAGTAATCTCATTCATTTCGATACGGGAAGCATCAACAACGACCTGGTCGACAAGGTTAAAACCACCAATATGATTCCCGAGGGTATTTATACCCTTACTCTGGAGTTGTATAGCGAAGGGGATGAAAACCCGGTGGACGGACCGGTTGTGGAAAATTTCTATGTCCTGTCATTCGATCGTCCCGAATTGCTGGCTCCGGCAGATCAGGAAGTCATTGAGGATGAAAGCAGTCTCATTTTTCAATGGGCTCCGGTAGTCGAAGGGATTAGCGGATTTAGCGTACGATATCACCTTAGTCTGTTTGAAATCAAGCCCGGACAAATTCCTTTTCAGGTCATATCTTCCTCCTATCCGGTTTTCGAAACGGATGTAATTGACAATACACAATTGAATTATCCTGTATCGGCTTACGGGCGATTGGAAAAAGGTAAACAATATATATGGTATATACAGGCGTACAACAATAATCCCGGACCCAATTACGGAGCGACGCTCGGCGAAAATGAAGGCAGGTCCGAAATCATTTCTTTCTTTTATCAGCAAAAGACAACCCAGGCCGTGGAACTCAGTGATCTGAAACGCCTGGAATTGGTACCGGGTGTAGCCTATTTGAAAGATTTAAGCGGTGTAAGTAAAAACCAGACTTCAACGGAATACATTTTAGACGGGGCGGGCAGCCTTGTTTATTATGTCCAGGGTGATTCGGTTACAGTACCGGTTACCATTTCCCATCTTACTTTTTTACAGGGATCACTATTTCCGCCAACCTTTGTGGACGGTGAAGTAATGGCCATGCTGAGTGGAACGGGAAGCCACTTACCCGGGCTGGATAACCTGCCCATAGAAGCAACCGATTTACGTTTTTCTGCCAGTACCGGTCTGACTTTCGGTGCCAATTTTAAAATTCCGGGAAGTACAATCAGTAATCCGGTCGGTCTAAACGGCCGTATCACTCTCAATTCGGCCGGATTTTCCGGACAACTCGCGTATCATGGTGACTGGGATAATCCCTTGCTGCAATTCGATCATGAGTTGGTCAAGGTACATTTTACCGGAGTGGATATTGATTTGGCCGCGCTTTCGGCCCGTGCCGATGTGGATTTTCGTTTCTTTAATTCGGATAGTACCTGGTCTATTCCCAACATGCGACTGGATCTGCCGCAGATCAATTTTCCCATTAATTTTAGCAGCCATCAAACCATTGCTCTTATTCCCCGGAGTGATTTTCTGAAATTAGGCCTTAAAACATTGAACGGCACCATTTCTTTAAACACCAGTACCGGATCCTTTGATTTTGATCTTGCTCTTGGTGCCGATATCATTTTTCCCTTTACGAATACTCCATCCCAATATCCGGAAATTAACCTATCGATGAGCAAAGCGTCGGGTCTGACTTTAAACGGTTTTAATCCCCATTTAACCCAGAACCTTGGGGTGGATTTTCAATGGATGAAATTAAATGTCCGCAATTTGATTCTTTCTACCTTCCAATATCAGGCCGGTCATTTTAATTTTGATCTGAAAATGGATGCGGATTTTAATCTCCCGGCTATTCCCGGACTGGGGTCACCGATTATTCATGATATTCATTTCACTTCAAACGGTATAACCATCGGGCAACAGACGTTCAGTAATCCCTCTCTCGCCCCTTTCGATTTAGCCGGATTGCGTCTGGAAATGAAGCAGTTTCGGGTAGGGGAGATGAATTTCAACTGGTCCACAGGATCAATGCCTGACTGGGATTTTGCAGTTGATGTGGACGTTACCCTGCCCAATTTGCCCACGCAGTTTGCTTCTGCAGTGCGCCAAAAGGTCTTTCATCTGCAGAATATTGCTTTAGGCGGCCAGCATATTCAGGCTGTTTTCCCGGACCTCTCTTTTACCGGAACCGAAGGAGAAATACCTCTTGGAGGGGGAGCCGCCTATTATGTTAAAACACTCGGTGGAAAATTGGATGTGGATTGGAACAATGGATCACCGTTGAACCATTCCACGCTGAATATGAGCGGCGATTTAAAATTACCGGATGTTTTTTCCTGCAGCAGTGTTCAAAATTTAACATCGACTACGATACATATGGACGGGTTCGGCCATATCAGCGGAACCATTTCGAATTTTGTACCTACCTGTCCGATTAAACTGGGCTTTCTTTCTTTGACCGTAAATTCCAGTTCATTAAATTTTGATTTCTCGGATAATCGGCAAAAAGCATTATTGAGTGCCGCAGTCAGTGCTACTTTACCCGGCCTTAGCGAGAGCAGCCAATCCACTTCTACTGGTAATATTACCGTGGATTTGATAAACGGCGCCCTGGTAGATGGCAGTTTAAACCTGACTAATTTCGCGTTAAAAATTCCCCAGGATCAGCCGGTTCTTACCTTCCACATCAGTCAGGCTACTCTTTCTACAAATGGATTGGAGCTCAACGGTACCCAGCAACTGGCCCTGGGGGGTAGTTCGGTCGGGGTGGTTTTCGATCATCTGCTATTGGATATGAAGGAATTCCGGGTCATTTCGGGGAATGCATATTTTAACAGTAGTTTTGCTTTCCAGTTGGGTATTTCGGATGGGGGATTGCAATGGAAGGCGATTCAGGCCGGCCAGTCGCTTACGCAGCAAAATACCATGATGTTTAATTTGCCGGCCAATATCGGTATCAGTAAAAACGGCTTGAAAATCAACGGGCAATCGGATATCCAGCTAAACTACGGAGGCAATCAACTGGATAGTCTGAGAGCGGTGTTTTCTTCCGATTTTGCTTTGCAATTTAAGCCGTTTAAAGTAAAAACAGGGAATGTTGATTTCTTTTACGGATCAAACAGGATCGCCTATCTGGATGGGGGCGGAATTCACTTCGACCTGAGTTATTTCGGAGCCAAGGCCTTACCGGAAAAATTGCCGTTGCCCAATGAATCAATTGCCTATCTGGTGCTTAAATCCGGCGGCACATCACTGGTAGATGTCACTACCGTAAGCGACGGAGTGCGTATTGCTACCAAACCCGGGTCACCGGTGCGTCTTGTAATCCCTGCTCTTCAATTTAGCAGCGCTACACCGCCGGAAGTAGGGGTTCAATTCTCGGTAACGGTAGACCCGCTGCATTTTCAGCTTAAGGGCGGAAAGATCGCCGCTGTTATTCCCCAGGAGACGGCCGGATTCGATCTTTCCAAAGTAGGGCTTCCCATCAAAATCAGCAATCTGGATTACCGCGATGTAAGCGGGGTTAAGACCTTTACCTTCAAGGGCCTTCCGGCTCTGTTCGGGGCAAACCTTTCGGAAACGGATTCAGTGAGTCTGACTCTGACCGGCACCGGCCAGTTTTCTTCTACTTTTAATCTCAATCTCGATAAACTGATTCCTCTGGTCGGCGGGAACGATCTTATTCAATTACATTTGAATCGTCTCAACGGCAGCATCAATTGCAGCTTATCTTCATTCAACTTTGATGTGACCGCTTCCGGTGGTCTGAAAATGAAAATGGATGATGAACTCAAAGATGTACTGACCATGGATGTGCATATCGCTCCCAGCGGATTTTCGGTGCAAAATGTGACCATGGACCCGAATCTGAGTGCGATGAATTTCAACCTCGGTGTCGTGGATATGGGATTTTCCGATTTCACCATTCCCAATTTTTCCTATAGTTCCTCCGAAGGCTGGAATTTTGTTTTTGATTTTTCGGCTAAGCTGGGGTTCCCGCAGTTAGGTAATTTTCAACTTCCTAAGATCGAACATGTACGCATTTCGCGCCAAGGAATTCATTTCCCGGAAACCTCCCTGCCGGATCTTAACTTAACGCCGTTTAATATGGGCGGCTTTGCTTTAAAAATGACTTCCCTGCGTATTCCGGAAGTGACGGTGAATTTCTTTAACGGATCGGTGGATTTCGGATCCGCTTCAGGTATCCGCTTCGATCTGGAACTAAACCTGAATAATTTGTCGCAAGGGATGCCGCCCCAACTGGCGAATTTAGGTTTGCAAGTGAGTGACTGCGGATATGAGCACGGTATTATTACCGGAACGATTCAAAACAAGCAGATTGCCGCTCCGGGCTTGGATATGCCCATCGGCGGAGGCGCGCACTTTTATGCTAAGAAATTCCGCGGCAGTCTGTCCGGCGACAGCACCGGTTCGGGTTGGAACCAGAAATTTGACGTGATGGTAGAAGGGGCTTTTCAGTTGCCTTCAAATCTCTTCCCATGCGCGGAACCGGCCGATATTTCCGCTGCTTTGCGCATAAATTCCGATGGTCACCTTTCGGGAAACATTTCCGGTTTTGTCCCCTCCTGTCCGCTTTCCTTCGGTCCGGTTAAGTTGCAGGTTCATTCCTCTTCTTTGGCGTTTGATTTTTCCGGCAGCGAACAATCCGCCGTACTGGCCATGGACGCATCAATGAAATTACCGGCTCCCACCTCCGGCGATTCGGTTACGGCTTCGGGCAATATCTCGCTGGATTTGGTAAAAGCTAAGTTTATCGACGGACAAATTGCCATCAACACCCCCTTCCGTCTGGATTTGCCCTCGGAAGGAAAAATTTTGTCTTTCACCATCAGCTCGGCCGTTCTCAATCGAGACGGTCTGAGTATTTCCGGCAGTAACTCCCTTAATCTCGGGGGCAGCAATGTAACGGCAAATTTCCAAAATTTTGTTATCGGATTGCATCCCTTTAAAATCAAATCGGGCAGTGTAAGCTTCAGCTCCAGCTTCGCCTTTAAGGTCACTCTGGAAAACGGAGACCTGAAATGGCGGGCCAGCGCACCTAACCCGACGATTAGCGAGGATTTCGGTGTGGCTATGAATTTACCATCCACTCTCGGGATCAGCGACGGGAAATTTTTTGCCGACGGTAATGCTCAGGTAGATCTAAAATTTCAGGGTAAATCCTATGAAGGTCTGACTGTGAATTTCAAGGATAATTTCCGAATGAATCTTTGGCCGACCCGTGTTGTTAGCGGAAAAGCTGAGTTTATTCGTGATTCGGAAGTGCTGGCCTATATCGATAGTACGGGATTTGTACCGGGAAATGTATTGGGCATCATTCCCATGCCGGATAGCATCGGTCTGCCTTCCGCAGATGTGGCTTATATGAAACTAAAGGATGATCAGGGCCATTTGCTGGTGGAAACCACGGACAACGGCAGTGCTTATATGCTGCAGATTAAACCGGGGAAAACGCTGAAGATTAAGATCCCGGCTTTAAAATACGGTTCGGATGTACCGGAATTGAATGTGACTTCGCTCAGTATCGGTTTGAATAAGACCACCCACCATCTGGTCAGCGGCGGCATTCAGGTGGAAGCTCCGACGGACGGTACCCTCCTGGATCTGACGAGTCGCGGTATTCCGCTGGATCTTACCCGATTCGCCTTTAAAAAGGTAAACGGTTCCTACCAGGTGGTTTTGGGAGCCAAGGTAAAATTGCCGCAAGCTCTGGCCGACCTGGAAATCGATGTGGATAGCCTGCTTCTCTCTTCAAGCGGTATCTCAGGCGCTGCTCATGTGGGAAATTACCACGAACATTACACAGAGGGTACTACTTATATTAAAGAAATCACATTAGGCAGTGACGCCCCGGTACAGTTGAAAGTGGAAGGTGTCCAGACCTCGTTTTCATCCTCTTCTTTTCAGATCGGTTTCAGCGGTGACATGTTTGTGGATATGTTCAAGGAGTCCAATACTCCCGCACCCATCCATTTCGCGGCTAATGTAGGTACGGATTCTACCACTTTTACGACCGATATATCCCATCTGTCCGGTGGTATTCCTCTTAAGATTGCGCGTTTAATGCCTTTGGCCAATAACTCCGATTTGCCGCCGATTAAGATTTCTACCTCAGGCAACGATTTTGCCGTAGAAGTCAACACCCTTCTTAAGATTCCGTCTTTCGGTGAAAATTTTGCCGTGGAGGTTCGCGGCTTAAAAATTTCGAAAAACAACGGTCTTCATATGCCGGAAATAACGTTCAACAATCCTTCCGACTTCTTGCATTTCAATTTATTCACGATGCAATTTGATGTATCTCAATTAGGCTTCTTTTACGACACGGCAAGCGGCAAAAAAGTATTCGGAGTGGAGCTGGGTGGAAATATTCATTTTATGGATAATGTGAGCAGTTTTACCGGCTTAAAAATCGGCACCGACGGCAGTTTCTCCATCGCCGGAGCCAGTTTGCTCTCCAGCCCGATCGATATTATTCCGCAACGGTTGTCTTTAAAGACCTTAGATTTTAAGGATGATTCTTTAAAAGCGAGCTTTTTGGTTACCCCGCCCGAACCGCTCAATTCGACTCCCAGCCAGGTTGACTTTTTCATCGCACCCAACGGTCAGGTCGGCGGAGGCGGTACAATTGTATTACTCGACGAACAGCACGGTAAAGGCAACGGAGATGCAACGGAATGGACCTTCTGGAAGGGTACTCTGGACCTGGTGTATTTAAACCTGGATTTACAACTGAACCACCTGGCGGATTCAAAGGTGCAAATTAACGGGGACCTCTGGCTTAACAACGATCGGTTGGAGCTCGGTTATAAAGAGGGCGGCGTGGTCCATCCCGGGATTCAGATGACTTTTGACGGCCATGTCAACTTTAGCAATTATCGTCTGGTCGGAACCCCTAAGTTCGATCTGGAAGTATTAAAATTCAATTTAACCAATTTAACATCTCTTCCGGGAGACCATTTCGGTTTAAGTCTTTCCGGCGACGTTGCTCTGGATATTTCATCGGCAACCAGCACTTTGGCCTTTAACAATTTAGAGGTGTCGGCAACCGGGGGTATGCCCAATTTTGCCTCTTCGATCACCAGCGGTTCCATTACCATCGGCGGTGTTTTCTCTTTTGCCGTAACCAACTTCGAATACAAGCCGAACGGCGGTGATGTACAGATCAGCTCCGGGACCATGCCAACCGCATCCAGCAACGGTACACAAACCCCTAAGACGATTCATGCCGACTCTTATCTGCAGCTTGGGGTGAGCATGTCCATGGGCAGCAGTTTTTCCGGGGGGGTAGACCGTTTCCTGCTCTTTAAAAAAGACGGTTCACCGAATATTATCATTGATAATCTTCACCTCAGTATTCAGGATGTGGTAAGCGGTTCACTGGATATGCAATATATGTCCTATGGCTCCAACTTTAAATTTTTAGCTGCCGGACAGATCAGCATACCGCCCAGCATCAGTTTAACTACGATCGGTCTGTTCGAAAAAGAGAACGGGAAATTACGTTTCGGTATTTTTGCCACTGCCGAATTACCCGGCCCGGGTATTGTCCTCTTCCCGGGTATTTCATTAGCCAAGGTAGGCGGCGGATTTTTCTATAATCCAAAGCAGGAATATCTGGATATGGTGGTCCATAAAACCGATTTAGCCAGCGATCCTATCCTTTCGGAGCTGCCGAAATTAAACGGGGAAGCCAAATTTGCCGTAATGCTTTACGCCGGTGTGGTGATCATGGATAAGAGCGTGGTAAGCGGTACGACTTTAATTACCATCACAGATCAGTATATCAATTTTGCCGGTCGTGTTTCCATGATGAATCTGAAAGACAAGGTACAGGGAGGTTTCAAATTAACGGCCCGTTTCGACCAGTTTTATATTGACGGGATTATCTTTGCCAAGGTTAAAATAGGGGTGGTGAAAGGCAACGGGCAAATGCAATTTAAGATTGCCGAGGATCAATGGTATGTAAAAGGTAAATTCGAAGCTACCGTTATCAATCCTAAATTTCTAAAAGCGGAAAGTAAATTCTTTATCGGTAATCCGGGTTTTATGTTCCAGGCTTCTTCTCATAGCGGATTCGATTTCTGGATTGTATCGGTTAACACGACCGTTTCCGGTATGGTTTGGATGAAATGGCAGGAACCGCGGGAATTCGGTGCTTATTTTACCTATGGGGCGAAAGCGGAAGTTTTGATGGGTTTGGCTTCCATCAGTGCCGAAGTGAAAGCGATTTTGATAGTCACCGATCATTATGTGCTATACGGAGAGGCGGATGGCTCGGTATGTGTTTGTTGGGGGCTTAAGTGCTGGGACGGATCTATTTGGGTGAAAGTGAGCAATGTGGATCCGAAATTTGACGGAGGGTTCGGTTCCGATCCGGAAATGAGTGAAAAAATAAATGACGCGGAAAACATGGCGGATGATATGGAGAATGCCGCCAAAGAAGCCGAATCGGATATGCAAAATGAATTGATCGAAAAAACACAATTGACTCAGGATCAGGTGGAACGGGCCGGTTTGAATCTCTATGCCAATAATCCTAAACAAATCGGGACTGGCTGGAGAGCCATGGAGAACAACAACGGCGGCTTACAGAGCAGTGAAAATAACAGTTTGTACAATTACATTAATAACTATATGCAATATCCGTCTAATCTAAGTTCCACACCCAATATATTAGTCCAACTTCTCGCAGTGGAAAAGAGTGCTCTGCAGGATGCGGAAAATATTGCTCAACAGGTAAGCCAGGTGATCGATGTGGCCATGGAATCCATGCCGCCGGTTGACCAGATGCTGAATCAATATGAGATGGATTCACCGGTAGAACAATTTTCGGATTCGGTCAATGTGGTGACCTATACGGACGCCGAAGGGCATCCGCATCAGAGCTTCAGTGTTCAGCCGGCTTTGGCTATTGATCAGCAAAAAGTGAATGAACATAAAAATCGGGCCGCAGAAATGGAACAGACCCGACAGCATATTCTGGCCCAGATTTATGCTCGTATTCTCGTGCTCAACCGATATCTGAATAAAATTGATGCTATCCTCAATGCCAAGGGCAATAATTCGATTAATGCCATGAGCGAAAAATACCAATTAGCCCGAGAGAAACTGGAGCGTTACTTTTATGTGAATCACCAGTTTATCTATAGTTTACATAGCTGGGCACAGGGCAAAATGAGTGGAATAAATGGAGAAGGGATGTTTATCAGAAATTTCCTTAACAATAAAAACAACCGTCTTTCTACTGTGGAAGCTCTGAAACAACTGGCTAAAGCCCGGGCCCGAAGTCTGGCCGATGTAATCTATCCCGGAGCGCCTTCCAAGGCGGACGGTGTGTATCAAAATTTAGAGGCTAATATCGATCAAATCGAGGATGCTACCGGTTTGCGTACCATTTGTTTTAACCTCGGTAACAATCTGTGGTACGATGTTCCTAAATCAGGGTTAACCATGTTGGCCACTCAATTCGATTCTGCCGTTGTAGCCAACGTTCATAATCAGAATGATCAGGTGGGCGCCCTGGAAGCCCGACAGGTACAAATTACCCAGGTCTTAGATCATATTTATGATATGCGGATTAGCTACGCCCAGGCGCTCTATGATTTAACGGATCGGTATTTGTACTGGCAATTGGGTGGTGTTCCGGATAATGAAATATCTGTGGTTAGCAGTTCGGGAGTGACCAGTAAGCTGCATTCCTATATCGATCAGAATCTCTTGAGCGGATATTCTCAAAGTCTGGGCGGGTTGCAGTTCAGTGCAGGAGTGAATTCCTCGGCTCTGAGCGGAATTCAATTGGGCAATGCCGGAAGCGGTACTTCCAACTCGTATAGCAGTACCTTTACCCAAAGTTCGGGAGTCATGGACCTCGGAAAGTTTACTACCCCCAAAACAGCCGTAATCGTTAAGGTAGGTCCGAATTTTATGAGCCAGATCTTTCCGGATGTTAAAGTGATTCATGACCGTTTGGCCCTGCAATTAGTCGCACCTAAAATTAAATATATCAACGTTAATAATTATAAGGCTCCGCATACTGCGCAGATATACGCCGCGTTTAAGGCTACCCATCCTGCCGGTATCGCCAATTACAGTTATACTATTTCCAATGGCCAGGTGACCAATCCCAATACTACAAGCGGAACATCGGGTACATCGAACAGCGGATTTGTGCAGATCGGTTCGGGCAATAGCATAGGTCTTATTAATTTTTCGGGGGTACTATACCAAAGCATGCTGCCGGAAAACGGTATCTATTCTACTTCTTACAAAATGATCGGTAAAAACAGACACCTGCATTCCTACTTTATTCCTCAGAATATGAACGAAACCTCTCGTTACCTTGCGCTGAAAGTCCGGGCCCGCTCGACCAGTGGGTATGTGAATCGTCGTTTGACGAATTTTACCGTTCATTTTGATGGCACCACACCGGGAGTTCACTATGTGGAGCAGTCCTCGATGAGCGATGACAGTACACCCCCCATTGTCCAAAAAGTTTCGGTCCCTGCCTATCAGTACAATCGGGACCGGATTATGAAGGTCCATGTGGATGCCGCGGATTACGAATCCGATGTTATGGAGCTAGCTTATGCCGTTGGGGATCGGCCCACGGTTTCGGGACAGCATCGCTTGAACTGGCACAATGTAGGACCGCGGGTCGATTTTAATATTTTAGGACTCTCGCTGCAGCATAATCATTCTTACTATGTCTATGTGAAGGCGAAAAACAGTGTAGATCTGTGGAGTTCGGTCAAAGTCTCCAATCCGGTGAAAGTGGATACCACTTCGCCCGGAAGAGTCACGGTTACCTATACAAGTCCGTATCCATCGGATCAGCAGTCCTCATTAAATTTACAGGATGCAGTGACCGGCTATGACCTGGGCACTCAAATAAATTATCAGGCGAAGGGCAAGCAATACGGATTTATCGTACCGAATACAGGGTCCGGCCAGAGTTCATCAACCCAGAGTAGCGGAGACAGCTGGTCCGTCTTATTTTCATCTTTTAATTATATGGGAGGCTTTAATTTCTTCTCCGGGGATACCATTCCTCCCGGCCTGCGGGTGCGCTTTAGCCCTGCCAGTGATGCAGAATCAGGAATCCAGCAATATGTATTCAAGGTAACGCGTCAGGCCAATGATCCCAATCCGAATACAGGATGGCATCTATTGGGTCAGGATGAAAGCGGACGACCGCTACGGGAAATTAAGCTGATTGGTCAGCCTCTGGCCTATTTGGATTCATTTTATGTACATATCCGGGCCATGAACCGGGCCGGGATACTGGGTGCATCGGTTAGTGCCGGACCCATTCGTCCCCTGGATCGCACCAAACCGGTTAAACCGGAATTCAGCTATGGTGTGAATCCGGCCGATGAACCTTACTATATCAGCGCACCGGATCAGATCGTCGTCGGTATTAAACCGGCGGTTGATCACGAAACAGGTATCCGGAACTATGAATATAAAATCGGCACAAGCCCCGGGGGCAGCCAGATTACCGGGTGGACGAGCCAGAATATTACAGCCTTTAGTTCTAATAAGAACTTAGGTACCAGAAATTTTCCGTGCGATATGAGTGGTCAGGGTCTGCCTTGTTATACGGGTTTTATAGGGGTGGTTATACCGGGGATGGAATCACAGGGAGAACATCTAAAAATAACGAATCTCAATTTAAGCAACGGACAAACCATTTATCTCAGTTTACGGGCGGTGAATGGGGACGGACTACGTAGTCCCGTGGTGACTTCCAAAAAGATGCTGGTCGATTTCACACCACCGCCGGCCCCGCTGGTAAGCCTGTCGTACGACTATTCGACCCATAAAATGGCCGTTTCTTTATTGAATTATAAGGATGCGGAATCAAAGATTTACGGTTTAAAAGTCGGTATCTGGGGGGCCTCCGGATCCTCCGAGTTTAAGCAGGTGATCCTGCCCTACGGGAATGAGGCTGCCGTTACAACATTTCAAATGGACCATGTCTACGATACCCATGCTTCCTATACGGTTCGCTCCGTGGTTGTTAATCGGGCTAATTTGAAGTCGGCTATTCAGACCATGATAGTAACTCCCGCCAATCTGGTCCATGTATATACCGCTCCGGCAACAGGAAGTATGTTTGGGCCTGATTTGAGCGGGCAGGGGGTAACTAATCCTCCGCCTCCGCCTCCACCTCCCACGCCGCATTTGCCGCTACCGGGGAAACACTAAAATGGAAGAAATGAATAAATTCGAAGAGGTTTTTATGAAATATGCACGCATTTTTTTCGGCCTTCTGATAATACTAAATTTTGCAGCGGCCAAAAATATGCCGGAAGTCATCGGCTTTAGTGACGGACAGGCCGCCTATATTTTCTTAAGCCGCCCCGTGCCCATGGGTAACGGCGTGGTTTTATGGAAAAAGGTACCCGGAGGGAAATGGCAAAAAGCCCTGCCGGTAACCGTCCGTCCTGTACAAGACCCCTACAGGATGCAGAAAATGTTGGGCCCCGACTATGAATCGCTGGCCGGTACCATGAAAGATGCCGATCCGACCCGTTTACTAACCAAGTTGCGAACTGATCCCGTCTATTCTCTGATGCTTAGTTTCAAGATGCCCAGGTTGGCGGTTATACTGGGACGGCTACTGATTGATAAAACGGTCCCGGCCGGACAAAGCGTTCGGTACAGGGTGAGCTTTGTGGATGCCAATGATAAAGAAGTCTCTCACAGTAAAACCATTAAAGTGTTGATCAGAAAGCCCGTGGTGCGGGAAGTGAAGAATCTGAAAGTAAAAGTGAAGAATCGTCTGGCGGATATCCGCTTCAGCTATCCCAAATTCGACTGGAACCATCCCGATTGGGTGGTTGGCTTCCGCGTTTATCGTAGCGAGGATGGAGCTAAATATACAAGGGTGGGAAAGGATTTCATTTTCCGTCTCGACACTCCCAAGGTTGAACTGCAGGACGGTTTGCTGACTTACGGTAAAACCTATTGGTACAAGGTGACCACTCTATCTTATTTCGGTTATGAAAGTCACGGTTCGACGCCGGTAAAAGTCTATGCAAAAGATTTGGAAGCGCCCCTTATGGTAAAGAATGTTCGGGCCGGGTTCAATGATAATGGCATATTGGTTAGCTGGGACATGAGTTCCGAACAGGATGTGGTTGGGTATGATGTACTGAGAGGTACGAATCCCGATCGGGTGAATAAACATTTGAATAAAAGTATCATTCCTGCCTTACAGACTTTTTTTCTGGATTCAACGGGAGTGGAAGGAGAAAAATATTTTTATGGGATTATTGCTATAGATCAGGCCGGGAATCGCAGCCATATTTCGGCACGACCTTATGCCGTTTGGCCGGATAGTACGCCTCCAGCACCGCCGAAAATAGTTAAGGCAAAATATTGGCACGGCAGAATTCATATTAGTTGGACACCCGTCAAAGGAGAAAAATTAAGAGGTTACTTCGTTTACCGCGGGCAGGATAAAAAGAATCTGAACCAGTTAACTCAGAAGCCGGTCGGGCAAAAACGAACGGTTTACGCCGATTCCGGCAACGGACTTAAAAAGTTTAAATATGGTGAGCAATACTGGATAGCGGTTCGGGCTGTGGATATGTCCTGGAATCTTTCGGATTTTAGTTATACCCAAATAATAATTCCGGATACCATTCCTCCCCGGCCCTCTACAGGCGCTATTGTGGAAGTCCGACAAAACGGTGATGTGCATGTTAACTGGAATCCCTCCCCTTCTGCCGATGTGGTACGCTATTTGGTTATTCTGAATGAAGCGGGTAAGAAGAAGCCCGTGCTGCAACAATCGTTTGCAACCGATACACTACGAACAATATTCCACCGCCTGCCTAAAGGGAAGACCTTTATGCTGAATATTATTTCTGTAGATCGTGCCGGAAATAAGAGTACAAAAGCATTGCAGAAAAAAATAGTTGTGCGCGATTATGTTCCGCCTCCTCACCCCAGAAATGTGTTTTTAGAACAAACAAAAACAGGATATAAATTTTCCTGGAATAAGGTAGTGGATTTCGATTTGGCCGGATACCTGATTTACCGTTCCAAATCACCCATGGGAACTTATGAGGCGGTTATAAAGAAACCGGTCAACACAGTACAATATGTATTGCCTTTGAACGCCAAAGACGGGTACTACCAGGTGCGCGCGGTCGATACTTCAGGAAATGAGAGTAAGGGGAATGAAGTGGTACAGATCTTTAGAGCCAAAGGGAATGAGAAGAAGTAGGTCTCTTTTTACAGAGTATCGGATTTCTCTAAGAACGGAAATGAAAGTATCCTCAATGTTACGCAACGTTTTTTTTATGATAATGATATGCTCATTTTTTGTATCGGCGCAGACAGGAAGCACACAATACTGGTTGAACGGCGTCGATTTCTATCAAAAGGGAAATTTTGAAGAGGCCTACCGCAATTTCAGTCTCTATGAAAAACAGGGTGGAACCAATAAGGATTTTTATGTCTACTTTGCCATGAGCGCAGCCAGAGCCGGGTATGGGGATCAGATCGCAATCCTCGAACGGGGTCTGCTCCGCTATCCGGGCGACGCGGATTTAACCCTGATTCTGGTTCAGTTTCTGTCCCGGGAGAAGCGTTTTTCTGAGGCGATACATTTCTTAACAAAAGCCAAAGCCCATGTGTTACCGGATGAGTATAAACGTATTATGGGTATTTTAGTCTTTAACCAGGGGGTACTGCTCTATCAGCAGAATAAAAAGAAAAAGAGTGTTCCTTATTTTCGCAAAGCGTTATCATACCAGCCCGGAGAGGCACGTTTTGTGCGTAACCTGGCCATTGTGCTCTGGGAAACGGAACGCAAGAAGGAGGCGGTGAAACTGTTGGAAAATTCCGTGCGTCTTTTCCCGGATGACCGAAATATGAATCGTCTGCTGATTGAATTCTACCGGAAAAGCAACCGCTTGGGTAAGCTTCAAACTAAGTTAGAAGAATTAGCACATAAGAGTGGGAAATTGGAAGATTATCTCGTACTGGGGCAATTTTATCTGCAAACCGGTAATTCTGAAAAAAGTAAGGCCTTATTTAAAATGCTCGAGAAGAAATACCCCCGGCAAAGAAAAATCTATCTGATTCGGACCAAATTCTATGGTGCACTTTTGCAGTATAAGAGGGTCGATCGGGTTTTAAGCGATATGGAAGATCATTTTCCGCAGGACACGCTTGTTTTCCGGCTAAAAGCGGAAAACTACGAGAAGATGGACAGTTTGCAGGCCGCTATCCGTTATTGGGAAAAAAGTGTACAAAAGATTCCTACGAAAGCGGAATGGCATTTTCGATTATTGAAGGATTTATTTAAGACAGACAGCACCGCTTATTATCGCCATCTGCAAGAGATGGAAGCTTTGTTGACAGACCCGGCCAGCCGCTTAAAAATGGCAATGGAATGGTATCGACACAAGCGTTGGCCCAAAGCGCTTTCCCTTTTTAAGAATATTTTGCAATCGGATGCGCATAATCCGCTCGCTCTTGCTTATGCCGGTTTATGTAACCGCCAACTGGGCCGAGACTCTCTTTCGGTACACTATTTTCGTCAAGCTATTGAACAACCCTCGGCTTTGCCGGAAGCTTATTTTGGCCTGGCTCGAATGGAATTTATGAAAGCCGGTCCCCGGCAAAGTGATTTTTATTTCGCGATCGGGTTGGAGGTTTTACTGGATCATATCCGCCAGTCCCAGATGACAGCCCTGAAGGAACTCAATAAGGATAACGGCCTTATGGACCGTAAAAAAATGACGGTTATTGCTGATGAATATGAGGACTATGAAGGGCTTCTTAAAAATGAATTAAACTGGTTTTTAAAACATCATAGCCGGGATAAGGCGCAACGGTTTCTTAAAAAGTTGTTGCGGCGTTTTCCGAAAAACAGATTCATTCGGCTGGCGCTGTCCGATATTCTTTCCGAAGAAGGAAATTACAGACAGGCGGAGAATTATTTGGACGATGTGCTGTTCATGCATCCCGGAGATCCCCAAGCGTTGAGGCGCAAGATACATCTGGCCCAGGAGCAGGGGAAGGACGAGGGTTTGTACCGGATCTATCTTAATTTGTTATATCACGATAAAACAAATTTTACAAACAATGATTTTCGCCACTTAATCGAGTTGGCAAAAAAGGATGGACAGATTAAGAATCTGGCCCGGCAGTTACTCATTCTTTATGAACATAACGGGTCGAATAGTTTGTTGAAAACTTATGTGGTGGAAGCTCTGCATCTGGCCGGGGAACATCGCAAAGCGCGGAAGATTGCCGCTAAAAAGGCGAAAAAAATTAAGAATAAGGAAACCCGTTTGATCCCATTGATGAAAAGCTATAATTAAAAGGAGTTTACTGTGTATTCCTTAACGCGAAAATTTTATGTAACGGTGTGGATGAGCGTGCTTTTTGTGTCTTGGCTGATGGCACAGTCCGTAGATACAACATCCGTTGAAAGCAAAAGCGGCAACTGGGCTAAGAATATGGTTAAAAAATACTATAGCTTCAGTGGTAATTTCGGAGCTTATGGAGAAGTATTCCATACCACGGCCAGGTACAAACGCCGACCGGCTTCTACGGCACGCAGCTCACTCAACATGACTTTTGGATTCTGGAAAATACAGATGCCTGTGGAAATGGTTCTTTCCACGGAGGAAGTAACTTTCCGGCAAAGTTTTAACCGACTCGGATTAAATCCCAGGATAGGTTTTGTGACTTTTCATGTCGGGGATTTTGCCGGTAAAATTTCGCAGTTCACGGTTTCCGGTATCAGTATCCGGGGAGGGGGAATTGAGGTTGATCCGAAATGGGTCCATTTTATAGCCTTATACGGAAGAACACAGAGAGCCGTGAATGATCCTCGTGCCATGACCTATGCTTATAAAAGAATGTTAATGGCGGCCAAGCTGGGTTTTGGTCTGCGTAATAAATCTTTTTTGGAGATCAATTTCGTTAAGGCTGCCGATGATAAAAATTCACTCGATATTCCTGTAGATTCAAGTAAAGTTTTTCCTCAGGAAAATTTAGCCCTTGGACTCAACGGCCAAATTGCTTTGTTCCAAAATCGCCTGCGTTTTCGCGGCGAAGGAGCGGCCAGTGTGCATACGCTAAATACATTCGGCGAAAAATATCGTCCCGAAGGAATGCCGGCCTGGATCGATAAATATTATTCTATCCGAATCACTTCCCGGATTGATTATGCGTACCGGGGTGATTTGACGGTTAACACAAACAGGGTGCGGGCCAGGGCCGGTTACCAGTATATCGGACCGGGTTATATCTCACTGGGGCTACCCTATTCTTTAAACGACCGGGAAAAATATAATGGCTATCTGAATGCCCAGATCGTTCCCAGACGCGTGTCATTTCGCGGAAACTTCAATTACAGCCATGATAATCTGAATAATCAGAAGGTAAAGACGCTCAAGCATTTGAATTACATGGCCGGTCTTATGCTGAAACCGGTTCAGTCCCTGATGCTGAATTTCACATACAGTAAGAACAAGCTGGTTAATGAAACCAATCTGGATTCACTCATCTACTGGGAAAATAATGTGGAAAAAAAACGTCTGCTTTTTGATACCTATAACGGGCGCTACATGATAAATGCCGCTTACAGTTTTAAAACACTGGGAGTGGGACATAATATACGTGCTGCTTATTCCCTGCAAAAATCCGAACGACAAAACGAAGCTTCGAAGGAAAACAATTTCGATGCACAAATGATTAACGGAGGGTATAGTGTTTTGTTCTCTCCCAAATTGAATATGGGGCTGAATTTTACCAATACAACCAACAAACTGATCCATCGAAAGATTCAGACTCAAACCTATGGTTTCAGCATGAGCTACACCCCTTTTATGCGCTGGCGCAATAATTTTGCCATAAATATGCAGGTGCATGATAAGCAGAAATCGGTCAACTACACTCTGAGATCACAATTTCGGGTAACCTTACGAAGCAGCCTGAACCTGAACCTCTTGAAAATTGATTTTTTCGACCCGGTCAACAAAGATCGCGAATACAAAGAATATACCGGTACCTTAACCTATAATTATTCGTTTTAAGGAAAGGAAAGCGGTACAAACAAATTTTTTACCTGGGGGGATGGAGACCTTCTGTTCCGCTTCCCGTTTCCATTTTATTTCGTAGTAAGAACGGCTGTTAGGTTCACTTCATTTTTAAAGTAAAGCATCTCTAAAATTATTCTTTGAATAAACTTCCATTTGAAATGTACCATAAGTAGATTTATGAGTCAAAGTTCGGATTTGTTTTTAACTGAAAGTAGACTTACGAGGAATTTAAAATGGAATGGCAGACCTTATTTTCCAGGCCCGAAATCATCTGGTTTCTCATCGGCCTGGTGTTGATTGTTATGGAGTTTGTATTGCCCGGCCTGATCATCATTTTCTTCGGCATCGGAGCCTGGTTAACGGCCCTGGGTTGTATGCTGTACGGTTTCGGCCTCAATGCTCAGTTAGCTATTTTTATCTTCACCTCTCTTTTTGCCCTTGTTTTGTTGCGTAATTATTTACGAAGACGCTTCTTTAACGAAGATGATACCGGAGAGGAAACTTTGACGGATGAATTCATAGGTAAAATAGTTACCGTAGAGCAGGCCATAGCTCCCGGTAAGATGGGTAAGGTTATGTTGAAAGGCACCTTATGGGAAGCCAAATCCGATTTTGCCCTGAAAAAGGGACAGATCGTAAGAATCATAGGGAAAGAAAGTATTGTCCTGATTGTAGAACCGCCGGAAATAACAGGGTGAATCCCCTGGCTATAGCAATAGTAAAAAAACATGCATGTTAAATTATAACAAGCCATCACTTAAAAATTGGAGAACGACTTATGAATCCGGGAAGCGTATTTTTTATAGGAATCATCATTTTAATGATCATTCTCTTCTTTTCAATGATCATAATTGTTCCGCAACGGTCGGCATTTATCGTGGAACGATTGGGGAAGTACAAAACAACTATGCAGGCGGGATTTCATCTAATTTTTCCGTTTATTGATAAGGTACACTATAAACACACCCTCAAAGAGCAGGCGATCGATGTGGCCTCCCAGATATGTATTACCAAAGATAATATTGCCGTCGAGGTGGATGGTATTCTTTATCTGCAGGTTGTGGATCCGCGTAAAGCTTCGTATGGAATAGATAACTACCGCTTTGCTTCCATTCAGATTGCTCAAACCACCATGCGTAGCGTCATAGGAAAGCTGGAACTGGACAAGACCTTTGAAGAGCGCGATCTCATTAATACCTCCATTGTCAATGCCGTGGACAAGGCCAGTGACCCCTGGGGGGTGAAAATTACTCGTTATGAAGTTAAAAATATTACACCACCGCAAAGCATTAAAGACGCCATGGAAAAACAGATGCGGGCCGAGCGCGAAAAGCGGGCCGTTATTGCCGAATCCGAAGGACAAAAACAGGCTAAAATCAATGTGGCTGAAGGGGAAAAACAGGAATTGATTAAACGCTCCGAAGGGGAGAAGCAGAAACGGATTAATGAAGCGGAAGGTCGGGCCGTGGAAATTCA
This sequence comes from Calditrichia bacterium, assembly GCA_026983775.1. Classification (GTDB taxonomy): domain Bacteria; phylum Calditrichota; class Calditrichia; order Calditrichales; family Calditrichaceae; genus JALSTK01. The sequence continues at coordinate 62,929 of JALSTK010000063.1, forward strand.
ACGCCTTGCCGAAGCAACGGCCCTGGGAATCCGGGAGATTGCAAAGTCAATAAATGAACAGGGCGGTTTGGAAGCGGTAAATCTTCGTGTGGCCGAGCAATATTTAAAAGAATTCGGTAACCTTGCCAGGACCAATAATTCCATGATCATTCCCTCGAATTTATCCGATGTGGCCAGTATCGTGGCGGCAGCAACCGCGGTTATCAAACAAAGTGGTCCGGAAACCAAAGTCTGATTATTCATCTTTACACATTTACTTCAAACCGTACTTCACCTGTCGGATCGGAAAGAAGTGCGGTTTTTTTTATGAACGCATTCTTTTGTTTTTAATTCTACCGCTTTTTCCTTAATTTCCCCAATTCGATCGGATTGGGGACGTTTTTTATATATGGAGTCGCTATGACTGTAAGGTATCGCCTGCTGAAACCTTTTTCGGATTTACGCCTGGAAGAAGTGCTGGGTCTTCTGTTTTATATTCCGTCTTTATTAATTACAATTAAAGCGAATCTCTGGTTCTACGGAGCCGGTATGCATATACCGCGTCGTTTCTATGGGGGGATTACCCGTCTGGCCGTGACCTTACTTTTAATGGCGGCCTATTTTTACCTGATTAAAAAACGGCCGGAGCTGAAATTTACCTTTTACACCCGGGCTCTGATGCCTTTTCTTTTTTGCATTGCCATTTATACCAATATGCACGATACCATCGGTTTTGTCAATTCACATGACGTCCATAATACATTAATTCACTGGGATAAAGTCTTGTTCGGAGTGGAACCGACCCTCTGGGCCCAGCGTTTTTATCATCCCTGGCTTACGGATTACTTCAGTATCAGTTATATGAATTATTTTTTCATTGCCGTAGCCGTCGTTGTTTTTCTGTTGGTAAAAAAACGTTTTGTTGAAATGCGCACGGTTTTATTGGGTACTATTTTAACTTTCTATTTCGGATACTTTTTGTATATCCTTTTCCCGGCCGCGCCTCCGCGCCTGACCCTGGCCCATGAATTTATCCGCAATTTCTCCGGTGGATGGATCACTGCGGCACAGACCAAACTGGCTAATTTAAATCCCTCTTCTTCCCGGGCCGCTTTTCCCAGTTTACATTGCGCAGTCACGCTGATCAGTTTAATCTATGCCTATCGTTACAGTAAAATATTATTTGCCGTTATTCTGATACCGGGCGTTAGTTTGGTACTGGCCACAGTCTATTTACGCCACCACTATGTGGTGGATATCCTGGCTGGTTTTGCGCTGGCAATTGTTGTATATTTTATTGCTCCGGCGATCGATGGCTGGTGGAAACGGGTCACTAATGCAGCAAGGCAAGATGAGATTCTCAAACAAGAGTAACCGAACCGTGCCGTTCCTATTTCCGAAAATCAGTAGACAAAGAGTTCCCGCAATTTCAGCAGAACAGATGGCAGAGGTAGACCGGCTCATGGTAGAAGAATATCACATCTACCTGATACAGATGATGGAGAACGCCGGTCGGAATTTAGCCCGCCTGGCGCTTGTCCGTTTCTTGGAAAATCAACCGGATAAGCAAAAGATTGCCGTTCTTTGCGGTTCAGGTGGAAACGGCGGAGGTGCTTTGGTCTCTGCCCGGCATCTGTCTAACTATGGCGCTGAAATCACCGTCTGTCTCAGTAAAGGGTATGATCGTTTTTCAGGTATAGCTCTGCATCAGCTACATATTTTAAAGGCGATGGGCCTGGAAATCTGCGAAGGGGAATGTTTGGCCGACAGGGAATTTGATCTGATCATCGACGGTCTGATCGGATATAGTTTACGAGGGGCTCCACAAGGACTCATTGCCAGGATGATCGAAGAGGCCAATCGCCATCCGGCTGAAGTGTTAGCCCTGGATATTCCTTCCGGTTTGCAGGCCAACAACGGGCATCCCATGAAGCCGACCATACATGCCCGGGCTACCATGACCCTTGCCCTGCCCAAAAAGGGACTCTATGCGGAGTCGGCCCGGTCTGCGGTCGGAGAACTTTTTCTGGCCGATATCAGTGTGCCGCCCGGGCTTTATCAAAGGAATTTTCATAGGCAGGTGCCCGACATTTTTAAACAAGGTGAGATTGTTCAGCTTAGCATGTAGAGGCAGGAAAACACAATGACCAAACCCATATATCTGGATTATAATGCTACTACGCCCATAGACCCCCGGGTAGCCGAAGCCATGCTGCCCTTTATCAATGAGCATTTTGGGAATCCGTCCAGTAGCCATATTTTCGGTACGGAAGCTAAAAAGGCCGTTGAACAGGCCCGGAAACAGGTGGCGGATTTGTTACACGCGGAAATAGATGAAATCATCTTTACCAGTGGTGGATCGGAATCGAATAATTATGCCATCAAAGGTGCTGCTATAGCCAACCGGCACAAAGGGAATCATATCATCACCTCCGCGGTGGAGCATCCCGCTGTCATAGAGGTATGTCGCTATTTGGAAACAAAAGGATTTAAGGTGAGCTATGTGCCGGTGGACGAATACGGTCTGGTGGACGTGGCCGAAGTGCAGAAGGCCATTACTCCCCAAACGATTCTCATTTCAATTATGCATGCCAACAACGAAGTCGGCACTATCCAGCCCATTTCTGAAATAAGCCGCTTAGCTCATGAACATAATATTTTATTGCATACGGACTGTGCGCAATCCGTCGGCAAAATACCGGTTTGGGTGGATGAGCTGCAAGTAGATTTGCTCTCTGTCGCCGGTCACAAGCTTTATGCGCCCAAAGGAATCGGTGCTTTGTATATCCGGCATGGACTGCACCTGGAAAAACAGGTGCACGGCGCGGACCATGAGCGCAACTGGAGAGCAGGAACGGAGAATGTCATCGAAATTGTAGGCCTGGGGAAAGCCTGCGAACTGATCGGCCAGGATTTTTCAATGTCTGAGAAACATCTCGCGACCATGCGTAACCAACTGGAACAGGGTCTTTTGCGCGGTTTCCCTTTTTGCAAGGTAAATGGCCACAAAGAAAAACGTCTTCCCAATACCAGCAGTATCGCTTTTAAAGGTCTGGAAGCGAATACCATTGTCTCCGAGCTGAGTGAAAAGGTTGCTGTTTCTGCAGGTGCGGCTTGCCACAGCGACAATGTGGAAGTTTCGAGTGTCCTGGAAGCCATGCATGTACCAATTGAATATGCCATGGGTACCGTCCGTTTTTCAGTGGGCCGTTTTACTACCCGGGATGAAATTGACCGTGCCCTGGAAGAGATCAGGCGGGTCGTAACCCAACTTCAGCCGCAGCAAGTTCCCCTTTTTCTACAAACGGCCGGAGAAGAAGTTAAACTGACTCAATTTACCCATGGTCTGGGTTGTGCCTGTAAATTGCGTCCTCAGCTTTTGGAAGAGGTGTTGCGTAAACTACCTGTCCCCCGAGATGCCAACATCCTGGTAGGCGCCGAAACAGCGGATGATGCTGCGGTCTACCGGATCGACGAAAAAACAGCCGTGGTACAAACGGTTGATTTTTTCACTCCTGTGGTAGACGATCCCTTCCAATTCGGCATGATTGCCGCCGTAAATTCTTTAAGCGATATCTATGCCATGGGCGGACGTCCGCTTTTCGCCTTGAATCTGGTGGGATTCCCCAGTAATCGCCTGCCAATCTCTGTGTTGGAGAAGATGCTGCAGGGAGCACAGTCCGTTGCAGAGAAAGCCGGAATTTCCATTATCGGCGGACATACCGTGGATGATACCGAACCGAAATTCGGTCTGGCTGTGACAGGCATGATCGATCCCCGGAAAGTCATTCGGAACCGGGGCGCCGAACCGGGAGATCGTCTTGTACTGACCAAACCGCTGGGAACGGGGATTCTGTCCACTGCTCTTAAGCGGGATATGCTCGATCGGCAGCAGCTTAACGATCTGGTGCACACCATGTTGACTTTAAATAAGGAGGCCGGGGAGGCGATGCAAGAAACGGGGGTCCATGCCGCAACCGATATTACCGGTTTCGGACTGTTGGGTCATTTACTGGAGATGTTAGAAGCCTCTCATGTTTCCGCAAAGCTGGATTTCGAAAAAATCCCCTTCATTCCCGGTACTTTCGAACTGGCAACGGCCGGTGCGATCCCGGGCGGAACCAGGGATAACCTGGCCTTTACCGAACATGGGGTGGAGTACGGATGGCGTTTAAGTGAAGTGCAACGCCTGCTGATAAATGATGCGCAAACCGCCGGGGGCCTGCTCATCGCAGTGGAAAACAATCGCTTACAAACTTTGGTAGATAACCTGGAAAAAAGACAGGTTGAAACAATAGCGGTTATCGGCGAAATCGGCGAAAAGCAGGATCGGCCCATTCAAGTATTCTGACCTTATCAAGAAAGAGGGTAATATTTTTTTGTGTTTCATCGGGCAGGCGGTTATATTTTTTGTTTTAAAACGTAATAAATAAAGGAGTTTTCGTGTCGACTTTAATGGTTTCTATCTCCGGACTTCGCGGGGAGATCGGCAGTACGCTTACCCCGGAAGTAGTGCAGAAATATACGCTGGCTTTTGCCAAATATGTAAAGGGAGGTAAAGTTATTGTCGGAAGAGATTCAAGGGTTTCCGGCCCGTTTATCTCCGATCTGGTCAAAGGATGTCTGGTTGCCGGCGGTTGTGAAGTGATCGATATCGGGATTGTACCGACGCCCACGGTTCAGTTGGAAATTGAGCATCACCGGGCGGCAGGGGGTATCGCCATTACCGCCAGCCACAATCCCATTCAGTGGAACGGTCTTAAATTCATGGGCAGTAACAGCCGTTTTTTAAATCCCGAAGCGGCGCAAACGGTTTATGCCATGGGGGATCACCATGAGATGGATTTAAAGTCCTGGCAGGAATTGGGTTCGGTAACTATGGACGATCAGGCTATAAAACGTCATATAGAAAAAGTTCTAAACATCTCTTATCTGGACCTTAAAGCCATTCGTCAACGCCATTTTAAGGTGGTGGTTGATACGGTTAATGGCGCCGGAGGCCGGATTATTCCCGAGCTTCTGAAAAAATTAGGCTGTGAAGTGATCGCCATTAATCAGGAAACCAGCGGTCGCTTTGCTCATACTCCTGAACCCTTACCGGAAAATTTGAGCCAACTGGGGGATGAGATTCGCAAACAAAAAGCCGATCTGGGATTTGCCGTGGACCCGGATGTGGATCGTTGTGCCATTGTGGATAATACGGGTCAACCCATCGGGGAAGAGTATACCCTGGTCATTGCCACTAAATTGATTTTCAGCAAGAAGATGGGGCGTATGGTGGTAAATATGTCCACTTCCAGAGCTTCGGAAGATATCGCTAAATATTATAACTGCATGTTTGTTCGTTCCAGGGTTGGCGAAATAAATGTAGCCGAAAAAATGGTGGAAATCGATGCCCTCATCGGAGGCGAAGGCAACGGTGGAGTAATTCTGCCGGAAGTACACCTGGGACGCGACGCACCGGTGGCTGTGGCGCTTACTTTACAGATGTTGACCGAATTTGGCGGAACCATGCAGGAATTACGGGCGTCTTTGCCCCATTACGAGATGGGTAAACAAAAAGTATCCGTCGAAGGCCTGGACCCGGATCGTATTCTGAAGGAAATTGCAAAAAAACACAGCGATTTGCCCCAGGATCATCTGGACGGAGTGAAGATCGATTTTGAGAACAGTTGGGTACATTTGCGTAAATCCAATACGGAACCCATTATTCGTGTAATCTCGGAGGCACCGAACGTCGAAGAAGCGGAATCTTTGGGAAAGCGTTTTATGGATGAAATTAAATCGATTCGGTAGGATACCATGTTGATCTGTAGGGTTATCGGTGATATTGTTTCCACGGTTAAAAACGATCATTTCAAGGGAAAGAAATTG
>JALSTK010000064.1 GCA_026983775.1 Calditrichia bacterium
GGTAAAGCGTTATTCCAGCGGCATGTACGTGAGACTTGCCTTTGCCGTGGCCGCGCACCTCGAACCGGAGATTCTACTGATTGACGAGGTGCTGGCGGTAGGAGACGCCGGATTCCAGAAAAAATGCATCGGCAAAATCGGTTCCGTAGCCAAGGCAGGAAGAACAGTTTTTCTAGTATCGCATAACATGAATGCAATCGAAAATCTTTGCACGCATGCTATTTTATTGGATAATGGTAGATTAATTTTATCGGACAAATCCGATGCCGTAGTAAATCATTACATGGAGAAAGTGTCTGGTATTGAATTTAAAGGCGAAGTTACGTGGGCAGATACCATTCAAGCACCGGGGGATGAAACAGTCAGATTGAAAAGTGTCAGGATTGTAGACGAATCCGGAAATTTGGTCACTGCCCTAAAGACAGACGAAAGATTCGGGATTCAAATAGAATTCGAAACCTTAAAAGAAGGCGAAATTTTTAATGTAGGCTTATATCTTTTTAATAAAGATGATATACAAATTTTCACGTCTCTTGACAACAATGATTCATGGCATGGAAAACCTAGGCCATTAGGAAACTATAAAGCTACCTGTTTTATCCCACCGAACATTTTATCTCCAGGCATATTAAAAGCAACGGTTCAGATAAAAAGAATCAAACCAAAACCGTCCAAGATTCATTTCAGGCTTCACAATGCTCTGATATTCAATTTAAACGATTCGGGTGTGGTGCAAGGTAACATCTACAACGATTTTTTAGGGGTTATACGTCCATTGCTCAAATGGCAAACAGATTTCAAATCCGAGCCAAAGGCGTCTTGATACCGATTTCGCCCACACTCTGGTCAATAATGTCTTTAAACCTTGCAGGGAAATGATGATCAGATTCAATAGATTGCAGGGGAAAATTAGAGAACGGGCCAGTCAATCGGCATTTCTGAAACAATACTATCCGATTCTACGAAACCGTATTATTGATTTTTTACGCTTTTTTCAACTGGCGTTCATTTATGGATGCAAAACGTCTATCAGGTTGCACAGAATTCGGCATACTTGTCGTAAACGCAATTCACCCATTAATCGTCGCATGAAACAAATAGCTGATAAAATGGCTGACAATATAGTTGAGGGATCGGCCACGAAAAAAGGATGGTTATATCACGATTTCCCACTTCCGGAGAGCGGATTTTTCTCACACAGAAAGAATTCATTGGCAAGAATTAAAAAAATCAGTAGAGCAGTACCGCTTTACAAGGCAAGAGTGCTTGACATAGGCTGTTCTTCTGGAGGTATTTCTATCGGAATTGCTTTACTCGGTGCTTCAGAAGTCAACGGTATTGACTATGATGCAAATGCAATTGCTTTAGCCAAAGTGGCAGCTGAAAAATATGAAATAAGCAATGCCCACTTTACTTATGCTCGGGCAGAAGCATTTCCAATTGCTGAGGTTGATATTATCATCTGGCTTTCCAACTGGATGTGGATTGTCAAGCAGCTTGGGCTGGATTATGCAAAAGATCTGCTTTTTAATATACCCAATAAATCTAAGGCACAATTTATGGTGTTTGAAAGTGCAGCTGATGATGGCAAAGCAGCGATTCCAGGATTAACGCAACAAGATATTGAAAGGTTTTTACTTTTATGTACCCCTTTTACAAAAATAGTGAACATCGGACCGTTTAAAGACGCCTGGCGTAAAAATGGAAAGGAAAGGATGGTATTTATCTGTTCTGAGCCTAAGGTTGTCTGGAAGGGAAAAGGAGCAATTATAGTTAGAAATGATCGCTTTACAGTCACTAAAAAATACGAATCTGACCTTCAGTGGGCAAAAAATATTGAATCACTATGTTTACGCCGCCTTGCGTCCTACCCTTTTTTCCCGAAATTAATCGAAGAAGGTGATGATTGGATTACAATGGAATGGGTTGGGAATCCTGTTAGTTCGCTGACTCAGCTAAAGCAATTGGGGAATATCATTGAAATATTATCAAAGGAAAAAATTATTCACAGAGATATTTGCAATGAAAATTTATTATTTCGTGATGGCCGTCTTTTTCTAATTGATTTTGGTTGGGCAATTATAGATGGCAGAGAACCGCCGGTTACAGCCAAACCAGGTTTAGGACGTGGATTCTACGTCCATGGCAAATGGGATGATTCCCAGGCTGCGAAGAATATAATCTCGATGTTTGAAGAACGCGAAAGAAAATGATGAGTTCACACGCCGTTTGTAAAACCGAATATCGATTTGCCACAGATGCTTGAGTTTGCCCATACAACACAATGGTCCATCGCAGATCTCACGCACGCCCTTGGCCTGGGCCAGCTGGAAGAACAGCATGGAGACAAAATGCGGGCTGTTAAAGCCCTTGGAATATGGCTCAGCTTTATGCCGTTAGGTCAGATTATGGAAATAGTGACGGTTAAACAAAGCAACCAGTTTTGTACAGGCTCGCATGTCGTACCATAGTTGTATCCTCTTTGTTGCGAGCTCTGTTTTTCATAGCTGTAAAACATATTGCCCCTAAGGAGAATTTTTAAAGTGCTGCTGCCTTTACTTACTTTTTAGCCGTTTTTGGATAAGCGTAAAAATGAATAAAGATATCTCAGCTTCTGAATTTACAATTTGTTCTGTTTCATACGGAAGCAAGATTTTATTAGATTATAATTGGCGATTAACTACGGAAATCAACAAAGATGCTGATATCAATTGGCTGGTAGCAGAAAATGGACATTATAAACAGGAAAATATACTAACTACCGATGATAAAAGGTTTAAGGTGTTTGAAGGTATAAAAAAAGTACATGGGATGACTTCAAATTATCATCATGCATTAGGAATGAATCGTCTTTCGCAGAAGGTAAAGACAAGATTTGTGTTTTTTTTAGATCCAGATTTTTACATTATTCGAAAAAACTGGATTAATGATATTATGCAGTATATGCAATCCAAAGGATTGACATTCTTTGGGGCACCATGGCACCCAAAACATTACAATAAATTAAGATATTTCCCTTGCGTACACTGCTTATGTGTTGATCAAAGCAAAGTAAACCTGAAATTGTTTGATTTTTGCCCAAAAATCTCCAACATATCAAACAAAAAGCAAAAACATAGGAGAATATTTTCTTCCTGGTTTAATGAATTGCATTCAAAGAATAATGCACTAGGTGCGTTTTTAGCTTATGTCGATCATATATTTAATATTCGATATAGAAGTTTCATTGAGCAATCAAATGATACAGGTTATAAAATAATAAAAAAATACAGATACAGCAATATATTTAAGAATGAGTGTGTTGCAACTGTTTATAACCCAAAATATAATATATTGTCTAAACTCGTCGATCAATGCCTTCCCGACAAGCTAAGTATGTTACCAAAAAGGAAAGGGTACTATACGAAAAGAGGCACTTTTATAGAAAATTATGTTAGTAGCGAAAAACCGGATTGGGAAGAATTTGTTTGGGAAAATTCACCTTTTGGTTTTCATATAAGAGGTTATCCGAAACTTAAAAGAAAAGAAATAAAGCTTAATGATTGTTACAAACAAATAGAAATAATCATAAATAGTGTGATTAAAAATGTTACCCATAAAACGCATGATCTTAACACGCGGTATAAGCAAAAGAATCGGATTTTAAAGGAATTAGTTTAAAGGAGATGCAAAATGGACAGAAAAATCAACATTAATGGCCGCGTGATTAACGATGGTACGGACTGCTATATCATTGCAGAGATCGGGCATAACCATCAGG
>JALSTK010000065.1 GCA_026983775.1 Calditrichia bacterium
GGAATGTTATCTTGCATAAAATCGCAGATAAAAGCCCTGCATCTTTTTCTTTACATATCTAATCCCGATTTATAAATTTAGGTATAAGGCCCAATACAGGCAACCATCCCCATGCGCGAACAGACTGTTTATATAAAAACAAAGGGTTTGTCCCGGTCGGATGGGACAAACCCTTTTTGTTTCGATATGAAATAAACGACACCAAAGATCAATCCGTTTTTTACTGAATCCTGAATCTAATGCATCACAAACATTTTCCGCGTTTGATGAAAATTATATATGCGCAGTTGATAATAATAAACGCCCGATGAAAGAAACGAAGCATTGAATTTAACATGATAATCGCCGGGTTGTAAGTATTCACTTAACACCGTAAGCACCTTCTGGCCCAACTGATTATATACATCCAGATGCGCTTTCCCGGCCTGTTTGATGTGAAATTCGATAGTTGTGCTTGGATTAAAGGGATTAGGGTAATTTTGAAGTAAAGCATTATCCGACGGAACAACGGTTGAAACGGAGCGGATATCCGATGGAATAATTCCGTGCGGGCCCGGTCCATTAGGCGTTACGCCGTGACAGGTTACACAATTATTCAGCGTACCGGCATATCCCTGAAGTGCTATATTTTGTACATTATCGCGATCGGTTCCGGAGGGAACGATGGCATGCGGTTCTCCATGGCAGGCACTACAAAACAAATTGCCATGTCCGCGTGATTCTCTGAATAATTTCCCCGACTCTTCGGCATAATTGGAACCGTGACATTGTGTAGCCCCACAGGAAGGTTCTTCCAACCAGGGTTCCCGTCCGTTTTTAATACTTTGTCCCACATCTTTAACGGAACCGTGGCAATCCTGACAAACAAAATTATGCTGTGTTTTCATGACACCGCGCAAACATTGCGTATTAGGGCCGGGATGACATTTGTAGCAATCATTGGTCTTTTCGCCATGTTCCTTATGAATCACCTCCGACAGGGAGGGCACACCGGCATGACCACTGGTACCGAGAGCGTTATCCGAATGACAGTCGGCGCATAAAATCGGCGTATTATTGGGATCGAAGCCGCCTTCCCGTTCATGCTCATTCAATATCTGTTGTTCACTGGAATGGCAACCCGAGCTGACGCAATTAATTTCATTGGAAACCGGCGCCACCGGTTGAGTCGACCCTAAAACCCGATTATTTCCATCATATAAGGTTAGCAGAGCCAGCTGAAACGGATCTTCATGTTGTAAGTCCTCATCTGTGTAAGGAGTTAATGGTACGCCATTGGCATAAAAATAATTATCCGTGATAGCCATATCCCCGCTCAGGCCGTTCCCTTCCAAACCCACATTAGGCTCCAGATTAACTCCAAATAGTTGATCTTCATAATCCCAGAAATTGGTTTTACCGACGGAATAGGTATTGCCGGGAATTTCATAAGAGAGACGAAATCCCGTGGTCAAAATTTCGGGATTCGTATTCTCGTCGCCTACTCGCAGCACCTGGGCACGCAAGTTGTTGTATGGCGGCAAAATGGCCAGCGTGGAGAAATCTTTGTTACAGCAATGCATACCCAGATCATTCCAGCCGATGACGATGTACTGCTGGGAAAATCCGTTACCCAGTAAGAAGGAAAAAAATAAAATGACGATTAAACGTTGTCGCATAAAATCCCCCTTTTTTAAAATTTATTTATCATTTACGGCAAACTTTATGCCATACAATCCTTCTTCATACGAGAATATATTAGCAACGGTTATCGATTTACGGAAAACGCTCATCTATCAAGAATCTTGTTTATTTTTCAACGAAAAATAAACAACGATTATTTCTGATCCTTATTAATTTTAGAGCAAATCGTGCGCAGAGTACGGTCCGGTTTGCACAAATTGTAAAGGCAAATCAAGGTATGCCAGGGATAGGAATGATCTTTTAAAAAGGAATAAAAACGGGATGTCACCGTCTTTGACGGCCACATCTTTTCCTCTCATCATGCGCTCCGGTGGAATCAATCCATGACAGCGTTTGTCCGTAAACGATTGGTTTAGGTCAGATCCGATTGAAGAGCAGTCATTCTTTCAGGTTCAATGTCGTTTGCTCTGGGCAGGTTTCCGTTAGCCCATACAAATTGTGACCAGAGAAGAGGATTACTTTCTCCAAGAATGAAATGAACCCATCGTTATGAACTACCGCCGTTTTTTGACACAGTAATCAGTCTAACCGCATTGACATAACTCACCCCTTCCCTTAGTAATCGAAGTGTCGAAAAATTTTAAACTTCCCCTATGCGAAGAGAGTAAAGAGGGGTGCGTTTTTTCGCCCATTCAACCCGAATCGGGTGCAGCTTGCGCTTTCTTGTTAAAAAAGGGATAGCCCATACCGATTAACATAGGACCTTATTTTATTAGAATTATCGCAAATTTCAATGTAAATTTGTTTTGTGAGAATATAAAGAGAGGAAGGTATCATGAAGGCAATGGTTTTAAATCAGGTAACGGATCTAACTAAAAATAAAAATCCTTTACATTTGGTGAAATTGCCGGATCCCGTTCCCGCAGAAAACGAAGTATTAATCAGGGTCTCCACCTGCGGTGTCTGTCATACCGAGTTGGATGAAATTGAAGGACGCACCCCTCCCGCCTTTTTTCCCATGATCCTTGGGCACCAGGTAGTAGGAAGGGTCGTTCAAAAAGGAAGGGAGGTACAGTCCCTGCAAATCGGAGACCGGATAGGTGTACCCTGGATCTATTCGTCTTGTGGCAGTTGCGAATATTGCCGCCGCGGTGACGAAAATCTTTGTCCTGAATTCAAGGCAACCGGCCGCGATGCGTTCGGCGGATATGCCGAGTTGATGGTCGTTCAGGAAAACTTTGCCCACCCCATTCCCCAAATTTTCAGCGATGAAGAAGCGGCACCGCTGCTCTGTGCCGGTGCGATCGGTTACCGTTCCCTGCGTCTGACGAATTTAAAAAACGGCCAGATTTTGGGTTTGACCGGTTTCGGAGCCTCCGGGCATCTCGTGCTGAAAATGGCTCGACACAAGTATCCCGACTCGCCGGTCTTTGTTTTTGCCCGTAGTAAAAGTGAACAACAATTCGCTCTGGAATTGGGAGCCAACTGGAGCGGTGATACAGCAGACCGCCCTCCGCAAAAAGTGCATGCTATCATCGATACGACTCCGGCCTGGAGACCGGTACTGGCCGCGCTTGAGCATTTAAAACCGGGAGGTCGGCTGGTTATTAACGCGATTCGTAAGGAGGACCGGGATCAACAGGAACTTTTAAATCTGGATTACCCGCTTCATCTATGGATGGAAAAAGAGATTAAAAGTGTGGCTAATGTGGCTTTGGTCGATGTGCGAGAATTTTTACAGTTAGCTGCTGAAATCCCGATTAAACCGGAATACCAGACGTATCCCCTGCAAGAAGCGAATCGGGCCCTGGTCGAATTAAAAGAACGAAAAATCCGCGGAGCCAAAGTACTGGTAATCGGCTGATTCCCCTCGCGATAAACAGGTAAGGTTATTTAAAAATCATCGAGCTGTTCCAAACGTTCCATAATGTGTTTGAGTCCATAATGACGATAAAAGCGGTACGTGATAATCCATAACTCATTCGTCAATCTTGCCTTCACTTCGCGTAAAATTTCTATGGGAATATCTTTATAAAAGGCTTCGGCAATACCACCGGCGATGCAGGCCAGTGTATCGCTATCTCCACCCAGCGATACTGCATTCCGGATTGCATCTTCATAGCTATCGGAATCGAGAAAGGCAATAATCGCCTCGGGTACCGACCCCTGACAAGATACATCAAAAGAATATTCGGGACGAATTTGATCCACCGTACGGAACAAATTGTAACGGAATTGCTGTGCAATCCGTTGACGGATCCCTTCTTTATCCGCGCCCTGCCGGGCCAGGAAGACGGTTAGAGCCGTAGCCTGAGCGCCTTTTATTCCCTCTTCATGATTATGAGTGATTTCGGCTGACTTTTGGGCTTCCGACAAAACGGTTTTTTCATCATTAAAGGCAAATCCGACCGGGCTGACCCGCATGGCCGAGCCATTACCCCAACTATGGTAGGGATGAGGGCTATCGGTCAGAAGCCAACCGATAAAGGAACCGCCGTATCCTGCATCGGGATAATGTCGTCCGATCTTTCGAAGCGTCTCTTCATAGGGAATTCCGGATATAATAGACTGGGCAATGGCAATCGTTAACACCGAATCGTCGGTAAATCTGCTATGAGCCTGAAAGAGCGGAAAACTTTTGGTTTTAATCGGTTTTCGCTCGTATACCGATCCCACTATATCTCCGGCGATCGCTCCTAACATCTGAGGTTCCCTGTTTTGTAATGCGCATATTTACTGAATAACAACTGCTTTGGTATTCAGATCGGCTATTTAATTCCCAAAGGCCGATAAATAGGTTGAAACGGCCTGAAGCATACGGAAATCCGCTACCATAAATACCCGGTCTCCGGCATAGAGGACATCGTTACCATGGGGCGTATAGAGGCGTTCATCCTCCATTTTGAAAACTCCGGCAAAAATGTAATCTCCGCTGAACTCTTTATGTTTGGCCAGTTCCCGAATGGTGATGCCTTCTTTCGGCCAGCCGGAAGGGACTTCAAACATGACCAGTTGCATCTTACCTTCACGGATAGGAGCGATGACCCGCATGTTTTTGGTTTCAATTTCGGTCATTACCCGGGTGCGAATCATACTGATCATATCACAGATACTGGTGACCCCTGCTGTTTTATAGGCCTCTTCATAAGCAGGATTACGCATTTTGACGATGATCCTGGACACTCCCAGACTGCGGGCAAGTAAGGCAAAAGTCAGGTTATCCACATCCAGATACAGGGCACCGATGGCTAAATCGGCTTTTTCGATGCCTGCTTCCTTCAGGGTTTCTATTTCCGAAGCACTGCCATTTACGGCGATTACACCGGTAGTAGCGTAAAGTCGTTCACAAGCCTCTTTGCTGACATCAATAACCACTACATCGTGTTTCTTGTTAGCCAGTTCCTTTGCTAAAGCCGAACCGGCTATACCCCCTCCTGCAATTACAATATACATATTCGATCCTTTCTATTTCCAGGTTGATCGTGAAAAGAGAATGGCGATAGGTAAAATTTCCAGTCGTCCGGCCAGCATACCGAGTGTATAGGTTAATTTGATCACCCGGTGCAGCGCAGCCATTTTATGTACGGAAAAATAGAATGGCCCCATATTTCCAAGGGCCGATGCCATCCCTGAAATGGACTGCCAGGAATTCAGATCCGAGAACATGGCGGTAATGCCGGCACCAATGAATATCAAGGCAAACCAGCTAAAAAAGAGAGCGCTTATACGTTCTATTTCATGGTCTTCAATACGTTTACCGCGAATGACCAGTGGGGTCACCGCTCTTCTCGGGGCGATAATGCGAAAGACCTGATTGCCGAACATACGCGCCAGGGTACCGAGGCGTAACATCTTGATGCCTCCGGCTGTGGAACCGACGCATCCGCCGATAATCATTAACATAAGAAAAATCTGTTTGCTGAGTGCCGGGAAAAAGGCGGCATTAATATCTTTTGTGGCATATCCCGTACTGGTTACCAGGGAAGCTACCTGAAACAAAACGGTTCGGAAAAGAGACTCCCCCTCCCGGAAACCCATATGCACATCAAAAGAAAAGTGCAGCAGATGATCCAGGATAATCAGGACCGTCGCCCCAAAAATCACACCCCAGTACCAGCGCATTTCAAAATCATTGACCAGAGTTTTGACTTTTCCGGTCAGAACCCGGTAATGCACTAAAAAATTCATACCTCCGGCCAACATGATGATAATAAACACATATTCCAAAAAACCGGCGTGTGCAAAATGGTGCCCGGCATAAAATCCTACACTGGCATCGTGCGTTGAGAAACCTCCGGTTGAAATGCAGGTTAAACTGTGATTGAGGGCGTCAAAGAAGTTCATTCCGCCCAACCGGAAGGCGGCCAAAGATACCAGAGTAAACATGATGTAGATGCCCCAAAGAATCCGTATGGTATGGAATATGCCGGGAACCGGCCGGGTCGTGGATATTTTATGCCCCTCCGCCCCGAACAAACTGGATGCAACGCTATTACCCCGGAAAATAACGGCCAGAAAAAATGTAAGAATACCCAATCCGCCCAGCCACTGAGTAAGGGAACGCCAGAAGAGAATGCTTCGGGACATGGTATCCAATCCTTCAAAAACGGTGATCCCGGTTGTAGTAAAACCGCTGACCGATTCGAAAAAGGCATCAAAGAAGTTTTTATGTAAACCGATCATATAGGGAACACCTCCCACCAGACCGATCAACAGCCAACCCACAGCGGTAATCACCATAGCGTCCCGTACATTCGGCGTTCTGGCCGAACCAATCCGTTGTGCTAATATTCCCAGGATGATGGAAGCAATTGCCGGTATTAAAAACGCCCAAACCGTCAGGAGGTGCACTTCGCTCTCATAGTACCAGAAGAAGGGAATCAACGGCAGGATCATGAGCACACCCACTACCCAAAGGATAGAACCCAGATAAGAAAGGATATGCGATTGCATACGCATGGTGTGAAAACGGCCATGTCGGGTGGATATGGCTTCGGGAATAAGTCCTATCAATTTACTTGCTTTCCAGGAATGAATACCTTGTCATAAATTAAATCCTGATCAAATAATACGCATTCCTAATAGTAAGACACTCGAACATTCTATTTTCTATTTAATTCATATTGAAACTCTGTATAGCACGGCCGCCTTTCTCACACAACCCGGCCCTTATTTGCACGACGGGCGTCCCTTCAGGACAAATCCGTTGTTTATCTGTATATTTTCGTCCCGAATGAAAAAATAATTAGGATTGAAAAAAAATAGGTACGGTTTAAGGGAAAGTGGCAATCCGAATCGGGGCTCTGCTACTGACCGAGCTAATTAGAGCCATTTCTTCTTCCTGAAAAAAATGAGCATAAAAACTGCAATCAGGGCCATAACCAGGAGAACCGCGGGATATCCCCAGCGGAAATATATCTCCGGTATATATTTAAAATTCATACCGTATATTCCGGTAATAAATGTTAGAGGGATGAAAATGGTGGCAATGATAGTCAATACTTTCATGACCTCATTCATTCGGTTATTGACACTGGAAAGATAGGTATCCAGCATGCCGGCCAGAATATCACGATAGTTCTCAATAGTATCGATAACCTGAATGGTATGATCATAAACATCGCGGATGTAAATCCGGGTCGTCTGCACAATCAGTTCCGATTCGCTGTGATCCAGGCTATTGATGACTTCCCGTAACGGCCAGACGGATCGCCGCAAAGATAACATTTTGCGTTTGAAACGATGGATTGTGTGGAGAACCTCTTGTCCCGGATCAGAAAGCAACGCGTCTTCCAAGTCTTCGATCCCTTCCCCAAGTTTCTCCAGGATGACGAAATAATGATCCACGATAACATCAATGAGACTGTAGGCTAAATAATCCGCTTTGGATTTACTGATTCGGTACGTGCCGTTGCGTATCCGTTCCCGAATGGGATTGAATACGTCACCGGGCCTTTCCTGAAAAGTGATTACGTAATTTTCTCCAAGGAGCAGGCTAACCTGTTCTTCTATGATAGTTTCCTGCTGGAAATAAAACATACGCAAAATCAGAAAAAGATAGGTATCGAACTCTTCTAATTTCGGTCTTTGACCGGGATGTACCACATCTTCCAGCACCAGGGAATGAAGGGAAAAATAGTCACCCAGTTTTTGGATCATACTTACATCATGCAAACCGCAGATATTAATCCAGGTTACGGAAGACTTCTCTTTGAAGGGAAAGCATTCCTCGATTTTGGCAACGGTTTTTTCCGTAAACTGCTTCCCGTCATAGTCCATGATCTGAATGCATATCCGATCGGTCTTTTGTTCATCCACATAAATGGGAGTTCCCGGAGGCAAACCCGGTTCTTTAACACGTTTCTTTAAATTTTCCAATCGCTCGTTTCTCTTCGGTTATAATAGATAAGAACCTGTCTAATAGAAGCCTTACAATCGCTTCCATTGCTAGGGATACAGTCTTTAACTCCGGGTCAACAAAGCACCGATTTCGGCGAGCTGCTTCATCTGGCTACCGTTCGGCCAGACTTCTCCGGTTAACCATACACCCTGCGGATCAAGATATATTTTAAATCCTTCCTGCAAGCTGTCCTTAAACCTTACAATCATCTGCTGTACGTTTGCGTTCAACACCTGCCCCGCTTCTCCCGTATCACTAAACATCACTTCGAATTCGGCTGCAAATTCCGGAAGCAATCCCTCTATTGCTACGGGTTGAATATGCCCTATTTGCAGGGCAAAATTCATGAACATTTTTCGATACCCGCTAAACTTACGGCGAATGATCATCGGTGTCAAAAAGTTTGTTGCCGCCGGGAAAGATAATATCCATCCCTTTGTACCGGTAACCTGTTTTTTGGGCTGATAGGCTCTGACGATCTGCGAGCAGATGATCGCCGGCTCATGCAAAAATCCGCGGAATATCCGAGGGATTTGGTAGCCTGGACGATTAACAAACGACGCGAAATGAAGTGCCTGAAAAAAATGGGGGTCAGCGCTATCCTGACCGACCGACCGGCAAGACTGGCTAAATTAAACAGAGCGAACCGACCGAATATATTTTGGCGAAAAACAGGGGGACAAAAACGGTTATAATACGAAACGCCAGATAAGCTTACTGAGTACGGTCGTATTGGTCCCACGCCAATGGCTGCCCCGGGTGTCCACGGCCTGATCAATCACAAAATAGAAATCGGTCCCCGGAGTCGGTATCCAATTCATTCTGAAATTGAGTAATATTTCCTTATCATCATTATTCCATTGCCCGAACAGCGAACCGAATAAATCGGGGTTGATCGCCATGTTTAGACGTCCGCCGAATTCATTAACCGTAAAACTACCTCCGGGCAGATCCACAAAGTTTTGGGTAAAATCCGAACTGATGCTGATATGTTTATTCAATTGAAAAGTGCTACGCAGAAACCATTCGGTGCGCTTACCGTTGTAAAAATCACCCCATTGATAAAATAAGAAACCATGTACCGGTCTTCCCTCAAAGGTTGCGAATTGCAACTCATAGCGGGTAAACCAATATTCTCCCCTGGGGATAACGATACCTTTATGGATTTCAAAATCATCATCCAAATTCTCGGCACGACGCTGGACATTGGACTCGAAAAATTCACCGCTTTTCGTAGTAAAACCGAGAGGACGGAATTCGGACCACAGAGACTGCAGTTTATGAGTTTGATCGTTAATGTAATAGTTAAAATCAAACGGTTTAAAAACCAGTTTTTGAAACCAGGGCAGAAATGTGGGACGCGGTTTAATCCGCATGTCGGCCATAAACATCTGATAATTAGTCCTTCGTAAGAAGCCCGTTTCCGGATTAAAATCAGCTTCGGAACGATCCCAGGTAGCCGAGAAATCGATAAAGTCATTAGGGAAATCAACAAAAATCCGATTGGCTAAACCGGTTTTATGTTTGCGATCCGAAGTGTAGCTTTGGGCAAGGGCGCCACCAAAGACAAAGGTTTTATCTCCAAAAAGGGTTGAAGTCGAATAGTGGAAATCAGCGCCGTATACCGTGTTTTGGCGATGTGCTTGCAACTTACTGACCCCCATCAATCCGATACTCGATTGCTGCCAGATATCTCGTTTCCATCGTAAAGCCGTATAGTTTGTAGTGGGTATGGAATCCTGGCGGGCGGTTTGGATGCTCATCGCGCCCAGGGTAGACGATCCGGCCTTGCCCAGCAAACGGGCCCCGGCAATAATGGGAATCACTTTTCCGGAATTACTTAGCCCGATACGCCTGCTGTAAAAGGGTTGTGTGCTATGACCGAGACTGAAACCAAAATAATTCCGACCTTCTAAAAAGAATTCCCGCTTTTCCGGATAGTAGAGTGAAAAACGGCTCAGATTTACCTGCTGCCGATCGGATTCCACCTGGGCAAAATCGGTATTCACGGTCAGATTTAACTTCATAGTTGGTGTAATTAAATAGTTGAGGTCTCCACCGCCATTTATTTTTGAAGCGGTATTTTGTTCCGCTTCTTTTTGAATTCCCGCAATGCCGTATGGTTTAAATTCAATCAGGGTTACCGTATTGATTCCCCGAATACCTAATAGCTGCCCGGCACGGCTCACCTGTTCCAATTCCGAATCCCGGGACCAGCCCTGCCAGAGCACCTGTTCCCGTTTACGGCGGATATTGCGTTCGAAATTAATACCCCACACCTGTTCTTGGCGCGTGTTAAATTTTAAGGTTGAAAAGGGAATCCGAAACTCTGCGAACCAACCCTCTTTGGTTACCTTTGTCTTCACATTCCACACTCCGTTCCAGGATTCATTAACCCGTTGCCCGTTATCCTGAACCTGAGCATCGAAGCGGGCTCCGTTGGGATTGGTCACAAACAGATAGCCATTCCGTTGATCATGGTAGGTATCCAGAATCACTTCGAAATTATCTTCCGTGTCATAATCGAAATCCCGCCTCATTTTTTCCGCAACAAGTTCGTCCGCCGCATCATCGTAACACCAAACCCCGATATATAAATTTTTCTTATTGTAAATAACAGCCACTTCCGTTCGTTCGGTGGCAGGTTGTCCTTCATTCAATTCCCGCTGCGTAAAATTAGAAATGTGTTCTGCTTGTTGCCAGGCAGACTCGGACAATTCGCCGTTCAGTTTTACAGAATGTGCGTCGAAATAAGCGCGGATCACTGCCGGTTGAGAAACCTGGGCGTATGAATGAAAAACAAACAAAAGTAAGATCGGCAGGGAAAAAGACCTTTCGATACGCAGTTTCATTATTTTATACTCCTTTTCTTCCTATTGGGTAAGATGCGCTCTTGCGGCATCCACCGTTCCGTCAAATTCTACCCGCCCTTTGCTTAAAATGACCACCCGGTTGGCAATGCCGAAGGCCTCTTCGCGATCGTGGGTCACATACAGCAAAGTAAAACCCAATTCTTCCTGAAGGCGAAGTATCTCTTCCCGCAAGCGAATATTCAGTTCCAGGTCCAAACTGGAAAGGGGTTCATCCATCAACAGGATTCGGGGCCGAAGGACCAGTGCTCTCGCTAAAGCCACCCGTTGCTGCTGCCCTCCTGACAATTCGTCCGGTTTTCGCTTTGAATATCCCTCCATACCCACCATTTGAAGTATGTTGTGAATACGCGTTTCTCTTTCTTGTTTTTGAACACCTTTGGCCTTTAGTCCGAAGGCAATGTTACCTTTCACACTTAAGTGGGGCCAGAGAGCCAGATCCTGAAATACCATTCCCAGATTACGCTGTTCAGGTGTCAGAATAATATGTCCGTCTTGTGATACCAGTTGTCCTGAAATAAAAATGCTGCCCTCCTCGGGCGCCATGAAACCGGCAACAAGCCGAAGAATGGTCGTTTTACCGCAACCGGAGGGTCCCAGAATGACAATCCGCTCACTCTCCGAGACTTCCAAAGAAAGGTCTTTTAGAGCCCGGGTCCCTTCATAGAATTTTGTAACGGAATTCATACGCAAAATTTTCATCGCTTTGCCTTTCTTAACAAGGGATTGGCAATCAACCATAAAATCCCGGCCGGCAGCAAAGTGGCCAGAATCAGCATCACGCAAAGAGCGGCAATAAGTTGCGCCGATCCATTCGCCATCAGGGTAAAGATGCGCACCGGCAGCGTATCGTGTCCGGCAGGATAGACCAGCATGGTGATGGCCGTATCCCTCAATGAAAAAATGTAGCCCACAATCCATCCGGCAAGCAAACCGCGTCTGGCCAACGGTATAATAATAAAGATTAAGCGACGAAACCAGCCCGCGCCGGCGACCTGTGCCGCCTCTTCCATGGCAGGAGAAATTTGTGTTAACTGGTTAACGGTAATGCGGCTGGTCAGCGCCGTATATTTGGCCAGGTAGCCCAGGATAATGATCCACAACGTACCATAAATAAAATTAGTGTAGGGCGTATTCCAAAGACTTATCAAACCGATGCCGATGACCGTACCCGGCAGGGCAAAAAGAAAAATAGTCGTGAAATCAATAGCTCGCCAGTATCTGAATGTTTTGGTTTGAATCAGGTAACCGCTAAAAAAGCCGAAAAGAGTAAGCGACGTCGCCCCGATTACGGCATAAAACAGACTGCGCAAGAGGCTGTCCCCGGCCCGGCTCAGTGCCTCGGCATACGCCTGTATATTTGCAGACTGAACGATTAAAACAAGAATCGGTACAATCACTAAAAAAAAACCGAACAGCGTTACCAGAACGAACAGCCCATTACGGGAAGTCCCCAATGCGATGAGCGGTAAATCTTCCGTTTCGGCCGAGGGACGTAACCGAAAGGTTTTTTCCCGCAGGAATCCTGCTTCGCTTAAAAGGACTACAAAGGTTACCAAAACCAACGGCACGGCAGCAGCTGTGGCAGCTTTGAAATTGTAAAAGGCGGAAAACTGGGTGAAGCTTTCCACCGGAAATACACCGTAGCGCAGAAAGTTCGACACACCGAATTCCCCGAAGCTCAGTATAAAAGTCAGCATAGCGGCCAGCAAAATCCCGGGCAGGATAAGCGGAATTGTAATTCCCTTCAGGATTCCACGCCAACCGGAGACCAGTTTACCGGCCTCTTCCAAACGGGGATTAACCGTACGTAAAAATACCATGGTCAACAAAATGGGAATGGGGAGAAAGGTCGTGAACAAAATAGCCACACATCCGGGAAGTCCGAAAAGAAAGCGGCTGCTCATACCGGCAAAAGAAGGTCCTATTAACCGGGATAAAAGCCCTTCCCTGCCCAAAAGATCAAACCAGGAAACAGCCGTAATATATGGCGGTATAAGCAGGGGGATAACAAACAAAAAGATAAAGAACCTTCGTAGCGGCAAATTAGTCTTCCCTAAAAGGACACCTAAAGGTACGCCTACAATTGTGGTGAGCAGCATGACCCAAAAAGATAAGGCCATGCTATGCCCCATTAGTGTCCATTGCCGATGGGAGGTTAATATACCTTCATACGCTTCCAGGCTGAAACGACCTTCTGCCATAATGCTTTTTAGCAACATGGAGAGAACCGGCAGCAATCCGATTATAAAAAACAGGAGAACCACGAAAAACAAGAAGGGGCGCTTTTGCATCTAAAAGCCCACCCATGCTTTCAGGAATGGTTGGATCTCAATCATTTTTTTAGCCACTTCGGCATAATTGACCTGCATGACTTTGAGTTCGCTCAGGGGCTTTAATTCGGGCGGTATTTCCACCGCTGTATGTAATGGGATCTGCGCACAATCGGCAAAGGCCAGCTTGCGTTCCGTTTCTTTAGAGAGTAAATAGTCGATCAACCTCCTGGCAGCCGTAAGATGAGGCGCCCCTTTTATTAAGACAACCACATTGGGCACGATAAAACAACCAAGGCCGTTTTCCTGCTGGTCGGGATAGATCATGGTAACCGGTTTACCCTGGCGCATGCGGTTAACGGCATCGTCGCTGTCCACCAGGCTGAAGTCCTTTTCGCCGGCCGCCACAAAATCGGCACTCTCGCCATTGCTGGTGGATAGGGTCACACCGTTTTTCTTCATGGCAACCAGAAACGCTTCGGCTCGTTTATCACCCCATATCGTATACAGAGCAGCAATTTCAGATGTTGTGGTTCCGAATAACGGATTGGCAATGACCGCCTTCCCTTTCCAGCGGGGATCGGTATAGGCTAAAATGGATTGAGGTGTATCCTTTACCCGATTATTCACCACAAGAACTCTTGCCCTGGCTGAAAAACCGGTCCAGTACCCCCGGGGGTCTTTGAATACATTTGGGATATCCTTCGCCTGCGGTGAAAAATATGAGGCCGCTATTCCCTTTTGCTTGAGGACTTCGGACCGGATCGGTTCATTGGCCCAATAGACGTCGGCCTGAGGATTATTTTTCTCTGCGATCAGACGGTTCATGGCCCCGGTACTTTTAGCCTCTTCGGTGTCGTATACAGCCCTGACATCAATTCCGGTTTCTTTTTCAAAATCTTTGAGAACAGGTTCCGAAAAGACCTGATCTTCCGAAACATAAACCGTAACCGTATTCGCGGCTTCCTTTTTTTTATTACATCCGAAAATAAGAATAATCAATCCTAAAAAGATCATCACTCCCGTTCTAGCCGACAGAGGCATCAATAAAAATTTCCGGTTTAATAAGCTTCTAAGCAAGGTTTCTTCTCCTTATTAAGATTCGTTAAACAATCACATTCCTTTCTACCCTATCGATATTCGGCCACAGACTTAGCAAACCGGGAATAAGTGCTAAAATCATAATAAAGATAGCGGCCATAAAGAGAACACTATTCAAGATGGTAAACCATAAAATTTCTCCCACCAGGCCTAACACCATACCGAGCAGAGAAGCCCGGATAAAAAGCTCCGGCCAGAAAGGTAAGGCCTTAGTGCGCTTATATTTTATACCTACCGCAAGAGTAATTGTAAAAATAATCGGCAACAAAAGGAAGGGATACAGCAAGTGGGCCCGGATAAAGATTTGATCGTTCAGGGCAGACGCATATTTGAAATCACCCGCTGTCAACCAATGAACCTTGAAGAGAGGGCTTAATAGCAAGGCCACCAGAATCCAGCCCACGGTGATAAAAATAGCCCACTCCGCTAAAAAATCTGATCCTGCCCGATTCTTATTCCCGACTGACATTTTTACTTGCGGTACTTCCACACCCGTCCTTTATTTAGTCTGCACGGAAAAATCGTCGAATGAAGTGGCCGCGTCTGCTTTAGTCCACAGACCGACTCCACCGGGTTTGGTAAATGTTTTATCTTTCACTTCCAGATATTTTTTACCGTTCAGATAACAGCTCATCCTGTTGCCGTCTTGCACGATCTTCATGGTGTGCCAGACATGAGCCGCAAGTTTAAGCCGCGAGCTGGCCAACATGCGACGCACTCCGTCTTTTATATGATAAATACGAAAATTGTCTTCCAAGGGATTATAACGGGCTATGTAATAATTATTTTTATCTTTTGCCCGCCAAATTATGCCGCCGCCTTCATCTTCTTTACCGGAATTCGCCTTGAAGTGAACTGTGATGGTTCCGTTCAGAAACCGAACCTTATCGGTCCAGCACAGATTAAAGCTGCCACCATAATTATGGTTCGGATTGGTTAAGGCTAACACTCTTTTACCGGAAGGAGCCGTACTGTCTTTTACGACCTGCCAGGTGGCCAGAGGCCCATGTTGATTGGTTGCTTCCACTTTCCAGTTAGCCGGAATTTCTCCGACGGCTACATTTTCAAAACTGAGCGTAACAGCCTTTTTTGCCAGAGGTTGTTTCCCCTGCGCCCAAACAATCGTACTCACAAACAAAACGGTTATTCCTACGAACCATTCTAAAGATTTCATGCTACTTCCTCCTTCTTTTGAAGTAAACGTTCTGTAAACTATTAAAGATGAGCGTGTTATACACATTATTTGATTGTTCTTTTTTAAATGAGTCGTAATCTGATTCGTTCCGCACAAATATAAAATGTATCAAGTCGCTTCATTAACCTCTATGGCATCGAAAGGACACTCTTCCACACATTCATTGCAACCGATACACTCCCCCTCTACCGATGCGGGATATGCAGTTTCCCGCGGCATATCAATGGCTTCCTCCGGGCACACATCCCGGCAGATACCGCAACCGGTACAGTTTTCGACCATCAACTTCCATTCCCACATCATTAAGCGCTGTTCCTCTCTTTAAGAGAATTTAAGGCCCGTACGAATCCCCAAATAAAAACGGCGATTAGAACGGGAAAACCGATATAAAATGTAATTTGAGCCATTTCCAGTCCGTGCGGATCGGCATTGGAACGCAGATAGGTTTTAACAAAAGTCCAAAATGCACTGGGATGGCTGCCAAGATACTCCTCACCGGGTGCTTCCATGATGAGTGAAAATCCCACAATATTTATTAAGTTGGCGGCAAACATAAACCATACGGATACTGAAAATATTTTGCTTTTTGCCTTGTGTCCTCCGTAAAAAAGGCGCAAAACCAGGGCGATGGCAAATAGTATGGTTGCCAGGGGAATGAAAGGAACCGCCACTTTTATATCAGCCATGATATCCGGATTTAAAACGATGAAACCGACAGAGACTACGATGACTAAAAATAAATCGACGACAAGAATTGTAAAAACATTCCAGATTTCTATGGATACCCGCAGGGTTAATTGTTTCTGAAGCGATGAATAGTAAGACTGGACAATAGCAAAACCCATGGCCATCAATCCTAATAAGATAGAAACATTCAGCAAAGTTTGAAGCGTCCACACTTCCAGAGCCTTCGAAATTTCATGCATAATTTTACTCCCTCATTGTACCGCTTTAATTTTTTTCTTTAAAATCCACCGGCAAAGTAATTGTAAAGGTACTCCCCTTCCCTATCCGGCTGTGCAGAGAGATGGTTCCTCCCTGAGTTTGGACAGCCCAGCGGGCTATGGCCAGACCCAAACCGCTGCCGCCCATTTCTCTCGAACGACCCTTATCTACCCGATAAAAACGCTCAAAAATCTTCTGCTGATGTTCGGAGGCAATACCCGGGCCCTGATCGATGACCTCAAGAAGTACGGAGTCTTCCCCCGCTCGCCGGATACGAACTA
>JALSTK010000066.1 GCA_026983775.1 Calditrichia bacterium
AGGGCATGTGCTGGATGCATCGGATTTTATTATATTACCGGCGGCTATTGATCCCCATGTTCATTTCCGTGAACCGGGACAGCTCTATAAAGAGGGCATCCTAAACGGTTCGAGAGCGGCTTTAAAAGGAGGAGTGGCTACCGTACTGGATATGCCCAATAACCGTCCGCCCTGTTCCACTCCAATCCGTCTACAGCAAAAGAAACAACGTTTTGTTCGTAAAAGTCTGGTGAACTGGGGTCTGCACTTTCAGGCCGGTCTTCGGCTATATCCCGAGCTTAACGATCAAATCAAGGCGGCCAAAATCTATATGGCCAGGTCGTCATCCCTGCCGGCCATTGTAAGCATCGAACATTTGCAGCGCATATTTTCCGCCTATCATACCGTATCGATTCATGCCGAAGACGAATCCGTTTTTCTACCTTCGGCCTCCGGTAAAACATTACACCATGAACTTCGGCCGGTTGAAGCGGTTAAAAGTGCCCTGTCCAAAATCGAGCAAGCGCTTAAGAATTTATCCGGGAAGAAACGTCCCAGGATCATAATCTGTCACATGAACTCGGCCTGTGAAGTGGACTGGTTAGAGCGTATGAAAAACGAAGGGTTCGATATCCGGGGTGAAACGGCTCCGCACTATCTCTTTTTTACACAGGATGATTATATTCAGCGGGGGACTGGTTTCAAAGTAAATCCCCCCCTGCGTACCAAAACGGATCAGGACAGACTGCGCCGGGGACTGGCCGACGGCATCATAGATTTTATAGGAACCGATCATGCACCGCACCTCCAAACCGAAAAACAGAGCAATCAACCGCCTTCGGGAATTGCGGGAATCGAGTGGCTCATGCCTGCCATGCTGCATATGGTGGATGAAAAGCTGATTAACTGGAAGCAGCTAACCGAGCTTACCGGCCGGCATGCCGCCCAATGTTACCGAATTGAAAAGAGGGGTGCTATCCGGGTGGGCAATTTTGCCGATTTAATTTTGGTCCAACGTTCTGAAAACAGAATGAATCGGCCTGATATTCAGACAAAGGCAGGCCTAAACCTGAAGGATATTCTGGATTTCCGCTGGCAGGTGACGGCTACCCTGGTTAACGGAAGATTTCACTATTTAAACGGAAAGTTCTATTCGCACACAAAAGGCAGAGAGGTTTAAATCATGGTCGATAAAAACGAATTTATCCACCTTCTGGTGCAGGAAGGCGCCTTACGCTTCGGAACCTTTACCCTAAAATCAGGAATAAAATCCCCTTTTTTTATTAACCTGGGCGATATTTGTTCGGGTCGTGCTCTGCAAGGCATCGGACAGGCTCTGGCTCAGACCATGCACGATTATTTTAAATCGGTCACTATTGCGTACGGCCCGCCCTACAAGGGCATTTCTCTGATCACGGCAACCGCCATTTCCTGGCTGAATATGTTTCAAAAAGATATCCACACCCTGTACAGCCGTAAGGAAGCCAAGGGACATGGTGAGCAGGGTAGGTTTGTGGGTCGCTTCCCCCGCTCAACCGATCACATTGTAGTCATTGATGACGTATTGAGCACAGGGGGAACTAAAGTCGAAGCCATACGTCAGTTGGAAGAAACATTTGATTGTAAAGTGGAAGGTGTGCTGGTCACCGTGGACCGAAGAAGTAAAGGGACGGAAAACAATCTGGGAAATTATCCTCTGCGGGCCATCATTACATTAACAGATATCATAGAATACCTGCAAGCGGAACAAAATCCACATGCGCAGGAAATGCGTGCCTTTTATGAGGGAAATTATGAATAGAAAAGTATGGAAAGTCATTCCCGCCCTGGATGTGACGGATATGGAGGCCTTGCATCGGGTGGTTAAAGCCGTGGCGGATCATCCCCTGATTTACGGATTTAAGCTGGGTTTCTCTCTGGGACTCGCTTTCGGTCTGCCGCAGGTAAGCGAAACGATTCGCAAATATTCCGCAAAGCCGCTTATTTATGATCACCAAAAAGCGGCTACGGATATTCCGGATACGGGTAAACTGTTTGCCCGTGTTATGAGCAATGCGGGAATGGATGAAGTGATCCTATTCCCTCAGGCCGGACCGGCCACGGAAAAAGCCTGGATCGGGGCCATTCAGGAAGCCGGAATGAAGGTTATCGTGGGTGGAATTATGACCCATCCCGAATACAGGGAATCCGAGGGAGGCTATCTGAAGGACGAGGCCGTGATCCGGATGTATCGTCTGGCTTACGAAGCGGGAGTACGGGACTTTGTGGTTCCTTTAACCAAACCGCAGGCTACGCTGGAAATTTACAAACAAATCGGCATGGACGATCGTTGCCGCTTTTATTCGCCGGGTTATGGTAAACAGGGCGGGAATCCGGACCGGTTTGGTTTTATTCATACCCATTACATCATAATCGGTCGCTCGCTCCTGCAGGCGGATCAACCGGGACGCTTTTTGGACAAACTACAGGATGAGCTGGTAAGGATAGAATCATAGACAACAAGTTTTTATTTTTAGTTAAAAACCTGACAACGCTGAGGTATGTATGAAAAAAGATTTGATATCCATGGACGATTTGTCTGTTGAAGAAATCAAAGATTATCTGCGGGCTGCCCATATAGTAGAGGATATGTCTCTGGAAAAGCGGGTCCAATATTTGCCGGGTCGAATTATGGCAGCCCTTTTTTTTGAACCCAGCACCCGCACCCGGCTCAGCTTCGAATCGGCCATGCATCGTCTCGGAGGCAGTGTAATCGGTTTTGCGTCCAAAGATGCCACTTCTGTTGCCAAAGGGGAATCGTTTACAGATACCATACATACGGTGGAAAATTATTCGGATATCCTGGTCATCCGCCATCCGGGTGAGGGAACAGCGCGTCTGGCGGCCCAGGAAAGTTTTTTGCCGGTCATTAATGCCGGTGACGGCTCCAATCAGCATCCCACCCAGACTCTGCTCGACCTGTTTACCATTGAAAAAGATTTGGGTAAAATTGAGGGTCTTAAAGTAGCCTTTGTGGGGGATCTGAAATATTCGCGCACCGTACATTCTTTGATTCGGGCTTTGATGAAACTAAATGTTACCGATTTTACGCTGGTAGCTCCGGAAGCTTTACGCCTGCCCCATTATTTTATGATGAACGACCAGCCCGGCAGATTCCGCTTTTATGAGACGGAGCGTATCGAAACGGCTATCCAGAGCTGCGATGTGTTGTATATGACCCGTATTCAACGGGAGCGTTTTCCGGATTTGGTGGAGTATGAAAAGGTTAAAGATTCCTATGTATTAACTGCAGAGATGCTGCAGGAAGCCAAAGAACATTTGCGGGTACTTCATCCTCTACCGCGTGTCAACGAGATTGCCTATGATGTGGATAAGACCGAATTTGCAGGCTACTTCCCGCAAGCCGGAAACGGCGTAATCATGCGTCAGGCGATTCTGCTAAAGCATATGGGGGTGGAACTATGAGCAATAATGAGAAAACCCTGCGCATTCCTAAAATCGACCTGGGAATCGTGATCGATCATATCCCGGCCGGCCAGGGGATTAAGGTCTTGGAAATCATTTCCAAATATGAAGAGATGAAAGACGTGGTGGTTAGTCTGGGATTGAACTATGAGAGTCGTAAACTGGGAAAAAAGGATTTGATTAAACTGCAACTGGAATATCTGGCTCCGGAG
>JALSTK010000067.1 GCA_026983775.1 Calditrichia bacterium
AATCATCATCATGAATAATAAAGATTTTGATTTACCACGAAGTGGTATAAGATGAGTAACCACAGGTGTAAAGCCTGTGGTCCAAAAACCGTTACACTTTTTTATTACCGCGAAGCGGTAAAATAAACCAGGCCTTTCAATGTAAAGGGTATCCTGTTTCGTTAGAACGCTCTGTGTGCCATATTCGACGCTTTCAGCGTCGCGCTCTCTTTTTCCGCTTTACTACAGGCTTCGCTCCTGCCCGGCGGCTGACGGGTGTGGCTACTCATATTCGTATCCTTCGGATACCATTGTTTTTAAATACAAGATGAACGAAACAATAAAAAATTGTTTCATTCCTTTTATCAGTCTTCGGTTAAGATACGGTTTCATAAGTAACCCGATAGAGCCGAAAAAATAATCCTGTTGTCTTATCGGATACTTCCTATGCCTGACGGAAACCTGCTTACAGCAAATTACAGAGCCAAAATTAATAAAGTGCTTTTAGACCCTTTTTTTATTGGCTGAAATTTGTTATCCAACGAATTAAATTAATTACCACCAAAAAGGCACCCTCTGTTCGGGAAATACGCCAGCCGGTACGCATCATGACAACCACGGTAACTACTAAAGCGGAGAGAAGAACAATTTCAATATAGGAGTGGGGATCGATTTGCATGGGACGTATCGTTGCCGCCAAACCGAGAACACCCAGCAGATTAAAGAGATCACTACCAATCAGGTTTCCGGCTGAAAGACCATACTTTCCTTTGTAAACGGCAACGATCGAAGTGGCTAATTCGGGAGTCGAGGTGCCGGCAGCAACGATGGTTACGGCGATAACCCATTCCGAAATACCCATCGATCTGGCTAAGGACGAAGCGGATTCAACTAAAAAATGTCCCCCCCCGACGATAAGAATGAGGCCCAGGATGAGCAATGGAATATCAAACCAGCGAAAAGCACCATGCGGTACTTCTTCGTCCAAAGTCTCTTTTTTAAAGAACAGTAAGAGAAGATAGGATAAGAGAGCAGCGAGCAGAATCATACCTTCCCAACGCTCAATTTTAGAATCCCAGAGAAAAATTAGCAAAAGAAATGTTGTGACTATTAAAATTATACCGTCACGGTACACAAGTTTCGGGGTCGTCTTGATGGCCTTAAATATGGCCACACCGCCCAGAATAAAACCCAGATTAAATATATTGGAACCTACCACATTGCCTATGGAAATATCGGCCTGCCCCCTGACAGCTGCCGTAATGGAAACGGCAAATTCCGGCGCCGATGTTCCGAATGCGACCACGGTTAATCCGATAACCAGCTCGGATATACCTAGTCTTTGAGATATACGGGAGGCGGAATCGACCACCCAGACCGCACCTAACCAGAGAGAAAAAATACTGGCAATTAAGAGGCTGCTATCCATAACATAGGACATATATAAATCCCGGGTTGAACCATAATGTTACAAGAATAAAATAAGTTTTAAAGTTAAATAATTTCTTAGTATCAGGCAAAATTAGTACGCTTTTTCTAAAGGTGCTTTTAGGTGGAACCGGTTCCATTGATTTATTAACTTATGCCGGAATTCATGAGTGGTCTTTTTTACGTAATAGAAATAAAATGAAATACTCACTATGAAATTATTCTACCGCCAGGTGGGCCGGGGAACCCCTTTACTGATTCTTCACGGTCTGTTCGGTATGTCCGATAATTGGATGACCTTCGCCGAAAAATTGGCCGACCGGTATACGGTTTATATTCCGGATATGCGGAATCACGGGCGTTCCGGACACGATCCGCTTTTCAATTATGCCGTTATGGCTCGCGATGTGGGTGAATTTATTACAACCCATCAATTGCAAGATGTGAAAATAATCGGCCATTCAATGGGCGGCAAAGTGGCCATGGAATATGTAACCGGGAATGGAACAAAAGTAGGTAAACTGGTCATTATCGATATTGCCCCGAAAACCTACCAAAATCCTTTCTTCGCTAAATTAGTATCCATCCTGGAGAATATGGACTTAAGGCAAATCAGAACCTATTCTGAGGCGGACCGTCGTTTGTCTGAAAAAATATCCCGGCAAGCTATTCGCCAATTGATGTTAAAGAATCTTTATCGAAATGCACAAAATCGGTTTGAATGGAAGCCGAATCTGCAGGCCATTAAGCAAAACATGGATAAAATCCTGGATGCACCCAACCTTGCCGGGCCATATCAGGGAGCAACCCTATTCGTGCGGGGAGGGCAATCCGATTATATGGAGGATGGGGACCTGAAATTGATTCGTGCTTATTTCCCCAGAGCACGGATAGAAACAATCTCAAAGGCCAATCACTGGGTGCATGCCACGGCCGCTGATGAATTATTGCATCTTTTACGAAATTTTCTTTAAAAATATATTGTTACAAATATTGCATACCTATATATTACGGATGTGAATCATTATAAACTTGGAGGAATTATGAAGTTATCCGAACATATTCAGGAAGCCGACTGGAAGAAAGAAAAGCATGCCCCGGCTATTGATGCCCCGCAAAGTGTTAAAGCCGGTGAGGCCTTTGATGTGACGGTCGGTTTGGGAAAGGAAATCGCTCATCCCAATACTACCGAACATCATATCAGTTGGATCGCACTTTATTTTAAGCCCGACAACGGTAAATTTACCCATCAGGTCGGAAACTATGAATTTTGGGGACATGGCGAACATACCAGCGGCCCCAATAAGGGCCCTGTTTATGCCCATCCTCAGGTAACCGTATCGGTAACTCTGAATGAACCGGGAACGTTCTATGCCATGGCTTTCTGTAATATACACGGACTCTGGCAAAGCAGTAAAGCGATTGACGTAAAGTAATATTCATGCCGGACTGCCTTACGGGGTCCGGCATGTTACTTTTTTCAGGCGGAGACTTCATGACACTGAAGGATTTGATCTTACAAAAACGGAGCTGCCGGCGTTTCTACGAAAAGGAGACGATTTCCCTCGATACGTTGAAAGATTGTATCGATCTGGCCCGATTAACGGCTTCCTCCGGAAATCTTCAACCTTTAAAATATATTGTATCGGTTCGGAAGGAAATTAATGATATAATCTTCCCGCATCTGGCCTGGGCCGGGTATTTAACCGACTGGGATGGGCCGCAATCCGGTGAACGTCCTCCTTCCTATATCATTGTTTTAGCAGATAAAAACATTCACTTCCCGATTGATTGCGACCATGGTATTTCTGCCCAGACGATCACTCTCGCGGCAACTGAAAAAGGATTGTCTACCTGTATACTCAGTGCCATTGACCGGCGTAATTTGCGGCAAGCTTTGAATATCGATAACCGGTATGAAATTTTACTGGTAATCGCAATCGGCCGATGCAGAGAAAAACGGATTCTGGAAGAGGTTAAGAACGATGGTTCAATCGAATACTGGCGGGATGAACAAGGTCAACATCATGTTCCCAAGCGTAGTCTGAATGAAATTATCGTCCACGCTTATTACTAAGGAACCTAATTATGAAGAGACTGTCAATACTGTTTCTATTTGGGATATACCTGATTTCCTGTACAGAATCCCCAAAGAATATTACACTTAATGAGATTAAAAATAGGATTGATCAGGGGAAATATACTGAGACGGAAAAAATAATTAAACAGGAATTAAAAGATAATCGGATGGTAGCTGAACATACAAAGAGGGAACTGAAATTCGAGCTGGAGCGAATGCGCCGCATCCGTAAGGATTTTACTAAGAGTCGAAAAGAGGTGGTTGATTTTATCCGTTCATATATTCCGGATGTTACGGATAACGACATCGAACAGTGGGAAAGGGAAAAGAAACTGGAGTATATGGTCATTGACGGGAAAAAACGATATTTTAATCACGCGGCCCGTAATCTTTTTCGACTGGACAAAGCAGCTCAAAAAATATGGATGGAAAAAAATCCGCAACCAAACAAGCAATCCGCAAAAGACTCCTTCGATCTGGATGAACATGACCGGTCCATTATGAAGGCAGCATCAATAAAACATGGGTATGTAATTCCCAAACGTTTTCGTATTCACTATACGATTACGGTTGATTCGGATGCCGTTCCGGCTGGACAGACGGTACGTTGCTGGATTCCTTTTCCCAGAGAGATCGACGGCCGTCAGACCGATTTGAAAATCTTAGACACCGATCCGAAGCAGTTTATTTTAGCCCCAAAGACCAATCTACAGCGGACAATTTATTTTGAAAAAATCGCACATAAAGCCCAACCGATTCGCTTTAGTGTGAATTACGAATTTACCAATCGCGGTATCTATGTGGCCATCGATCCGGAACGGGTGCAAAGGGTTACCGCCCGGGATTCTTTACAGGAGTATCTTAAAGAAGAACCCCCGCATATTGTTTTTAACGATTCCATAAAGAATCTTTCCAGACGCATTCTCGGTGATGAGAAAAATCCATATCGTATGGCACAAAAATTATTTGCCTGGGTGGATCGTCATATTATCTGGGCTTCGGCCAGAGAATATTCCACGATTCGTGATTTATCTTTATACCCGATTATAAACCATCATGGAGATTGCGGCATCCAGACCATGTTGTTTATTACGCTTTGTCGTTACAACGGCATCCCGGCCCGCTGGCAATCCGGTTGGGAGTTTAAGCCGCCTTCCGACAGTATGCATGACTGGGGAATGATCTATTTTAAACCTTATGGCTGGATGCCTGTGGACGTTACCTACGGGCTGCGGAATAGCGGGGATGAAAACTTTAAATATTTTTATTTACAGGGAATGGATAGCTACCGCTTAATCTTCAATGATGGATTTGCTCAACGGTTTGCCCCCCCGAAAAAGTATATTCGATCGGAAACCGTCGATTCGCAACGCGGAGAAGTGGAGTGGGATGGCGGTAATCTATATTTTGACCGGTGGCAATGGGATATGCAGTGGGAAGTTTTAAAATAGAATACGGTTTACCGAAATGGCGCGATAAAATTCGTAAGCGGCAGGAACGATCGTAAAAGGGTTTACCGGCATGTTCGGTAAATAGGACGGAAAGTACAAATGAATAAAAATAAAGCCGATCACCTGGTTTATTCCACAAATCCGGACTGGCAGCCCGGGGAAAATAAAGTAAATGCAGTAACCGGGCCTTCGTCCGAAACAATTTACCTTCTTCTTGATCGTAAAGGGAGAAGAGGAAAAAACGTGACCGTGATCAAGGGACTAAACGGCGATTTAAAACCGGTCCTTAAAGAGCTACAAAAATTATGCGGCAGTGGAGGCACAGTCAAAAATCAACAAGTGGAGATCCAAGGTAACCATCGCCAAAAAATAGGGAAATACCTCACGGAAAAAGGGCATAAGGTTACATTTAGCGGAGGCTAATCCTTACGGGATTATGATTTAAACTTGTTCTCATAATCTTTTCGCCCCCTTCGGATCACTTCGTAGGCCTCTTCTTTATTGTAAATATGGGTGATCTCCGCCAAGTGTCGTTCTTTTCCGGGGATATCTTTATAAGTCAGGAAGTAATGCCGCAAGCGCTCAATTAGTTTCTCCGGAATATCGGTGATATCTTCCCATTCACTATACACCATATCACCTTTCAGGTAAGCAATAATCTTGTCATCCGCTTCATTATTATCGATCATGCGGAAACCACCGATTACCACGCCCGGTACCAGAATATTGCTGGATGTTATGGGTCGTTCGGTCAAGATACAAATATCCACGGGATCCTCGTCTCCGATAATGTCGGTACGATTCGTTTTTTTATTACAGTATTCGGCACTTTTTGGTCCCGAATAGGTTTGGGGAATAAATCCATACAGCATGGGTGGCATGGAAGAAAACCGCTGGGGACGATCGATCTTAAGAAGTCCGGTCTGTTTATCCAATTCGTATTTTACGGTATCTGTGGGCAACATTTCGATATAAGCAGTAACAATCTCCGGGGCGTCCAGCCCAGGATTAACACCGTGCCAGGGGTGGGCCCGAAATAACGAACCGCTTTTTCCCCAATCAAAATCCGGAATTCGGCTCATATTCATAATTCCTTTTCATCTGTTTTTAGGGTAAATTAGTAAAAACTTATTTTATCTACAACTACTTCCGGCAATCGTATCCGAAAACAGTTTGATTTAAATTATAAATTCTATTGGATTCTTCGGGGCGATGTAAAAAAAATTATGCATATTTTGTTGAAATTATTATATTTAGTGAATTCCAAACATAAAACAGAGGTTTATGCTCAATGAATAAGAATTGGCTTCGCTGGTTGTTCGCCGTTATTATTACACTAAGTGCCGCAGTCTATCAAAAATTAACCGGACCTACTTATCCTGTCTCCGGGAAGGCCTCGGTAGACGGAATGCCTATCTCCTATAAGTTCGATCGGAGCCATGGCGGTCCGGGAGATCAACTGGTACACGTAACACTTACGGATACTTCCTATCAGGTGTTACTGGCCTATCGGCGCTTTAAAGTGGATACGGGTTGGACGTATTTCCCCATGAAATATGAGGAAGGATCAAGAGTAGGATATTTGCCTCATCAACCTCCGGCCGGAAAACTGGAATATTTTGTAATGCTGAAAAAAGGGATAAAAAATTGGACCATTCCGCCTCATAAAACCGTGGTCACAAGATTCAAAGGAGCCGTCCCTTTAGGCGTTCTTATTCCCCATATATCGTTTATGTTTTTAGCCATGCTCTTCTCCGTTTATACCGCCTTTTTGGCTCTGGTTAAAGGTGCGCATCTGAAAGGGTATGTCTTGGCGACCTTTATCATTCTTGTCCTGGGTGGATTGGTGTTAGGACCCTTCGTTCAAAAATATGCTTTTGATGCATACTGGACAGGTATCCCATTTGGATTTGATTTAACGGATAACAAAACATTATTTGCGGCAATAGGCTGGCTGATTGCCCTGTTTGCTGCATATAAATTGCCGATCGAAAAAAGCCGTTGGTGGATCGTGGGGGCAGCTATCCTTTTACTGATCGTCTTTTCGATACCACACAGCGCCATGGGATCGGAACTTAATTATAAAACCATGCAAGTCGTTACGGGTTAATAGAAAACACTGGCACGGGAGATGGCAATGAAGAAATTAGCAAAAGAGATAAAAAATTGTAAGGATGCGCAACAGACACGAAAACTGTTGGTACAATTCGGGCATAAGTTTTTCAATATGATCCGCAGGGAAGAAGTTTTTAAAAATGTAGGTATGTGTCTCTTTCTATTAAGAAGCGGATTGTTCTTATTACCGGGTTATTTATTGAGCGATTATGATCGTGAAATTGGTTTTTTAACTCCTATGCGCGGACAGGACCCCAATTTCGTAAGTACCAGTCCGGAAAGTGTCAAAGATAAAACAATCCTTATCGTTGATGTGGTTACGGATTCCGGCCTGACCTTTAAAAGATCAGCCGAATTTTTAAAAAAGGCCGGTGCCAAAGAGGTGGTTGTGGCCGCCATCTTCGGCACGAAAAAGAGTGCCAGAGACCTGGAAGATTTTGAACATATTGATAAGGCTTTTGTTTTTGATACCAGTAATACTCAGAAAAACGGATTCCTCATTCCGGATGTGAAATATGATGTGGGCGACCTGTTGACCAATGCACTCTATAAATTTCCTCAAATGGCCTAGTTCCGGTCCTTTTTTGTAATTAATTAAGATGACATAAATTCCAGGTTGATTGATAGTGGATCATTCCCGACATATTAATCGTGCCGCAGAAATTTTGAAATCCTCCTCCCATACGGTTGCCTTTACCGGCGCGGGTATATCGGTGGAGAGTGGCATCCCTCCCTTTCGGGGGGAAAATGGCCTGTGGAGTCGCTACGATCCGACCGTCCTGGATATCCATTATTTTTTAAAACATCCGGCGCACTCCTGGCAGGTGATAAAAGAAATATTTTATGATTTTTTTGGTAAAGCCCGGCCAAATCCTGCCCATTTTGTATTGGCTGAGATGGAACGTCGGAACCTGCTTCAATCGATAATCACCCAAAATATAGATCATTTGCATCAACAAGCCGGCAGCAGGCGGGTGATCGAGTTTCACGGTACCTCCCATACATTACGCTGTATGCGATGTAACAGGCAGTTTTTGGTTGAACAAATTAATTTGGATGAATTGCCACCAAGTTGTTCTTCTTGCGGAGGCCTGTTAAAACCGGATTTTGTGTTCTTCGGAGAACCCATCCCGGAACCGGCCCGAAGTGATTCCTTTAACGAGGCAGCACAGGCGGAGGTAATGCTTGTCATCGGATCTACCGGAGAAATTATGCCGGCTTCTATGCTTCCCTCCATGGCCGGGGAAAAGGGAGCAACCATCATCGAAGTAAACGTCGAACCATCCAATTTTTCGAATTCGATAACCGATTTGTTCCTGCAGGGTAAAGCAGCCGGTATTCTGAAAGAGCTGGCTCAAAATCTAGCTCTTTCTCTTTAATCTCGATGGGCCCAAAAATTTAGTAGCTTTCATCCTCTGATTCTTTTGGATTCCCAATCAAGTTGGGCCCGCCAAAGGCCGGGCAGGCATGACACGGTACGGACAGGTATGACACGATGTTACTGCCATGCGAAAACAGGTGTCATTCCCGTGAAAACGGGAATCCATAAATATTCTCGCCAATTGGGTATGGTCTCTCTGAAATATTTTTAGAAAAAGTTCATTTTACAAGAGTTTAGTGATATCTATAAAAGGTATTATCTGTCAAGATAAAAATATAGTTGAAACTAAAAACAAAATTTGGCATTTTAAGTTTCGATAGAGAGTAGTTGATATAAGAAATAAATTAAATTGAATAAAGCGCCTGACCAAATAAATTCTAATAATAAAAGGATATTCCCTAATGAGCCGCATCGTATTGATAAAAAATTTTCCTAATCGGGTTTTTGCCGAACAGGCTAAAGAGATATTGGAACGACATCAGATCGGATGCGTGTTAAAATCACCCGATGTAGGTATTTTGGGTACTACTTCGTCGGGAATGGCCCAAGGAGTGGACCTGTACGTTGAAGAAAAAGATCAGGAAAAAACATACGAACTTTTAAATGCTTTGTATGATGGGATATAGTAGTTTGTTATTTATTATTCTTCTCTTCTTCCCGGATCATCTGCTGCCATTTTTCATATAGTTCCTGTTCTTTCTGCTTACGTAGAGCAATGGCCTGCTCGAAGGCTTCTTCTTCGGTACGAGTGGCACTCACATAAAATTTCTTTGACCTGGTTCTCCCGAATTCACTCCATGTTGCCTGGATATAGACAATATCCTTCCCCTTGCTGAAGCTGTGTACCTTATGAACGCCTACTACGCCGCTTACATTGTTTTTCGGTTTCTTGTCAAAGAAGGGAGGCCTTTTGGCAATGGAAGGCTTTTTTTTGTTCAGGTCGGCCACCATCTGATTGTGATCTCGCCATTTGATAGCCCCATCCAAGGCTTTTTGCTTCCCGCCGAACTGACGGTCACTAAATAGTTTGGAAGCAAATACGCCCCCATTGGCATAGATTCTGGCGTACCAGCCATGGGTACTTCTAGAATCAATTCGACTTATACCGTGAAGTTTCTTTCTCATGGGAATCTTTTAGTTTGTTAAACAAGGTCCTGCTCGATTAAACAAGAGTAATATAATCAACACAAATTAGAAATTCCAGAATTTTAAGAATGAATTATGAAAATTATTATTTCAGGGGGAAAAAGAGAGGCTGCTCATTTCTAAGCAGCTTCTCTTCTAACCGAAAAACAGAACTATTCGTTCTGATCAGAGGATTTTGTGAGCTGATCCAGCCGATCCATTACCGCCTTTAGTTGATTCTGCAAGGCTTCGGCCTGGCTTTTTAAAACCCCGGTTTCCTGTTCCTTGCTGTAAGGAACGGCAGGGGCAGGGGGGATATAGCCCGGATAGGCTCCATAGCCGAAACCACGGCCATAGCCCATACCATAACCATGGCGGCCGCCTCCCCAGCCCATACCATAGCCTCTGGTGAATCCAGGTGAATCATATCCGGCGCAATATCCCAATCTGCGACCGGTCATGGGCCCAAAACCGTTGGGGCCTGTACGATCTCCTCTTGGCATAATGATACCTCCTTCTTTTTAAATTCAGGATGTTAATAATCCTGTTCGATTAAAAGACCCTTTTTAAATTTATCGTATGCCTCTTTAATAGAAGCATAACCGATGCCACCATATACTTTAACCCCGGCGGTTTTCAGAACGCTTCCTGCTTTAGGACCGACTTTCCCGGTGACTAAAGCGGATACGCCGGCATTGGCGATCATCTGAGCGGAACTGGTGCCTGCGCCGTGTTGCGCTTCCAGATTGACCCGGTTGTCCAAATATTCGGTTTCTTCTGTTTCACTATCGACAATAAAAAAGCCTTTGGCGCGGCCAAAACGAATATCGATCTGTTCATTCCAACTGTTACCGTATGCCGTGAAAGCTACTTTCATTGCTATCCCTCCACATTTTTTAAAAATTGCCAGATATGTTCTATCTTTGATTTTAAATTCTTATTCTCGCTCTCCACTATGGTTTTTCCATTTTGAAGCGTTTCGTAGAACGTCTCATCAAAAGGAATTTTTTCCAGCACAGGAATGCTGTGCCCATTACAAAACTCCTCAATTGTTCCCGAGATCGGTTCATTCAGGTCATATTTATTAATGACGCAGGAAGCCTGCGCTTTGAAAAATTCAATTAATTCCGTTAGCCGTTTTAAATCATGAAACCCCGATTGAGTAGCTTCGGTAATAATTAGCACATGATCCACACCGGCAAATGCCGAAATAACCGGACACCCCACGCCAGGAGGCCCGTCAACCAATAAGAAAGGTATTTCATTTTTTTTAGCCAGTTTTTTCGCTTCGTCTTTTACTTTGCTGACCAGTTTACCGGAATTATCCTGACCGATATCCAAATGGGCATGGACCATCCAGGTTCCGAAACGCGATTTGGAAATAAACCACTTCCCGGCATGATTATCCTTCATTTCGATGGAGTGCTCCGGGCAAAGGTAGCTGCACACCGCACACCCTTCACAAGAAATTTCATTGATAACATATTTACCATCCGTCAGATCAATCGCATCGAATGCGCATTTGTCCCGACACACACCACAATCGATGCAGGTGTCATAATCAATAACGGCCAGCTTCCCGCTCAGGAAGTTATGATCTTCGAGAATTTCCGGTTGATACAGCAAGTGTAGATTAGCCGCATCCACATCGCAATCGGCAACAATCGCCTGCTTACCGGCCAATACACCAAGTGCTGCGGTGAATGAGGTCTTGCCGGTTCCACCCTTTCCGCTCATGATTACAATTTCCTTCATATCATTCGCTCCCGAATCCGTTGCAATAATGTCTCGAACCGAGTCCTGATTTCCGGAAACACGGCACTGACGATCTTTCCCTGAGCATAGGCCCTGGCAATATTGATATCTTGCGCGAAACGGGCAATGATTTCAATACCGTGTTCAGTGCAATAGGATTCGATGAGATTGTTTCCTGCCTGGGATTTATTAACCACTACACCGTAAGGACGATCAATTTGATTGATAGTCTGCACCAT
This sequence comes from Calditrichia bacterium, assembly GCA_026983775.1. Lineage (GTDB taxonomy): Bacteria > Calditrichota > Calditrichia > Calditrichales > Calditrichaceae > JALSTK01. Next base: position 11,554 of record JALSTK010000067.1, read on the forward strand.
TAAGTCCAGATCATGCAAGCCGAAAGGGGTTGGCTCTGTAACCAGAATGATATAATCCATATCCTTCACCGCTTCGATGACCGGACAGGATGTACCGGGCGGTGCGTCATAAATATTGATCTGCGCTTCTTGTGGGACGCTGGTTTTCGTTTCGGAAATTAATGAAGGGGCAGCGGATTCACCGACTTTTAATTCACCGGTGATTAAATGCAATCCACCGGTATCGGAGCGGTGAATTTTCCCGATTTCTTTAAAACCCTCGCTTATGGCCCGGGTTGGACAGAGTTCCAGACAACCATAACAGCTATGACACAACTCCGGAAAAACCATGGTCGTCGTCGCAAGAGAAATAATAGCGTGATATTCACAAACCTGGGTACAAATGCCCTTATGATCACAGATTTCGGCATTAACGATCGGAATCATACGCCGAACCGCCCGACTGTCCCTAACCCTTTCCGGAAAGAAAAGATGGGCGTTGGGTTCTTCCACATCCAGATCAAAAAGATGCACAGAACCCTGATCCGCAGCAATGTAAGCCAGATTGGTGGAAATAAATGTCTTGCCGGTTCCTCCTTTTCCGGAAGCAACTGCTATTTTCATCATCTTCCCCCTCGGAATTTACCTCTGCCATGACCGTATCTACCGGCACCGCTCCAGGGTTGGACCCGGGCCGATCCGCAATCCGGACAGACTGCAGCGGTGCCCTGCTGCCCGGGATCAAAAATGCGTCCGCAGTCCGGACATTCCAATACATACCCGCTAAAATCAACATGTCCACCTTCGATGCGTAGCATTTTACCCTCGATAAGGGATTGGGCAACTTTATGTCGTGCTTTTTCGATTAAGCGTGAAAAAGTCGGCCGGGATATCCGCATTTGATCCGCTGCCTGCTGATGATCCAGCCCCTGATAATCGGCTAATCGTATGGCTTCAAATTCATCAAAGGTCAGATAGACCGCTTCCAGAGCCTGAGCCGGAATTCCTGCCGGTTTAAAGTGATTGAATCGGGGTGGCAGATTTACCTGCCTTCTGCGATACGGACCGCGCATGGCTTCCTCAATTGAACTTATGTTCATTCTAATCGATCTCAATATAATGAACATATGTTCATTTGTCAATAAAATGTATGGAAAAAAAATTAATGTTTTTTAATGAAATTTTGCAAAAAGGTAGGAAACTAGGCCCGCTTATCGGCTGTTTTAGGTAAGACGATTGTAAAGGTGCTGCCCTGATCAGGTTCGGATTGTACTTTCAGGAATCCGTTATAGCGCTTCAGGATGGTTTGACAGGTATGTAAACCGAGACCGGTTCCATAGGGTTCGCCTTCCTTTGTCTCGTCTTTACGTGGTTTGGATGAGTAAAAGGGATCAAAAATCATGGGTAGTTTATCCGCTTCAATTCCGCATCCTGTATCGGATACTTTAATGTATAGATAATTTTGATCCTGCTCCGTGCTTACACTTAATTTTTGTAGCGGCCTTTTCCACATGGCATCTATAGCATTATTAACCAGGTTTTCAAAGACCTGGGCAATATCCGAGTACATTACAGTAACCTTGGGTAAAGAGTCGTCCAGATGCAGTTCTTTTTCAATCTCATGTTTAAAACGTAAATTGGCGTTAAAAAATTCAAGTTCCCGGTGAATTAGGGCATTTAAATCGACCTGTTCCGTCTTGGTGCTTTGATCCATGCGGGATTTAATCATCAGGCCATTCATCATTTCTTCGAGGTATTCGGCCGCTTCCTGAATCTGATTGACAAAGAGCTTCGATTCCTCACTAAGTTCATCTTCCAGAAGTTCCAGATAGCCCAGTATTGCGGTCAAAGGAGAGCGAAAGTTATGGACCACTCCGGTAATCATGCTGCCGATAATGGCCTGCTTTTCCTGAGAAATCAGCGCTTTGGTTTTTTCCTCCACCAATTTTTCCAGATTAGCGTTAATAGACTGAAGTTCGGCATTTTTTTGGGCCAATTCCTTTTTATAGTGTTCCAGACTGAGGTGCGTACGTACCCGGGTTAAAACCTCTTCTTTTTGGATCGGTTTGGTTAAATAGTCGATACCGCCGGCCTGGAAACCTTGAACAATATCTTCCGTACTACTACGGGCCGAAATGAAGATGACGGGTATATGTTTTGTCTTTTCATTATTTTTTAAATTGGAACAGAGTGTAAAACCGTTGATATAAGGCATCATGACGTCAAGCAGAATAATATCGGGTTGCAACGTTACGGCCAGTTCCTCTGCTTTTGTACTGTTGCTTTCTAAAATGATCTCGTAGTTATTCTCCGCAAAAATTTTTTCGAAGATGCGGAGAATAAGCTTATTATCGTCTACGATGAGGATTGTATCGGATTGATTCGTCTCTTTTGTTTCGGACATAATCTTTCATTGAGTCGATTTATACTGCATTCTTTAGCCGGATAATCGGATGCTTAAAAGGGGACTTTAATAATATTTACAAAGAAGACAACCTTGATCCATATTCCCGGGCCTTCCTCTATTTCTCTTTTAATTATCGTAAAGGAACGAAAAGGATTTGATGAACAGGATGGAATAAAAAAAGCGCTCAGGATGTTTTTTAAGGGAAATTGTTTTCATAAGAAAATATTTTGTTGAAGATGTGTCTGGGGCAAATGAATTGAGGTCAAGTATGGTCTATGAGTATCTGCTATCCTTCATAAAAGAGACGGCCAATTTTTTTAATGAGATGGCGATTTATCTTGTTTTCGGCTTTTTGGTAGCCGGTGTTCTGCATGTATTTTTCCCTGAATCGATTGTAAAGCGCCATCTGGGAAAGGGCAATTTAGCATCGGTGATTAAGTCAACTCTGTTTGGAATTCCATTGCCCCTCTGTTCCTGCGGAGTTGTACCTGTGGCCACTTCTTTAAAGAGGAGTGGTGCTTCCAGGGGTTCCGTGGTTTCTTTTTTAGTAACCACACCACAGATTGGGGCCGATAGTTTTATGTTAACCTACTCCTTGATGGGCGGGTTGTTTGCTGTGGCCAGGATTATCGCTTCAATCGTCACGGCACTCATTTCCGGTATACTCATCAATCTGTTTGATAAGGAAAAAGAAAATCGTTCCAAGAGCAAAGAAAGTATAGAAACTGCTCAGGATGAATTCTATAAGCGTTTAAAGAGGATTCCTTCTTACGTCGAATATGAATTATTAGGGTCTATCGCGAATACGCTTCTAATCGGAATTCTGATCGCCGGGGCGGTCGGTGTCTTGTTCCCGGATAATTTTTTCGGGCAATACCTCGGTAGTCCTTTTCTATCCATGTTGATCATGCTAACCATTGGTATTCCTATTTATGTTTGTGCCTCTGCTTCCACACCGATTGCAGCGGCATTGATGATGAAGGGATTAGCTCCCGGTGCCGCTTTAGTCTTCTTACTGAGCGGGCCGGCTACAAATGCGGTTAACCTGAGTACGGTTATGAAAATTTTAGGTAAAAAATCTACCGCAATCTATCTGATATCCATTGCCGGGGTCAGTTTGAGTATAGGCTATGGTTTTAATTTACTGACCATTCTGCCCGAAATAAGCGATCTTCTAACGGTACATCAACATGACTGGTTACCGGGATGGCTGCGTCTATTCGGATCATTCACCTTGCTCTTTATGTTAGGCTTGTATTATTTAGATAAAATCCGGCTGTCCACAATCTGGACAAAGGGGAAGGATAATAAAATGGGAAAAATTGTTTTAGCTGTAAATGGAATGACTTGTATGCATTGTGCGAAGAATGTGGAACGAGCCGTCGTCGCAGTTGAGGATACATCTGAAGTCAAAGTGCATTTACAGGAGAATTGTGTTGAATTTGAGCTTTCGGATGAAAAACACCTGGATCAGGTAAAGCAGAGCATCCTTGAGGCCGGCTATGAACTATAAGTGATTTCCACCCGGAAGCGAACTTCGCTATTTGGACCGTTTTCATTTGTCATCGAAGACAACCATCTTTTCTTTGCCGCTATAGGATTCCAGACGCATGGATTCGGCGCGTCGATATTTGATCAGGATGTCACGGATCTTTTCGATAGCATGATCGATCCGCTGAAAATAGGATTGCTGCTCTTTGGTCAGCTTTGCAATGTTTAAGGAATCTTTCAACAAAAAAAGGTTCCCATTGAGCACGGTAAGGGGTTGATTTATTTCATGGTTGGTCGTAGTGATCATGGCCAGGATCGAATTGCGTCGTTCCAGTTCAAGGATTCTTTCCTGAGATTGTTTTAGAGAAAGATGGGTTTTAATCCGGGCCAGCAGTTCGATGCGATTGAAGGGACGGGTTACATAATCCGATGCTCCGACCTCGAATCCATGTACAATCCCTTCTGCATCGGTTTTGGAAGTCAGAAAAATAACCGGGATATTTGCCGTCTCTTCCTCTCTCTTTAACGTTTGACAAACTTGATACCCATCCATACGCGGCATCATGATATCCAGTAAAATTAAATCGGGTTTTTCGTTTTTGGCTATTTGAATTGCCTGAACGCCGTCGCTTGCCTCCAAACAACTATATTCCTCATTCTTTAAGATGACACGTAACATTTTTAAATTCAGAGGATTATCATCGACGATTAAGATAGTGCTGCTTTTTTTATTCGACATATTCCTTTTCCGACCTATGGCATTTTAGCAATTCATCGGCAAGGTATTAAAATAATTAACCGAAACTTGAGGGAAAGATCACATTTAGATCAATTTTTATGAAAACAGCCTGATTATAAATATTATCCTGACCCGGAAGAGCAGGGAACCATCGTTTTTTATGCTTACTGCTTTTAACCCTTTATACCTCAGTATGAATGCTCGGTTAATTAGGATTTGGGCTCTACCGGGGTTCTTGTGAAGTCATATATTAAATCACTGCTGTCCAAAATAATTTTTATCTAATAAAAAGTTCATTATTTTTTTAAGGATTTATAGAATAGTTTTGTATTCGCCATCGATCAGGTCTATTTACTAACCCTACCCCTAACCCCTTCCCTTATGCATAAGGGAAGGGGAATTAAAGGGGAAGTCGTGCCCGCGGCAGGCGGGGGGGTAGAAAAT
>JALSTK010000068.1 GCA_026983775.1 Calditrichia bacterium
AACCGAATAATGTTACCGCAAAGCGGTAAAATAAACCAGGCCTTTCAATATATAGGATCTCCATGCTCTGTGTCCCAAATTCGACGCCTTCAGCGTCACGCTCGCTTTTACCGCTTTACCACAGGCTCCGCCTGTGGCTACTTATATTCGTATCCTTCGGATACTATTTCTTTAAATACAAGATGAACGAAACCATAAAGAATTGTTTCATTCCTTTTATCGGTCTTCAGTTAATATACGGCTTCACAAGAAACCCCGTAAAGCCGAAAAAATAATCCTCTTTTCCGGTCAAAGCTTATTTTTGGTTCTATGGCATTTTGTGCGGGTAAGCTAATTATTAAATTTCACTATGATATCGATTTTTCAAATGAAAATCCTGCGGGGAATTCGGTTAATCATCCGTCCCTGACGGGACGACCTCAAATACGCTCTTATCATTTCCCGCCAATAAATTGGCGGGCTAATCTCAGATTTTCCCTTTGGGAAAATGAGTACACAATCAAAAGATAACAGCCTTAAGTTGCCCAGGATCGTTTAACCGTAAACTCAATACTTTTTTACGTACCTTTAATTGTAACCTGAAATTCCAAAGTACAAATAACAAAAATCAAATAAATCCCAAAAAAACAAAAACTCAAATATCAAGCAACCATCATCCTTTGGATGACTATTAAATTTGGGATTTTGGCGCCATTGTTATTTGTTGCTTGTTTTTTGTGATTTCCAAAATATCACTTTAGCAAATACGGCTTTTAACCATCGCGCTCGTAGTAATCCGCACAATTCAACATAGAGCCTTTTTTCACCTGACAAAATCCTGCCCACATTAAATGGCCGAGCCAAAAGAATACCGATTGGTTAACAAACAATCCCGGCAGGGATGTTTGCTATTAGCCCGGCGATTTATCGCCGGGAAAGGGTAGACAAAAAAGTAGCATGTCCCGTCAGGGACATTTGAATAAACCTCGGGTGCAGTCTGTTAACCCATAGAGAAATCGCCCACTACCGGACGATCTGAAAAAACGGGAAATTTTATAAATTTAGTTTTTCATTACATTGAGTTCTTTATGCTAATTTCACTCCGTATACTTTCCTTCAGCGTCGCGCTCGCTTTTACCGCATTACCACAGGCTCCGCCTGTGGCTACTTATATTCGTATCCTTCGGATACTTTTATTATTAGATGAAAAATGATCGAAGCAGTAAAATCATATTGTCAGTCTTTATTTAATAGATGACTTCACAAGAACCCCGGTAGAGCCAAAACTACAGCACATCCGGATAATTTTTGTTCCGAAGGACTGATCCGTATCACAGTCCGGCCTCTAAGTTAGCGAGAGAATAGCAGGCCGGTATGCGCTTCACCAAAGAGGAGCGCTACCGGATGAACCGCTGCCCGGTAATGCAGGCAAGGGGATTTTTCATAAAGAATATTCCAAATCTGAAAACGGAAATAATTTCCCCTTTCAAGCAATCTTTACTTGTCCTTTTAAATAAAGTTGTTCTTTTGTTGCTACACCCTCCTTGCACTGTAAACCATAAATAATAGATTTTTAACGACTTAACATTATGATTGATTCTTTGAAAAACATCAAATACAGCGTATAAATCTCTGGCACGTAATTTGTCATTATCTGAGGCACATAATTACGAGTAAAATGATGAAAAATAAAAAAGTCTTTAGAATTTTAGTGATTATTCTTTTGGCAGTGTTTGTCGTTCCTGCTTGGGTCGATGCTCAATCGGCATTACCTAAGATCAGTATCGGGGTAAGTAAATCGAACAGTCCTGCCGATTTGGTTCCGACTATGCAGATTTTATTCATGATCACGATTTTAAGTCTGGCACCGTCGATCCTGATTATGATGACCTCTTTTACGCGCATTGTGGTGGTCTTTCATTTTCTGCGACAAAGTATGGCCACGCAAAATGTTCCTTCCAATCAGATACTGGTGGGTCTGGCCCTCTTTTTGACTTTTTTTGTCATGAAACCGGTTATTGATCAGGTAAATAGTCAGGCTTTGCAACCTTATCTTCATAAACAAATTACTCAACAGGAAGCTCTGGACCGGGCCAGTAAGCCGGTTAAGGCTTTTATGCTGAAACAGACCCGGCGAAAGGATCTGAAATTATTCATTGATCTGCGGGGAGGTGACAAACCGAAAACGGCCGCCGATGTATCGCTTTCTACCTTAATTCCCGCCTTTATTATCAGTGAATTAAAAACCGCATTTCAAATCGGGTTTTTACTATATCTGCCCATGTTGCTTATCGATCTGGTAGTCGGCAGCGTGCTGCTCTCCATGGGTATGATGATGTTGCCACCGGTTATGATCGCCATGCCTTTTAAGCTGTTGCTCTTCGTACTGGTGGACGGATGGTATTTGATTGTCGAATCATTAATTCGGGGATTTTAATCATGACCACAGATTTTGTTGTTTATATTGGCCGCGAGGCTCTGATGACGACTATGTATATTCTGCTGCCTATCCTGGGAACAGGGATGATCATCGGATTGCTGATCGGGGTTTTCCAGGCGACGACTCAGATCAATGAAATGACTCTGACCTTTGTACCCAAGATCGTAATCGTCTTTTTGGTTATTTTTTTATTGATGCCCTGGTTTCTTGATCTATTGTTGGGCTTCACAACGGAAATTTTTAATTTTATTGCAACCATGCCTCATTGATTATGTATGAACTGATTGACAAAATAAGCCTCAATCTCCCGGTTTATCTGCTGGTATTCAGCCGCATGTCGGCTATGATCGCCACTTTACCCATCATAGGCTATGCCGTGGTCTCGGTGAAAATACGTATTGCTTTGAGTATTCTGTTGACCCTCATCGTTTCACCCCTGTTAATTAGTGGATTCCATACGACTTATACGACCTTTTTACCTTTTGTTGTGGCCATTATGGGGGAAGTATTCACCGGTATGTTGATTGGGTACGGGGCACGGCTGGTTTTTGAAGCCTTCTCTGTAGCCGGAGCATTTGTCGGTTATCAAATGGGTATGGCCATTATGAATGTCTTTGATCCCAGCACCCAGAATCAGCAACCGATTATCGGTAATTTTTGGTTGCTGATCATCGTTATATTTTTTCTGGTTACGAACGGACACTATTTTTTGATAGAAACCCTGTTTCAGAATTTCCAATTGATTCATCTCGGTGGGGAAACTTTCCGGCCTGAGATCGGCAGGACTTTTGTGAACGGGGGGCGGATTATATATGATATGGCATTGCGTTTTGCAGCGCCGACTATGGTCTTTCTCCTGGTTACCGATGTGGCGATTGCCTTCATGGCCCGGGTTATGCCGCAGTTGAACATCTTTTTCATCAGCCTTCCCCTTAAGATTGGGGCGGGTATTTTTTTGTTGATTTTTTCTTTGCAGATCTTTCAGTCTTTGTTCGGCTATGTGAATGATCAGATGCAAACATTTGTAACCACGATCGTGAGGAGTTTGTAGGTTATGGCTGACGATGCCCAGGATAAAACAGAACAACCTACCGCGAAGCGGCGCGAGGACGCCAAAGATAAAGGCCAGGTGGCCAAGAGTCAGGAGCTGAATGCGGTAGCTGTTTTAATCAGTGCGATTCTGGCCTTCAAAGCCAGCTCATCTTTTTTCGGGCATGTTCTGAATAATTTTATGATCACCACCTACCACGAATCTTCCAATATGCAACTGACGGTTCAGAGCCTTCCGGGTCAAATGATCGGATTCATGAAAGTTTTTGCTGCCCTGGTCCTGCCGGTAATGGGTTTTATTTTAATTGCAGCGGTTGTGAGTAACGTCGCACAGATAAAATTCATCATCGCCAAAAAAGCGATCAATCCCGATTTCAAAAAGATAAACCCTTTATCCGGTCTGAAAAATATGTTTTCTTCCCGTTCTTTGGTGGAATTGGTGAAGGGTATTTTAAAAATATTGATTTTGGCAGTGATCAGCTATTATGTATTAAATAAATACAGGTATGAGTTCCTGATTCTGCCGCATCGCACGGTGGGAGAGATCGTTTCATTTTTAGGGCAGGTAATCTATGATCTCTCATTTAAAGTTATTCTTGCTTTGCTGGTCATGGCTTTTGCCGATTTCGGTTATCAGCGCTATAAACATGAAAAGAGCCTGAAAATGAGTAAGGAAGAGGTAAAAGAGGAGACCAAACAATATGAGGGTGATCCGCATGTGAAATCAAAAATTCGGTCTAAACAAAAGGAAGTGGCTTTTCGTCGTATGATGCAGGAAGTACCGGAAGCAACCGTGGTTGTCACCAACCCGACGCATTTAGCCATTGCCTTGAAGTACGAGCCCACCAGTAATATGGATGCTCCCAAGGTCGTTGCCAAGGGTAAATTAAAGGTAGCGGAAAGGATAAAACGGATTGCCCATGACAATGGAGTTCCGGTGGTAGAAAACAAGCCCCTGGCCAGAAGTCTGTATGAAATTTGTGAAATAGGGATGGAAATCCCGGTAGAATTTTACCAGGCGGTTGCGGAAATCTTAAGCCAGATCTATCAGAACGATCCCCGGAATCTGCCTCGTTTAGGAGAAGTAAATGGATGATAAATTAACCAATTCTACCTTAAATCGTATTTCCCGCAACAGCGGCATTCTTTTAGTCGGTGGTGTGGTGCTCATTTTGATTGTCATGGTCATCCCCATGCCCAGCTTTATTTTGGACATGTTGCTGGCTATGAATATCACCAGTGCCCTGGTCGTTTTGTTTGTTACTCTTTTCGTGATGCGCCCTCTCGATTTTTCAGTATTTCCCGGATTATTGTTGATTTTAACGTTATTCAGGCTTTCATTGAATATTTCTTCGACCCGCCTTATTCTGAGTCAGGGCTATGCCGGGGAAATCATCGAAGCTTTCGGCTCGTTTGTGGTTCAGGGCAATTATGTGGTTGGAACGGTTATTTTCCTGATCCTGGTGATCATCAATTTTGTGGTAATTACCAAAGGGGCAACCCGTATTGCAGAAGTTTCGGCCCGTTTTACTTTGGATGCCATGCCCGGAAAACAGATGTCGATTGATGCCGATCTGAATGCCGGATTGATCGATGATCTGGAAGCACAACGCCGCAGGGAAGAGATATCCAGAGAAGCCGATTTTTACGGGGCTATGGATGGTGCCAGTAAATTTGTGCGTGGCGACGCCATTGCCGGCCTACTCATTACTTTTGTCAATATTATCGGCGGATTGCTGATTGGTACCCTGCAAAGAGGTATGCCGGTAGGCGATGCCGCTTCCACTTATACGTTGCTGACCATAGGTGACGGCCTGGTTTCCCAGATTCCGGCTTTAATCGTATCCGTGGCAGCCGGTATGGTCATTACCCGTGCTTCTTCGCAATCGAATAGTATGGGCACGGAGATCGCCAGCCAGTTGATCGGTCAGCCCAAAGCAATATTTGCCTCGGCCGGAGTGGTGGCCTTATTGGGCATTATGCCCGGTTTGCCGTTTCTGCCTTTTATCGTAATGTCCGGGCTGATGGTCGCCGTGGCCCGTCAGGTGAGAAAGGTAGAAGCGGAAGAACGTGAGCAGCAGGCTATTGCCGAGGAAGTGGAAGAAGTGGAACCGATCGAACGCATTGAAGAATTTTTACATCCGGATCCATTTGAAATTGAATTGGGTTATGGTTTGATCCCCCTGGTAGATGAACAGCAGGGCGGGAATCTGTTAAAAAGGATTACAACCATCCGTAAGAGTCTGGCTATCGATATGGGTGTACTCGTACCGCCAATCCGTATCCGTGATAATATTCAGCTCAGTGCCAATGATTATGTATTTAAAATCTACGGTGTGGAATTGGCACGGGGTCAGGTCATGATGGACCACTATATGGTGGTCAATCCGGATGATACCTTAGAGCTTCAGGGCATTAAAATGACCGAACCCACTTTTGGTCTGCCCGCTATCTGGGTAAATCCCAGGGAAAAAGAAAAGGCGGAACTGGCAGGAAATACGGTGGTAGAGGCGCCTGCGGTCATCGCTACACATTTAATGGAGGTATTGAAAGCCAATTGCTTCAAGTTACTGGATCGTCAGGAAACCCAACGCATGCTGGACCATCTCAAAGAGACCCATGCTGCCCTGGTGGAGGGTCTTGTCCCGGATGTGGTCTCCCTGGGAACGATTCGTTCCGTACTGAAAAATCTCTTACGGGAAAAAATACCTATCCGTAATTTGGTAACCATCCTGGAAACCATAGCAGATTATGCACCTTTTACTAAGGATGCGGACGTTTTGACCGAATATGCAAGAACAGCACTTGGAGAAACGATTACGGACCTGTTAAAGGCGGAAGACGGACGGGTTACGGTTTCCATGCTCGAACCCCGTTTGGAAGATCATATTATGCAGGTTATTAGCAATAATAATGTGCATTTACAAAATCTGGGTTTTTCTCCGCAACAGGTGAATGCGCTGTTTGAAAACATGGCAGCAAAAATTGAGGAAATATCCAATTTAGGGGTACGACCTATCATCCTGGTTTCGCCGCAAATTCGTCGGGCGGTACGTAAATTCATCGAATCCGTATTTCCCAATGTATTCGTTATCTCCTATTCAGAACTAACAACCGACACGGAACTAAAATCAGTAGGAGTTATAAAATATCCAGATGAAAGTTAAGTCATATACAGGCCGCTCTTTGCCGGAAGCAATTCTGAAAGCCAAACAGGAATTTGGAGATAATGTTATTTTGCTCGAATCGAAAGAGATCAGCCCCGGACGTACAAAAAACAAACAGGGCTTGGTTGAGATCACCGTTTCGATTGACGAACGAACACCGCCAACCCGACCCTGGTCTCCCCCGGTCGTTTCGTCCCATTCTGCCCAGGCAACCGGGGGGAAATCAGAACAGAAAGCCGGAAACGATTTCAATAAGGTTATCAGCGATATTCTGGCCCGTAAACCCAAAGAAATAAGCCAGGAAAAGAAGATTCTGGATGAATTATCCGAACTTCGACAGGAGATTAAACAACTTAATCAAGGGAAGGAAGAACAAAGCAATCAGGTTTTCCCCGAAGCTTATCGGCGAATTCTGGATCACATGAAAGAAAAAGGTTTGGGTGAGGAAATCGCCGAAATGGTTATTAAACGGGCATACCAGTTCGCTGAAAAAGGACCGGAAGCCACTGACAAAGAGATTATTCGGGCTTGTAAAAATGAGATGCGTTATTTGTTCAAACCTTTTGATCTGTCTTCGGGAATATCGCTTAACGGACCGAGAATTATTTTGCTGGTAGGAGCCACCGGTGTCGGTAAAACCACCATGGCCATGAAGCTGGCAGCTCACCCCAAGATCTTCGGTAAGAAAGAAGTGGCCATCGTTTCAACGGATCCATACGGTCCCTCGGAAGCATTGAAGGCTTTTTCCAAAATGAACGGTACCACAATTCTGGAAAAAAAGCGCTTGGATGAGTTACAGGAAGTTCTGGAAAAATTAAATAAATATGATGTGGTGCTGGTCGATACACCGGGCCAAAGCCCTTTTGCCTCTCATTATTTCAGTAAGATGGAAGAGTATGTAAAGATATTAAATCCCACCGATATCTTTCTGGTGATTAGTATGAGCAATGACCTGAAAGATTTATTTCTTTCCTCAGCCTTCTTCCTGCTACTCAAACCGAATGGTATCGTACTGACCAAATTCGATGAAACAAAGCAGGCGGGAAAGGTATTTCCGATCATTAAGGAACTGAATTTGCCGGTAGCAGCTATGAGTGAAGGAAAAAGAATCTTTATCGATATTCTACCCGGAAATGTAAACTTCGTAATTGAACGGATTTTTGAAAGAGGATAAAAGACAAGTGGTTTTGAATATGACCAGGGCCGGTCACAATGAAAAGGTGATACAAAAAAATGTCAAGCAGACTCAGATAATCGCTGTCACCAGTGGTAAGGGGGGAGTCGGTAAATCCACTATCAGTGTAAATATGGCCCTCAGTCTGCAGGAATTAAATAAAAAGGTTTTGCTGATTGACGCCGATATTCATTTAGGGAATGTAGATCTGATCCTGGGCCTGCGTCCTCAATATACAATGGAAGATGTCATGGTAAATGACACACCGTTACATGAAATAATCTTACATGGTCCGCGCCGTCTGGATATTTTGCCGGCATCTTCGGCTTCCATGGATATTATCGAGACGGAAGACCTGTTTTTAAGAAAGCTTTCTCAGGCCTTTGCCGGGTTCGCTTTTAATTATGATTATATCATTATTGATACGGGAGCGGGTATTGCCCGGAATGTGCTTGCGTTTTTACTCGGTGCGGATAAGATCGTCGTTGTTCTCACCCCGGATCCGGCTTCGATTACGGACGCCTATGCTGTGATTAAGGTTGTCCGCAGTGTGAATAAGGATATACCTGTTTTCATGGTAGCCAATATGGTAAATTCTGCTGACGAAGGAGAAATCCTTTTTAAAAAAATGAATTTAATGGTTCAAAAGTTTCTGAACGGTAGAATTATTTTGGGTGGATCGATTCTTAAGGATGATATGGTAACGAGATCGGTGAAGACACAACAACCCTTTGTGCTTGCCTATCCCAATGGCAGTGCATCCAATGCCATAAAAATACTCAACCGAAGAGTGCTTCATGGCCATTCCATTCAAAATCCTAAAGGAAACAATCTTTTTGACCGATTAAGAAACAATAAGAAGATTCAATTCGAATGGAATCTATGAAAAAACTGATCGGACGATTTTCCTTATTTATTTCCGTGTTGGCCTTTGTGACCTGTATGCTAAACGGCATCTCGATCGGTACCAGTTTACTGCGTAGTTTTATGGTCTACATCGGCATGATATTTCTATTTGTAGTGAGTCTTAAAATATTGAGATGGGGATTGCTTCTGGCAGGCAGGCCAAAGGCAAGTCAGAACGAGACGGTCATGGAGACCAAGACTAACTGATGGACTTATACACAAAAAATACCCGGGCCATGGATGGAGAAACATTGGTTCAGGAATATGTGCGCACCGGTAATCAACGGCTGAAAGACAGAATTGTGATGTCCTATGCACCTCTGGTGAAGCATATTGTGGGGCGCTTTAACGTTTCCTATTCCACGACGATCGACCGGGATGATTTGTACCAGGCCGGGGTATTCGGTTTACTGAAAGCGCTGGATCGGTTCCAACTCGAATCCGGTACTCCTTTTAAAGCGTTTGCGTATAAAAGGATATACGGGGAAGTGGTGGATGCTCTTAGAAAAGAGGGCATGCTGGGCCGCGATAAATACGAACAGATCAAGAATCTGGAAAACAGTATCAAACGACTGACCGCAAGACTGGGTACCGAACCTTCCATAGATGAAGTTTGCGAAGACCTGCAGATCAGCGAAAAAGAATACTTTCAATTGATCAGTACCGCCCAGATGGTTTACACTACATCCCTCAATACAAAGATCAGTGGGGATGAAGGGGAATTCATCTACAAGATCGATACCCTGAAAGATGATGAGCAGATTTCCCCGGAAGACGAACTGATTAAAAAGGATCTGAAAGAGAACCTTAAAAAAGTAATTGAAGAATTGCCCGACCGGGAAAAATTAATTATGGCTCTCTATTTCTATGAAGAGCTCACATTGGCCGATATCGGTCGGGTAGTCAATCTGACCGAAGCACGTATTTCCCAAATTTTAAGCAAGACCCTATTGAAAGTAAAAACCAAGCTCCAAAAATAGAGAGTACACTTGAAACGACGGTCACAAAAATCAAATTCGACTTTGCTGGTTATCGAAGATCCCGGGCTGAGTCAGCTCTTTCATAAATTGCGAATCGGCACGCGTTTAAAAGCACGGATCGTATTAGGTCTTGGTAACGGCCGGTATCTGATGCGTATCCGGGGTTATAATTTGGTCATGACGTCGAAGATTTCATTCAGCCGTTTCGAAGAATTGATTGTCGAAGTGCGCCGCTTACGGCCAAGATTGAACGTAAGCGTTCTGCAAAGAAGTGCACCGGTTGAAAAATATCCCGGCCGGAAAACAGATATTGTCATTTAATATGCCGACAACCGCTTAGATACATAATGGATTGTGCAATGAGTGAAACGGATTATTCCCCGGATATTGTCCGCGACTATACGACTACCATCACCATTCTTGAACATCTGCAGGATGCCATCTTTATTTTGCGTCCCAATGGTACTATTGAATACGCCAATAAAGTAGCTCTGGATTTACTCAATCTCGAATTACCCGTGGCCGTCGGACATAATCTGAATGATTTTCTGATGACGGATGTGAATATTGCCAAATTATCCGAGGAAGATTCCGAAGATACTTTTCTGGAAAATATTTACCGGGGAGTCTTTAACGAATTTGAAACTTCATTAGTGCATCAGGAGCATGCTACTTCCGTGGTAATCAGTTTCGGACTGATTCGCAATATGACGGGTACAGTGGATTACATCATTGCCAGCGCCAAAAATATTACCGTGCAAAAGAATCTCGAAAAAGAGTTGCGTCAACAGCAGTTAATCAGTCTTTCCCGGGACCGATACAGGGAATTGGGAGAATTGGCGATTAATATGGTACACAATCTAAGCCAACCCATTACGTCTATTCAACTTATGGTCGATTTATTGCGTAAGGAGGTTGCAAGCGGGAAATTCAATGAGCAACAGGTCGGGAAAAAATTCGAGCGGATTTCCGGTCTTTTAAACGAAATGACCCAATCAATTGCCAGTGTTCGCAATTTTGCCTTTTTAACGGAAGATGAATCATGGAAAGCGGTGGATGTTAACCAGGCCCTGAATAGCGCTCTGGAACAAATTGCCTATGAGTTGAAAGATAATAATGTGACCGTGCATCGCTCGGGTGCACAAAAATTACCGGCTGTACTGGCCAACCCTTTTCATCTCCAACAAGTATTCGTCTCTTTAATCCGCTTTATGGAGAATAATTTACCCGAAGAAGACCATAAGGCCATCGGTGAAGAAAAGAGTATTCATCTGAAGATAAAGAATAAACAAAACCACTGGATTGAGGTCCATCTGTATTCGGAACGGGAAATAAACGTAAGCCACTTCGATCAGGACCTGATCAGCTCCCATCTGGATTTAACGGTAGTACAGATTATGATTAGTGCTCTGGGCGGTGATTTCAAAGCCGGTGTACCTGATGGAAACTCCTACCAGTTTTTATTACGTATCCCTGTGGATCAATCCGGAGAAAGGGATCAACTTCGTAACCTTATCGAGTTAATGTACCAGTAGAAATGCGTGTAATAAACGCCAAATCCCTTAAGGTAAATTTTTCCCGCTTTGCAGTAAAAACTTCCTGAACGATCCTTTCCTGAGTCAAGATTGTTTTATGTAAGCCCTCAAAACTCCCATGGATATTACTTTATAAGTCATTAGAAAATAATTATATAAGCAACTTTTGATACGGGCTTATCCCCTTTATCCTCAGTTACGAAAACTATGCCGTTAAAGATGGCATCGTATTTGCAATTCCGACTGCAAAAGGAATAAAAGCGAGGAAATTATGCGGGTCACGATACCTAACTTAAAACAGGCGCTGGTCGGGCAATTGGATAAGAATAATACCATTGCCAACAATCTGGCAAATATGAACACTCTGGGCTATAAACGGGATTTTCTGTTTTTTGATGCTCTGGATAAGAAAATGGCCAGCAGAAACGGGGAACGGGAAGCCATTGATTTCAGCCAGGGGACGCTCAAGCAAACAGCAAACTCTCTGGATGTCGCTTTATCCGGCCCCGGATTTTTTACGGTGGAAAACGATGACGGCCAACAATTCTTCACACGGGTCGGGCATTTTAAACTGGATGATGATGGCATTCTGAGAACAGCCTCCGGAGATATGGTCATGGGAGAGGGCGGCCCGATTACTATCATCGGTAAGTCTTTGCAGCCCAAAAACATTACCATTACCCGTAACGGCGAAATCTATGTGGATGATGCTTATATGGATCGTCTGCAGATTGTCGATTTTGAGGATAAAAGTAAACTGCAAAAAATCGGAAATAATTTATTTCAAGCCAAAAACGACGCAGAAACGGTAACAGTGGATAAGCCGGAACTTCATCAGGGATTCTTGGAAGAGTCCAATGTGAATCCGGCCGATGAAATGATTCAATTAATCGAAGTACAACGCCAGTTTGAAAGCGTGCAGCGCATGGTGCGCACATTGGATGAAGTTTTTCAGCGTGCTGCCGGCCAGGTAGGGAAATATTAATTAGGAGAGATACAATGCTAAGAGCACTAAAAACAGCCGCTCTGGGTATGACTGCTCAACAATTGAACGTGGATGTGATAGCCAATAATCTGGCTAATGTGAACACTACCGGTTTCAAGAAGAGCGAGATCGAATTCCAGGATTTGCTGTATGAGACCATGAAAACCGGTGACCGGGATGGTCGTAAAGGTCATGAAAAACCCGGCCAGTTACAGATCGGTCTGGGTAATAAACCGGTATCCACCTTTCGTTCCTTTTCGGAAGGGAATATTGCCGAAACCGGTAATCCTCTGGATATCGCGATCAACGGCAAAGGATTTATTCAGGTGCAGATGCCGGATGGTAGCTATTCATATACCCGGGACGGCGCTTTGAAAGTCAATTCTCAGGGATATCTGGTAACCAATTCGGGACTTAAGGTTTACCCGGAAATATCTATTCCTGAAAATGTAAACAGTATTCAGATCAGTCAAGACGGTATTATTTCCGTCATGGTTTCCGGAGAAACCGAACCGGAAGAGTTAGGGCAGCTGGAGCTGGTCAATTTTATGAATCCGGCCGGGCTGGAAGCAAAAGGCAGTAATCTGTTTACCGTTACCGAAGCTTCCGGAGAACCGATTTTCGGTAATGCCGGTGAAGAAGGCTTCGGTACCGTGGTACAGGGCTATCTCGAGAAATCCAACGTGGATGTAGCCCAGGAAATGATCAATCTGATCGTCGCTCAACGTGCCTATGAAATCAACTCCAAAGCGGTTAAAACTTCGGATGAATTAATGGCAATGACCAATAACCTGAAACGATAGTATGAAATCGATGTTAAAATACACAGTCATTGGATGGCTTCTTTTTTTGTTTATCAGCGGAGTGCATCCGGCTTATGCCACCCGGAACAGTACAATCGGAGGGCAGATTAAACAAAAGATCCGCGCCTATTACCAACAACAATTCTCCGTTCCGGAAGAAGACCTTACGATTACCTATCTTCGTTTTCCTGAAAAATTACCGTCAGCAACCCGTGTGAATTCCATACAGATCATCGACCAGCACCAAACGGTTCGGCTGGGATACCGGACCTTGTGGGTTCAGCTGCTGTCTAATTCTCTGCTCGTTAAAAAAATGCCGGTCAGTGTAAAGGTTGCTCTAAAGAAGAATGTGCTGGTGGCTCGGTCGAGTATTAAGCGCGGTATGGCTTTCCAACCCGATATGGTCCGATTTGAAAAAGTAGTAATCGATCGGGATTTGCAGGAGTATGTGTTTTCCTGCGAGCAATTACAGGGAACGGAAGCCACGCGTACTATTCGCTCCGGCCGGATCATAAAACGAGATATGTTTCAGCCCGCGACTTTAATTCACAGGGGAGAAAAAGTTGAAATTGAGATCAAGACCGGCAATCTGGTTGTACAGACCGAAGGCATCGCTAAGACGGCAGGAAGTCTGGGGCAGTGGATTACCGTACACAGTATTCCGACCGGCAAAGCACTGAAAGCCAAGGTAGCCGCCAGAGGTCTGGTTTGTATTGAACAAAGGAACACGTTATGAAAAGAGCAACACCGTTTATGGCATTTTTAGTCCTTTCATTGACCGTTTTGAACGCTCAATCGGTCAATTCCCTGTATTCCGATATCAAAGCACATCAGGTCGGCGATGTGCTCTCCGTAATTATTTCTGAAAACGCAAATGCTTTAAGAGAATCAAAAAGTTCCAGCTCATCCAACACGGATATGTCGATCGGCGCAGAATCCAAAGGGAACATTGCGAACTTTATTCCTGTTTTTGGAGGTTCCGGTAAAATCGCTTCCGATTATAAGGGACAGGACGGCAACGAACAGCGCGATCGCCTCACGGGGCGGATCACTGTGCGCATTGTGGAAAAAACGGACAACGGTATGTTCCGTATCAAAGGAGAGCGCAAGATCGGGGTAAATGGCGACGCTAATTTTATGCGGCTGGAGGGCTTTATCCGGCCCAGAGATATAACAGCGGAAAACACGATTTTCTCATATAATGTGGCCGACGCCAAAATCACTTATCGTCGCAGTGGAATAGCCAATTCTATTTTTCCTCCCGGAACGTTTCCAAAATTGTTTACCTGGTTACTGGGCGGATTAATGGTGGCGGCCAGCGCCGGATATTTTGCCTTTAAATGAAAGCGGTATAGTCGGGGTAATACTATGTTAACACGTTTAAAAATGAAAATTTGGCTGGTCATTGCACTGGTTACGGTATCACAGACGATCGGTCAGGTACGGATTAAAGATATTGTATCTGTAGGAAACGGAAATCAGATCTCTTTGGTCGGTTATGGCTTAATCCTCGGTTTGGATGGAAGCGGAGACCGTTCGGGAAGCAGGAGAGGGGCTATTTTTACCGTACAGACCATCAGCAATATGCTGGAAAGATTCGGAATCACTGTGCCGCGTGCTCAGCTGCGCACCAGAAACGTTGCCGCGGTCATGGTTACGGCCACACTTCCTTCCTTTAGTCGTAAGGGGTCCCACTTTGATATTACGGTCTCATCTTTAGGAGATGCAACCAGTCTGGAGGGCGGTGTTTTATTGATGACCCCCCTTCGGGATATGACCGGAGAAAATTACGCCATGGCCCAGGGTCCCGTTTCCACGGGTGGTTATAATATCGAAACGGGCAGCGGGGAAAAGGTTCGTAAAAATAATGCTCTGGTAGGCCGTATTCCCAACGGAGGCTATTTAGTAGTCGATCCTCCCAATCAGACACTTGACCTGAGCCAGCCGGTTGGCCTGCATTTACTTGATCCGGATTTCGTAACAGCCCGTCACATTGCCGATGCCATCAACCGATCGTTCGTTGCAGATTCCGCTGCTGTCTCATATGCACGGCCGGTAAGTCCCGGTCTGGTTGAGTTGCATTTCCCGGATTCGACAAAGAGCCAGGCCGAAGCAGTCGATTTCATTGCCCGGGTAGAAACTTTAAAAGTGCAAAATGATTTGGATGCCCGGGTGGTTATCAACGAACGTAGCGGAACCATAGTGGCCGGAGGCAATGTCACTATAGAAGAAGTGATGATCTCTCATGGAAATTTAACCATTCACACACGAAGTGCTCCTGTTATCTCACAGCCGCAACCTTTCAGCAGCGGCGGCCAGACTGTTGTGGCCAATGTCACCGATACCCAGGTCAGAGAAGGTGCGGCCCAAACGGCGGTCATTAAAAAGACGACGACGGTCAGTGAACTGGCCACGGCTTTGAATACGCTCGGCCTCAAACCGCGGGATATCATTGCTATTTTTCAGGCCATAAAACAGGCCGGAGCTTTGAATGCAAAATTAATTATTAATTAGGTCAGAATATGAAAGTTACCGACATCATTCGGCAGGACTCGTTTCATCCCTTAAAAACCGGAGAAAAGGGTACGGCCAAAAAGGTACCGAAAAACGGTGAAGATCAAAAAATTCGTGAAAGTGCCAAACAATTGGAAGGTCTGTTCCTTAGCTTTGTCCTGAAAGCCATGGAAAAAACCATTCCGCGGGATGAAAAGTCATCCCGGAATAATTTGGCCACGATGATGTTCAGTTCGGTTATGGGACAGGCTATGGCCGAGAACGGCGGAATAGGTTTAGCGGATTTTCTCAGCGCTTCCATGGTGACGCATAGTCCTCAGGAAGTGGAGGAACTACAAAATAAATTTCAACAGGATGTGCTGTCCAATATGCGTTTAAACCTCGAGAACAGCGGCAGCGGGGAGTAGCTCCGGATATAGCTAAAGTGTCTTGAACAAAAGGTGGTACATACATTGGGGAAAATGATGAATTCAGCAGCAAAAAACCAACAGAAAACACAAAAATTTGCCGATCAGCTCTATAAAACACTTATGGAAGAGCTGTCAGCCTACGACTATCTAATTGAGACCCTTTCTGAAAAACAGAAGGCAATCGTAGAAAACGATCTTCAAAAACTCGAGCATTTTAGCGGAGTGGAACAATTGATTGTAAATAAGGCCAACAAATTGACCGAAGCACGTGCGCAGATACTTAAAACCGTACAGCAACAACCCGGCCCGGCCTCTCTGGTGGCATTCATCCGTCAGTTACATCCTTCCGAGCGCAGGCCCTGGATTAAAATCAATGACCGTATCAGTCGCACCGTGGAAAAGATTCGATTTCTGAACACTCAGAATATGCGGCTTTTGGATACATCATTGAATTATTCGCGGGGGATGATTGAATTGTTCATGCCGAATGAGATGAAATCCGCCGGTTTTTATGATGGCGGCGGGAAGAGTCCCGATGATGTGAATACTCAGAAATTATTGGATTGTAACGCCTGAAAGGAATTCCATGCCCATTTCAAAAATACTGGAAACAGGAAAACGTTCGTTACTGGCTTACCAGTCGGCGATTAATACCACATCAAGTAATATTGCCAATGTAAATAATCCCAACTATACCCGACGCAGAGCCGAACTTACCCAGCTAATCACGGGATATAACTCCTTAGGTCTTTCCGAAGATGACAGCTTGCGACTTCGTCAGCGATATGCCGAGAAACAGTGGTGGCATGAAAATCAATTCCTGGGACAGTTCGATACAAACAGCATGCTTCTGAACCAGATCGAAAACAGTTTTGCCGAAGATACTCAGTCCGGGATTTCCAGTCTGTTGGGAGAATTCTGGAATGCCTGGAGTGATCTGGCCAATGATCCGGATAGTGTCTATGCCCGCAATTTATTGAGAGATAAGGCCAAGCTGCTTACCGATGGATTCCAGAGGGTTCATAGCGATCTGATTAATTTGCAGGAACAGATAGTTCCTGAGATCCGCTCCACGGCGAATGATATCAATCAAAAAACCAGCCGTCTGGCGGAGATTAACGAGCGTTTGTTGATGGGCAAGTCGAAAGACCTGCTGGATGAACGCGATGGAATTATTGCCGATCTTTCTAAAATGATTGATATAAAAATCAAAGAAAAAGAGAATGGCACGGTAAGTGTATTCGCAGACGGTTTATTGCTTGTCTCGGATGACGAAGTGAATAAAATGGAAGTGGGTATGACGACGGTTGACGGCCGAAACCGGGTCGAAGTATATTTGGCGGACGGACATAAACCTTTGACTATTTCTACCGGTTCCATAGGGGCTATGATTAAGACCCACAACGAAACCATTCCGTATTATTTAAAGAAACTGGACGATTTGGCGAAAAGCATTGCTGACAAAGTCAATGAACTCCATCGTACGGGGGAGAACCTGAACGGAACGACCAACATCTCTTTCTTTGCCGATGATGTCAGCGGGGCTGCGGATTTCCGTCTAAACAGCAGTATTGAAAACGATACGAGTCTGATCGCTTCTCACCTGGTTGGCGAAGGGGAAGGAAGCGGAAATCTGGCTCAGGCTATTTCCGATTTACAGAATGAAAGGGTGCTTAACGGCAATACGATTAACGACTATTACACGGCAACCGTTTCCGAGCTCGGCAATCAAATCAAAGAAAACGATTCTTTAAAATCCAGCCAGGAATTAATCGTCCAACAACTGCAGAACGAGCGTGATTCGGTTTCCGCCGTCTCCATAGATGAAGAGATGACGAAAATGGTTCAGTATCAGCAAGCCTATCAGGCTGCGGCCAAAATAGTGACTACCGTTAATCAAATGGTGGATACGATTTTAAGTTTAAAGTAAGGGGATAAAGGATGAGGATAACGCAAACCATGATTTTGCGCAATACATTGAAACGGGTCAATGATAATCGCGATCAGATGAACCGCATTCAACAACATCTTGCTTCACAAAAACGGGTTGAAAAACCCTCCGATGATCCCCTGTCCTTTTCCAGAGCATCCCGCTACCGCAATGCCCTGGATCAAAATAAACAGTTCCTTGAAAATATTAAAGCTGCGGATGCCTGGGCCGGTACTACCAATGAATCCCTGAATCAGTTTTATGATTATATCAGTCAGGCGGTCGATATTGCCTCCAGAGGGGCAGACGGTTCATCCGATGCCGATATCCGGGCTTCCATGGCCATCACCGTGAAGGGTATGTTGGATGATGTGATCAATCTGTCCAATACAAAATATATGGGTAAGAGTGTTTTTGCCGGGACATTGACCAACGAAGCGGAACCTTTCGAACTCAATGGTAATGTCGTTACTTACAACGGCAATGATGATAAAATCACGCGTAAACTGGCCCGCAATGTTAGCGAAGACATCAATATTACCGGGCAGCAACTGGTAGATAGCGGCATGTATACCGGCTTTCTCGAGCTCATTGCCGGTTTGGAAAGCAATGATGTAACGCGTATTCAAAACAGTATGGACACACTTAAACAAGCTAATGAGCGGATAAGCGGTCTCTCCTCCTCAATCGGTTCTCTACGCAGTAATATGAGCTTGTTAAAGGGACGCTTAACCACCTTAAATGTCAATTTACAGTCCTATATTTCGGATGAAGAGGACACGAATATGGAAAACGAGATTGTCAAATTTAAATCACAGGAAACCGCCTATCAGGCCGCTTTGCAGTCCGCCAGTGAAGTCATGCAGCTGAATATCCTGAATTATTTAGGATAGGAGCTGCTTGGAAACGGACCCGTTAATCGGATTGAAACAATTGCAGAGCGAAGCACCTATTCATATAAAAACGGGGCGATCTGATTCAGGATTCGCGAATTATAATGAACAGCAGAACCTCAAAAATAACCGTAACGCGACCATTTTTGCCACCCCTGAAGGAATTTGAGCCCTTTCTGGAAAAAATCTGGAAAAATAAGTGGGTTACCAACAAAGGTCCGTTCCACCAAGAATTTGAAGAGGCTTTAAGAGAATATCTCGGTGTCCCCTATATTTCACTTTTTTCCAATGGAACCTTGGCTCTTTTAACCGCACTTCAAGCCTTACGCATATCCGGTGAGGTAATTACCACTCCTTATAGTTTTGTCGCTACGACCCATGCTTTATACTGGAACGGCATCAAACCTATATTCGTAGATATCGAGCCGAGAACGCTTACTCTGGACCCCCGGCGCATTGAAGCGGCCATTACACCGCAAACAACGGCCATACTCGGCGTGCACGTTTACGGCAATTCCTGTCTAACGGATGAAATTCAAAAAATTGCCGATATATACGGTTTAAAAGTGATTTATGATGCGGCCCACGCCTTCGGCGTTACCCAAAACGGACGGTCAATTCTGAATTTCGGCGATTTGTCGGTATTGAGTTTCCATGGAACAAAAGTATTCAACACCTTCGAAGGCGGAGCCATTGTGTCTCATGATTTGGTAACGAAACAGCGCATCGATTTTCTTAAGAATTTTGGTTTTGCCGATGAAGTAACCGTGGTCGGACCGGGTATCAATGGGAAGATGAACGAATTTCAGGCGGCGATGGGCCTTCTGCAGCTCAAATATATTGATACCCTGATTCAGAAAAGAAAAATGATTTCGGAATACTATAAACAAGGATTGCATCATATTAAAGGACTCCATTTCCTTGATGAACCGGATAATGTTCAATATAACTACAGCTATTTTCCGATTTTCATTAATCACAATTTATTCGGATTCTCGAGAGACCAGGTGTACGAAAAGTTAAAAGAAAAAAATATCTGGGGCAGACGCTATTTTTATCCGTTAATCAGCGAATTTCCCACCTATAGAGGACTTCCCAGTTCTCAAAAAGAAAATTTAAAGGTTGCGCATCAAGCATCGGAATCGGTGATTTGTCTGCCGCTTTTCCCGGATTTGACTCAAAAGGAGATGCGGCGTGTGGTCCGGGCTGTTCGTGAAATGGCGGGACATGGAATAACCGCTGTTTCCGGGGTAAAAGAATTAAACAAAATTATTGCCAATGAATAAAGCCTTTCTGATCTTCAGCGGATATAATCAAAGAGCCGTGGTGGCTTTTTGTCGGACTCTGACGCGTATGCATATTCCTTTTTATATTGTCGCTTCCGGTGAGCAGGATTTTATTTTTCGCACAAAGTATAAAAAGCAGGTAGGTGCGGTCCGCCGGACAAAAGAACTGCTATGGAGTGATGTGGAACATTGTATCGAAAGACTGAAAGAATCGACCGGACACAAGGAATTTGTTCTATGCCCAAGTTCCGAATATCTCAATCAGTATGTTCTGGAGAACAGAGATCGATTTAGCAAAGCACATATAACCGTTCCCCTGGTAGATAAAGATATTTACCGGATTATTACCAATAAGGAAGCGTTTGCTACCTATTGTTCTTCAAAGGGTCTGGCTATTCCACGGCGAATCACTTCCTTCGCTCAGGCTGAAATTCCCTTTGTCGCAAAACCTATAATAAACATACAACACGGGCGTACTTTGTATCCCTATCTGATTACCGACCGGATCATGTATGATCGATTCCTTAATCAAGAGAAGATACACGATTTTTATTTTGAGGAGTATCTTGAAGGGGGACAGAGTTACTATTTATTATACTATATATCCGGCTTCGGTTATGATGTACGCTTTTCCCAGAAAAATATTTTACAGCAAGCGGAAGGAAAATCCATTGTTTTAGCCCGTCCGGCAGAAATTCACAGGCAGGAGATAGGCGAACGTTATTCGCGGATCTTACAAGAAGCCGGCTTTCATGGCCTGATTATGATTGAGTTGAAAGAAAAAGAAGGAAAGTTTGTGATGATTGAGGCCAATCCTCGCCTTTGGGGCCCGTCTCAATTGTTTGTGGATAATCGTATGCCCTTATTCGATGCGTTTATCTTTGAGGCGATTCACCATAAAAAATACGAGCAGAAAGCCGTGCAAAGCACAGGAGAATATCCCTATCTGTGGTTGGGGGGTATCGTGCAAAATATTTTTCATGGCAAAAAATTAATCTGGCATGTCTATCATCGCTGGCATAACCTGCTTGAATTGGTACGTGCCTTATGGCGCGACGTTTATCTGCGAAAAGATACGTTGGCTTACTTTGTACATGAACTAAGAATAAGTTTAACCATGCGGAGCGTCTGATGACCGCCACTGTGAAGGAATTGGAAAAACTATATTTTGACGGGACAAAACATGCGGTTTATCAAAATATTCCGGCCTTTGTCCAGAATGCCCTCGGCTATTCGGTTGAGATAAACGAAACCTGGCGGGGAGACACGGCCCGGTATCATAATTTGTTGCAAAATTTAAATCTGGATCAGATTTCAGTTTTAGGGGACATCGGGGCAAATACGGGCTTTTTTTCATTAAGTCTGGCGCATCGTTTTCCTCACCTGAAAGTCTTTGCTTACGAAGGGAATAATAATCATCATCGTTTTATATCGCAAATTATAAAGATGTTCGGATTAAAAAATATTGAGGTGAAAAATCTGTTTGTCGATATGAAGGGGTTGGAGGATTTGCCGCAACACGATTGTTTATTGAATTATAATGTACTGCATCATGCCGGTGTAGATTTCGACCGGGATTTGGTTTCATTTGATTCCTACACAGGCTATGCCGTTGAATACCTGAAGAAATTGAGTAAGAAAGCTACATACATGATTTTTCAGATGGGATTCAATTGGGGCGGGAATAAGGCCAGACCTCTGGTACCGGTAGATTATGATGCCGTAAAAGTACTGTTTATGGGTAAAATATTTCAGCAATCGAATTGGGAAATCGATCGCATCTTCACCGTCCGCCATACCGGAGAATTTGAATACTTTAAAATAGATGCCTCTATAATCCGTAAACTAAACATAAAACCGTCGGACGCCCGGGGGGATTTGGTTGATTATTATAGCAAATACGATATTTCCTCTTTTAGTGAATTTTACAGACGGCCGCTGTTTTATTGCCGCAGCCGGGATAAGTCCGGATATGCCGAATAAGGAAAGACCGGGAAAATACCAACTTAAGGAAAAACTATGCCTAAACTCAGTGTAATTGTTCTGGCTTATAATCATGAAAAATATATATCTCAGGCGCTTGACAGTATTCTCGGACAACAAACCGATTTCGATTTTGAACTATTAATCGGTGAAGACGATTCCCAGGATAAAACGCGGGAAATCTGCCGCAAATATGCCAAAAAATTTCCTGATATCATTCGCTTATTTGAAAACGACAGGAAAAATGTAATCTATGTGGACGGTAATGCCACCGGTCGTTGGAATTTGATTAATCTGCTGGAAAAAGTCCGTGGTCAATATCTGGCTATGTGCGAAGGAGACGATTATTGGAACGATGATCATAAGCTCCAAAAAATGGTGGATTTCATGGATCGGCACGATGATTATTCCGTTTGTTTCCATCGTGTTCAGTGGTTGAAAAACGGAGTATTGGAAGAGGAACCCTATCTTCCCCCGGCCGACAAGGAATTTTACACGGCAGATGATTTATTCCTGAATGATAATTTTATCCGTACCTCATCGGTATTATATCGCAATGTCCTCAAGGGTGATTTGCCTCAATGGTTTACTTATATCTCTTTCGGAGATATCTGTCTGCACCTGATGCACAGTCAGTTCGGTAAAATCGCCTATATGGATGAGGTTATGGGAGTCTACCGCGTACATGAAAGCGGGATCTTCAGCGGAGAAAAACCTTATGTTAATATATACAAATCCATAAAAACCTTTGCCATTGCTGCGGAAAATCTGGGTTATACCGACCGGCCTTCTTTTAAATTGGGACAGGCACGGATGCTGGCCGCTCTGGCCCAGACGGCACAAAAAGAGTCCCAACGTCTGCAAAAGGAAGTAAGGCAAAAAGCAGCCCAACCTGCTGCACCATTCCTGAAATCCGAAAAATCAGGCGCTGAAAAAAATTCGGTAAGTCCTCTGGTCAGTGTGATTGTACCGACCTACAACCGGCCCGAAGGATTAAAACAAGCCCTGGAAAGCATCGCCGCTCAAACCTATCCTAATATCGAAGCGGTGGTGGTCAACGATGCCGGGCAGGATGTAAGTAATGTAATCGATCGGTTTAAAAAGAGATTAAAAATTAAATACATTGTTCATGAAAAAAACAAGGATTTGGCCGGTGCGCGCAACAGCGGTCTGAAGAATGCTTCCGGCTCCTATATCGCCTATCTGGATGACGATGATCTCTTCTTTCCCAATCATATTGAGGATGCATTGCGTATTTTAACCGGTTCGGATTATGAGGTGGTTTATTCGGACGCTTTTCGCCTCCATCAGGAAGAGGAAAATGGCGTTTATGTAACCAGGCATATGGATATTCCCTATTCTGTTGATTTTGATGCGGAACGTATTTTAAAAGGCAATATTGCACCGGTGCTTACCTATGTGCATGCCCGTTCTTGTTTGGATAAAGCCGGCTATTTTGACGAATCGTTACATACTCACGAAGACTGGGATTTTTTCATCCGTTTATCGCGCTCCTATAAATTTTATCACCTCAAAAAACTAACCTGTGCTTTCGCCTGGAGGTATGAGGGCGCTAAAATGACCGTCAACCGGCGGGAAGATTTCGTGCGCACTACAGAGATCATCTATGACAGATATGCCCGTTTCGCACAGCATAGACCAAAGATTAGGGAATTCCAGAAACGACATCTGGCCAATTTGAAAGCCGCTGTAAAAAAACAAATGAAGCAGGGTGAAACGATTAAAAAAGAGTTTCATGGTGCACTGGTCTCTATTGTAATTCCGTTGTTTAATCAATTGGAATATACGCAAAAATGTCTGATGGCCCTTTTCAATAATACAATTTATGCTCCCTATCAGGTAATTTTGGTGGATAACGGTTCCACGGACAGTACGGCGAAATTTGTAAGAGAGCTGGTCGGCCGTTACAAAATGATCAAAAGTATCCGCAACGAAACCAATTTGGGATTCGCCAAAGCCTGCAATCAGGGTGCGCGGGCGGCAGACGGCTCGTATATCGTATTCTTAAACAATGATACCGAAGTGCAAAAATACTGGCTGGTGAATCTGCTTGCCACGGCCTATAATGATCCTCGGGTTGGCGCAGTGGGAGCAAAACTGTTGTACCCGGACGGTTCCATACAGCATGCCGGTGTTATCGTGACGCGTGACGAACAAAGCGGGCTGGACTTAAACCCCCATCATATATATTACGGCAAGGACGGGAATGCCCCGGAAGCCAATGTCCCATACATATATCAGGCGTTAACCGGTGCCTGTTTACTGGTTCCCAGGGAAGAATTTTTTACCGCGGGTGGATTTGACGAAGCGTATTTGAACGGTTACGAAGATGTGGATTTCTGTTTTCAATTGGGGCAAATGGGTAAAATTCTGGTATATCAACCCCGGTCTGTTGTGATCCATTACGAATCCAAAAGCGGGCCAGAGCGTTTTGCGGCTATGGACAAAAACCGGGAAATTCTTTATAGCAAGTGGCTACCGCTGATCCGGGTGGATTATACCGTGCATGAGGACGGGCAAATAGAATTCAGCAAACCGATGAAAATGAAGCCATACAAGGACACTCCCCCGATAATACAACAAACCGGAAAAAATTTAAAACCACGTATCAGCTTCTTAGCCTTAGAACGCCACGAAGTAGCCTGTCCTGTCCTGCGGTTGGCCGCACCCTTACAGCGGCTTCAACAGCAAAATCTGATTGATTATCGGCCCTTTGATTTAGTGAAACTTAAAATGAATTGGGTACCGGTTGAGCAATTAGTGGATAATGATATTTTAATCATTCAGCGTAATTTCGTAGCCGAAATGCCCTTTGCTAATCTTGAAAAGATGTTTGGTGACAAACTGCCGAAAATTATCTATGAATTTGATGACGCCTTCGATCGCATTCCCCGGCATCATCCCGGCCATGCCTATTACAAAAAAATGCAGGCCGACTTCAAAGAGTATGTGCGTAGGGCCGATTTGGTTACGGTGGCTTCCCGCGTTCAAAAAGAATATTACAGTCATCTAAATACGAACATCGTTGTCATTCCCAATACGGTTATCGATGAAATCTGGCGACAGGATAAAAAACCAGCGAAGCGCAGCAAAAAACGTGTTTCTATTTTATTCTCGGGAACTAACGGGCATTTAAAGGACTTTCGTTTGATTGAATCCATCCTTGAACGTATCCTTACCGAGTATAAGAATGGTGTCGAATTGTTGTTTTGGGCTGATATTCCGACTAAACTGGAAAAACTGCCCAATTTTAAGCGTATTGCTTATTTTATGGATAATTACTACGACTACGCGACTGTATTGAAATCAATCGATGCCGATTTCGCCTTAGTTCCGCTGGAATATAATGATTTCAACATGGCTAAAACACATATCAAATGGCTGGAGTACTCGGCCTGTGCCATTCCCGGCATCTTTTCCGATATTCCGGCCTATGAGGAATTTGTACAAGATTATAAGACCGGAATTATTGTGAAAAACATAAAGGTCGAATGGGAAAAAGCGATTCGCTTTATGATCGATCATCCTAAAGAACGGCTTAAAATGGCCCGTGCGGCTTATAAGGAAGTCTGGTCGAAGCACACCTTATCCAGAAATTTGTATCGTTGGCAGAATGCCTATAAACAACTCCTCAATCCTGCATCGGAATCGAAAGTCTCGGATAAATCGGGCAAGTCGGTTGTCGATAGAGCAAAAGCAATGAGCGCAGTTCTTCCCGGGAAAGCACCCCGGGTCTCCATCATAATTCCTTTATTTAATAAGAAAGAAATGACTGAACGTTGTCTCGATGCCATTCGAAAAAATACGCAATACAAAAACTATGAAATTATTCTGGTGGATAACGGCTCTACGGACGGTACCAAGACCTATTTGAAAAAAATAAAGCAAAGTCACAAATATATCCGCACGATTCTGAATAAAACGAACCTGGGATTTGCTAAGGCAAATAATCAGGGAGCCAAACAGGCCGAAGGAGAGTACATTCTTTTTCTGAATAACGATACCGAAGTGCAACCGGGATGGCTCTCTGCATTGGTCGCGGTGGCCGAAGATAATCCGAAAGTCGGGGCGGTAGGGAGCAAACTGCTTTTCCCTGACGGGACCTTGCAGCATGCCGGTGTTATTCTCGTGGATGATCGCCTCCATGGGGACCCCTTGCTGGCTATGCATAATTTTTATAAAGAAGCGGGTGATAAGGCAGAAGCCAACCGGATGATGGCCTACCAGGCCCTGACCGCGGCCTGTGTGCTGGTACGCAGAGATGTATTTGAAGAAGTGCACGGATTCGATACCGGCTTCTGGAACGGTTACGAGGACGTGGACCTCTGTTTCCGCATCGGCAGGGAAGGATATCAATTGGTTTACCAACCGGAAAGCGTGGTGATCCACTACGAATCGAAAAGTGGTGCCGAACGTTGGAAAAAAGTCAAAGAAAATATAAATCGTCTGCATGAAAAGTGGTTGAATAAAATCCAACCCGATTTAATTATCGAAGAGGACGGACATAAACACATCAATGCCCAAAGCCCCGTCCGGCCTTATCAGTTATTAAAAAAGGAAAAATCGGTTATGAATACCAAACCGGAAACCCTGGTTTCCATTATCATACTGACTTTTAATGCTTTGAAATACACAAAATTAACGATCCGTTCCATCCTTCAGCATACGGAATATCCTTATGAACTGATCATTGTTGATAACGCCTCTGCGGATGGTACCAGGAAGTATCTACGGGAATTAGAAAAAGAATATGATCATATTAGCGTCATTTTTAATAAGAAGAACAAGGGCTTTGCCGCCGGAAACAATCAGGGTGCGAAGAAAGCCCGGGGTGACTACCTGTTTTTCCTGAATAATGACGTTTTGGTGGGTGAAGGCTGGCTAAGCGGCATGGTACGGGCCCTGGAAAAGGATCCTGCCATCGGTATGGTCGGACCGCTCACCAACCGCATAAGCGGCTACCAGATGGTAAAAAAGGTGCCCTATAAAAATGACCGGGAATTTTTTGAATTCGCCAAAACCTTTCGTCGGAAATTTGCCGGGAATATCACACCGCGGCGCAGGATTGCCGGATTTGCCGTGTTAATCCGGAAAGAATTGTATTGGCAGGTGGAAGGTTTCGATACCGATTACGGGACGGGAAATTACGAAGATGACGATTTATGTTTAAAAGTGCGCCAAAAGGGATATGCCATTATGGTTGATGAGGGCACTTTTATCCACCACTATGGCAGTCAGACCTTTAAAGCGAATCGGATCGACCTGCTGAAATCACTCGATGAAAAGGAGAGTGTGTTCAGAAAAAAATGGCCGAATGTGGATTACGAAGAGTTACTGGAAATGAAAAACCCGTTGCATGAATGGCATGAAGAGCTTCTGCAGGAAGGGTTTCAGTTCCTCGATTCCGATAACGAGCAGGAAGCTAAAAAACGGTTCGTGCATATTTTGCAGGATAATCCACTCTCTTTACGGGCTCATTTCGGCCTGGCATTAGTCTATAAAAGGCTCAATCAGCCGGAGCAGGCCATGTATCATGCTTTGAAGATGATTACTATCGATCCCGAAAATGCGCTAAGCTACAATCAAGCCGGCATTTTGTTTTTCGAACAACAGAATTTCGAGGAGGCTTTACAATATTTTTCCATGGCTATCCAAAAAGATGCCTCACTGCTGGATGCCCAGCGCAACTATGGCAGTACGCTTATCGAAAAAGGGGATTATCAACATGGAGTAAAGACCTTTCAGAAAATACTGGAAAACCATCCCTCCGATATTCCGACTCTGATGCGCATGGCCCAGCTCTTTTTCGAGGTGGAAAAATATGCTCAGGTTGAGAAATATGTAAAGAAGGTGCTGGAACTAGATGCTCAAAATCCGGAGGCACGGCAATTAATGGAATACCTTTCCGAAAAGGGAAAGCCAACGGTTACCGGAAATGGCGAAGATGAAGTTCAGAAAATATTAGATGAAGCGGCCGGTTTGCTTGAAAACGGAAATGCAAAAGCTGCCAGAGAAAAATATACGCAGATCATTGAGAATGATCAGAATAATATTACGGCTCTCTATGGACTCTCCCTTTGTTTACGACTGGAAGGGGATGCGGAAAATGCTGTAGCCGTCCTGAAAAATATTACTCACATCCAACCGGATTTCGCCCGGGCATATAATGATCTTGGAATAATTGCCATGGAACAGGATCGGTTACAGCAAGCCGTTAACTACTTTAGCAAGGGTATTGAATTGGACCCGAAACTTATTTCGGCCCGGCACTACCTCTCGGATGTGCTCATCGAATTGGGCCAGTTTGATGAAGGAGTGCAACTGATCATGGAAACGCTGAAGGAATTCCCGCAAGATGTGGACACTCTGCTGAGGGTGGGGCGCATCTATTTTGACAGTGGTGAACACTCCCGGGCCAGGGCATATTTTGAACAGGTCCTTCAACTGGACAGGGATAATCGGCGGGCCATACAATACCGGGATGCTCTGGCTCAGCAATCCGGAATCAGTGCTTAGGGTAAAGAAGGGCAAGATGAAAAAACCGTTGCTGACTCTGTGTATGATGGTTAAAAATGAAGCAGAAAATCTGGCCAGGTGTTTGCAAACGGTGCAGGGGATCGTCGATCAGATCGTTGTTGTGGATACCGGCTCAACCGATGGCAGCAAATCGATCGCCGGTCGGTTCACTGATCAGGTTTTTGACTTTACCTGGAATAATGATTTTTCTGCGGTTAGAAACTATGCTCTGCGACATGCCGCAGGTGAATGGATTTTGCAATTGGACGCGGATGAAAGGATTGAACCCGATGCCTGGGTGTCGGTACGATCTTTACTATCCGGTACCAAAGCGGACGGATTGTTGGTTAAAATACGTAACTTTCACCCTTCCGGAGACAGTGTGCAATTCCTCGATTCCGAACAGCTCCGTCTCTTCAGGAATCGCCCTGCCTATCGGTATGAGAACCGTATCCACGAGCAGGTAACACCCTCTCTTTTACGCCGAAAAGGACGACTGCAGAAAACGGATTTACGCATTCTGCATTATGGCTATCAGAAAAATAGTAAACAGAAAGCAGAACGAAATTTACAGTTAATCGAAGAGGAGCTTAGTTCCGGTAACGATCATGCCTATCTGCTGTTCAAGAAGGGGGAAAGTTGCAAGGCTCTGGGACGGTTCGAGGAAGCGGAACGGTGTTTTCTGAAAGTACTGGAAAAACCGCAGGAAAGCTTAGAAGGTGAATTATGGGCAACCTTATACCTGCGCTTAGCTCAAATTAACCTGCAACGAAATAATTTTCGTAATGCCATCCAGTTTTCGGAACAAACTCTTTTCCTCCAGCCGAAGAATCTGACTGCTCATTATGTGCGCAGTGTAGCAGGCCTCTATTTACAACAATTGGATGTGGTTCAGCAATCTCTCCTGGCCATCGAAAAATGGGATCACAGCCATATTTTAAAAGAAGATGATGTGCACCGATTGAAGGCAATCCTGACCCAATTAAAAGAAAAAAGAGAAACAGTAGGGGTATGAATTCATTTAAAAGACAGACACTGTCTCTATGTATGATTGTGAAGAATGAGGAAAAATTTCTGGACGAATGTCTGAAAAGTGTGCGGAATGTGGTCGATCAGATGGTGATTGTGGATACGGGCTCTTCGGATCGAACGATCGAAATTGCCCGCAACTATGGCGCTGAAGTTTACAAGTATCAATGGCGGGATGATTTTGCTGCGGCCCGTAACGAATCCATTAAATATGCCGCCGGTGACTGGATTCTGTGGATGGATGCCGATGAACGCTTAAAACCGGATTCGATTCCCGAATTACAAAAATTATTACGAAAAGAAGAAAAACCCGTGGCTTATGTGATTCAAATCTGGAATCGTATAAACCAGGGGAAAAATTATCGCCTTTCGGGCGCCCATCGGCTGTTCACCAATCATTTCGGGATTACTTTCCAGGGTCGTATTCACGAACAGATCGTATACAGTCTGGCTGCCCTGAAAGGGAAAGAACATTCATGTACGGTCGGTCTTGAACATTTGGGGTATGATTTGGACGAAACCGCACAGGATAAAAAGCATATCCGCAATCTAAAATTGCTGCAAAGACTCATTAAAGATGAGCCCGGAAATGCCTATGCCCATTTTTCGCTGGGTCAGGAATATGCCATTGGGAAAGACTGGGAAAAGGCAGTAAAACATTTTAATATTGCTCGTAAAAAAAATAATTTTGAAATCGGCATGCAGGCAGCGCTGCTGAATACGCTCGGCGAAGCATTAATGAATCTGAATCGAACGGATGAGGCGGAAAAGGCTTCCCATCTGTCCATCCGGAAAGTCAGACGCCAGGTGGGTGCCTATTATTTATTATATCGGATTGCCGCAAAAAAGAAAAATGACTTACTGACCTTAGACCGCCTGGAAACATTGTTTTCTATGAATGAGGAAGTGGCAGAGCACGGGAAAAGATTATCTTCGGATGTGGTTATTGATCCGGATATGATTATTTCCGAAATTATTAAAATAGGGCAACGGCTGGATCAGCCGGAAATAATCGTCCGATGGTTTCATCGTTTTTCCACGGAGAAGAGGGAACAGCGGCCGAACCAACTCATTTTTCTTCACCATCTTCTGAAATCGGGGAAAATAAAGGAAGCGGAACAGGTAATCGAACAATCGGATTATAGCGGCGAAGCGGAATTTCTTGATCTGGCAGGATTCATTTACATAAAACAACGGAAATTCGAAAAAGCAATCGAAGCCTATCGACACTTACTCGTTTTTAAACCGGAAAATCCGACTTTAATTAAACGTCTGGCCGGTTTATATGCTAAAACCGGAGATCTGGAAAAAGCGCAGATGCTCTTGACCCAATTGGTTTCACCGGCAACTTAACTCAATATGAAAAAAATACGAATTCCTGATACGCTGGTACTCATTTTCAGTATCCTGATCTTGATTGCTTTGCTCACCTGGATCTTACCGGGAGGACAATATACCCGCCATATGGTCAACGGGCGCAGTCTTCTTGATCCGGGTTCATTTCATACCATGGATGCCGTTCCTCAGGGCCTGTTTGCCTTATTAAAAGCACCTATCCGGGGGTTTATCGAAGCGGCGAATATCATTGCCTTTGTTTTAATTGTGGGCGGCGCCTTCTTTGTAATTCAGGAAACCGGTGCCATTCATGCCCTGATCCACAAAATTGCCGGACTTCATGCGCATTCCCGCTGGATACGTCGTTTATTCATTCCGCTCACCATGCTTATTTTTTCTCTGTTCGGTTCCGTCTTCGGGATGAGTGAAGAGGTGATTCCGTTTATCCTGCTGTTCGTACCTTTGGCCATTTCATTGGGGTATGATTCCATTGTAGGTGTTTCCATCCCCTTTATCGGTGCCGGGGCGGGATTTGCCGGTGCTTTTATGAACCCGTTCACCGTCGGCATTGCCCAGGGTATTGCCGAATTGCCCCCCTTCTCCGGGTTTACGTATCGATTTATTGTATGGATTCTGGTTACCGGTGTGGCCATTTTGTTTGTGGTCTTCTATGCCAAACGGGTTGCGCAAAATCCCCGAAGGAGTAAGATGTATCACCTGGATCGCTACTGGCGGGAAGAATTTACGGCTGCTGTTTCCGCGGATGAAGAAAATATATCTGCCCGTCACCAGATTATTCTTGGAATTTTCGCACTGGCCATGGTAATTTTGATTCTCGGTGTCAGTCTGGATGATTGGTATATCAACGAAATATCCGCCTTATTCCTGGGTACGGCGATTACCATCGGTCTTGTTTCCCATTTAAAAGTGGGAGAGATGTCCGCAGCTTTTGTCTCCGGAGCCAGAGAGCTGGTCCAGGTGGCCTTCATCATTGCCCTGGCGCGCGCAATGCTGGTTATCGCTTCCGACGGGCAGATCATCGATAGCATCCTGCACGGATTATCCGGTCTGGTGCGCGGAACCCATCCCGTATTCGCTGCTCAGTTAATGTTTTTGGTGCAAACCGTCATCAATATTTTTATTCCTTCCGGCAGCGGGCAGGCTGCGTTGGTCATGCCCATCATGTCTCCTTTAAGTGATCTGCTTCATGTAACCCGCCAGACTGCGGTTCTGGCCTTTCAGATGGGGGACGGCTTTACGAATTTAATTATTCCCACCTCCGGTGTGACTATGGGGGTACTCGGTCTGGCACGCATTCCTTACGAAAAATGGTTTCGCTGGATGTTATCCTTACAAGTTTTCTTTTTTATCCTTGCTTTACTGCTCTTAATTCCTCCGGTATTGACAAATTGGGGCCCTTTCTAAGTAGCGTTCAGTATCCTAACAAATTGATTTTCAAAGATTAATCTCATTTCTCACTAAATTTTTTCCGATATGTGTCGAGACATGCTTAAGGAAGAATTTTTAATCTATGAAACGGATTTACCCCAGGTTAAAGAGGAAATGATGACCGACGAAGAACTCCAGGAAATCGAACTTAAATATTTAGGAAATATCAATCTTCATTTAAAAGATTACCGGCATTTGTATGATAAGGGGCTGGATCTGATTAAACGTGAACCCCATCCCAAGAAGTTGCTGGTACATATCTTAGATAACTATCTTGAAAAACTGGAAGATATGCCGGCCGTCGATCTTTCGGTCAACAATATCGACAAGCTCGATGAGCAAACCCGTGAAAAAGTAAAAGCCTTGATTCTGTTCGGTACCCAGGCGGCACTGATTAAAGAGAATTCCGATATTCAAAAGAATCTGAGACGAATCAATGAGAATTACAAGGACCTGATGAGTATCGTAACCCATGAATTTAAAAATTCTCTTACTTCCATCTACGGCTATAATCGGATTATCAAAAAAAAAGCAAAAGCGGGAACGGTTGAAAATGTGGAAGAAATTAGCGATAATATCGACCGTCTGTCCCGTAGTTTGTTCAGCCTTATGGAAACCTTATTCAGTATGGCTTTGATTGAAGAGGGAAAACTGGAAATTGACCGTAAAATTTTCGATATTGTACAGGATGCGATTAATCCGGTTCTGCGGGATATGGAAAGCCGCTTGTATCAAAAGAAAATAAAGATAAAACTAATTCTCGATGAGGAAAAAAATATTTATTATGGCGATGAGAAGTTTTTTCAGTTAATTTTTCGTAACCTGATTCAAAATGCGGTTCAATATGGGAATGAAAATTCTGATATTGAGATTACCATTCATCGTCATGAACACCATCTGGGAATCACGGTCTTTAACAGAGGCCCGGGAATCAGTGCCGATAAATTGAATCAGATATTTGATAAATTCTCCAGATTCCATTCTACACTTGATAAAACCAATGTGGGAATCGGGCTTTTTGCTGTTAAAAATATCATTGAATTGCATAAGGGAAGTATCCGAGCTGAATCCAAAACGGGGGAATGGATGCGTTTTATTATCGAGCTTCCGTTTAATTTTAAATAAAAAGAGAACCCTATGAATGATATCTTTCGTTTTCATGTACCCTGTAAACTGGAATACATCAAATTAGTCGAAGACATCACGGAACAAATCAGCTCGTATTTAAAACCGTCGGATGCGACTCCGGAATTCCAGCATAAATTACGTGCGGTTATGAATGAAGTATTCATTAACATCGTTACCCATTCCAATACAGCCGATGTCAATGAAATCGTTCGCTTCCAATTTGAGCTGGGGCTGGAATTTTTTACGGTTTCCATTTACGATTATGGTCCGGGATTCGAAGCGGAAGGCTATTTCCCTCCTTATCCCAAAGATATCGTGGGAAAAAAATTTAAATTAAGAGAAGTACTGGATGGAAATGTTTTCTTTACCATCGTCGATCCTTTCGAAGTCTCTTTTTCTTTCGAGGAAAAGGAAGAAACCGACCTGGATCAGTTGGATGATTTGAATATGTTACATGATCACGGGCTGGGCATTTCCATTGTCACCAAATTGATGGACAATGTAACGTACACTTATATCGGTCAGGGCAAATTCGACTGGAAGCTGATTAAACGTTTGGGGTGACAGCTCTAAACGCCCCCTTTTTATTATCCCACATCGATTGATACTGCGCACAAGACTCCTTTTAAATAGCAAAGAGCGGCAATTTACCTTGCCATGTTTGTTTTAAGCTCGTATATTTTAATGTTGGAATCATTTCAGGAAATTTAACTTTTTAAGGAGTCAAAATGAGTGATATTCGGCCTCTAACCGTATGGAATGAAGATGAGCAATTCTTTTACGATACGGTACTCGATTTTGCGCGTGAAAAAATTAAGCCGCTTACAGCAGAGATGGATGAAACAGAGCAACTAAATCCTTCTTTGCCCAAACAATTTTTTGAACTGGGCTTGATGGGTATTGAAGTCCCTGAACAGTATGGCGGCTCGGAAACCTCTTTTTTTATGTCGATTTTAGCTATTGAAGCGTTAAGTACGGTTGATCCCTCCTGTGCCGTGGTGGTGGATGTACAGAACACACTGGTCAACAACGCCTTTTTAAACTGGGGCAGTGAAGAGTTGAAAGCCAAATATCTTCCCCAGTTAACTTCTTCCAAAATGGGTTCCTATGCCCTGTCCGAAGCAGGCTCCGGGAGTGACGCTTTTGCTTTAAGAACCAAGGCGGTGGATAAGGGGGATTACTGGGAACTGACCGGCCAGAAGTTATGGATTACCAATGCCAAAGAAGCTGAAATTTATATCATTTTTGCCAACACCAATTTTGAGCTCGGATATAAAGGTATTACGGCCTTTATTGTGGAGAAAGACTTCGAAGGGTTCTCCATAGGTAAAAAGGAAAAAAAACTGGGCATCCGCGCTTCATCGACTTGTGAATTGATTCTGGATGGTTGTAAAGTGCCCAGAGAGAATGTGCTGGGAGAAGTAGGCAAGGGGTATAAAGTAGCCATCGAAACGCTGAATGAAGGGCGTATCGGGATTGGCGCCCAGATGATCGGTCTGGCCAAGGGAGCCTTTCGGGCCGCTCTGGCCTATTCCAAAGAACGGGAACAATTCGGTAAACCGATCTCTTCTTTCCAGGCCGTGCAGTTCGAATTCGCGGATCTGGCTACCCAAATCGAAGCGGCCAGCCTTTTGGTCTACAATGCGGCCCGTTTAAAGGGAATGGGCAGAAAATTTGTCAAAGAGGCGGCCATGGCCAAATTAATGGCTTCCCGGGTAGCACAAAAAGTATCTTCGGCTACAATAGATTTATTTGGGGGGTATGGTTTTACCAAAGAATATCCGGTTGAAAAATACTACCGCGATTCCAAAATCGGCACGGTTTATGAAGGCACCTCCAATATGCAGTTGCAAACCATTGCAAAAGTTTTATTAGCCGAATGATATTCGATCGTTTTTTTAAGGAAGACAGGCCTGGCCCCGTCTTCCTTTCATTAAATATACATTATGATGAATAAATTATATTGGCATAGAACACCGTCAAACGCTAATTCCCGTCCTATCTTTTAAAACGGTAGTAAGTGTATCAATGACTATATCCAATTGATCATAACTTATAGTAAGCGGCGGCATCAGCCTGATTACCGTGGAACCGGCAGGCAAGGTAAGTACGCCCCGCTTTTGTAATTCAGAAATATAGGGTTGAACTCTTTCTTTAAGCTCTATACCGATCATCAATCCTATTTGGCGAACTTCCCGTATGCAATCGATTTGCCGGGCGGTAAATCTTTTGAAAAAGTAATTTCCTTTTTCCATGGCCTGTTCGGCCAGGTTCTTTTCCTGCATAAATTCAATCGTGGCCAATGCGGCGGCACTGGCTAAAGGATTACCTCCAAATGTGGTGCCATGTTTCCCCGGTTTCATTGAAATCTTATCGGAACAGACAACGGCACCCACAGGCACTCCACCGGCCATGGCCTTGGCCAGACAGATCATATCCGGCTCAATATCAAAATGTTCGAAAGCAAACATCTTTCCGGTGCGACAAAATCCGGTCTGCACTTCATCTAAGATCAACAAAATATTTTTCTGATCACATAGATTCCGAACCCTCTGAAAATACTTTTTATCTCCGATATACACGCCACCCGTACCCTGCACAGCCTCGAGCAGGATTGCGGCCGTGTTATCATCGACTGCCTCCGAAAGCTTTTCGAAATTATTATAGGGGACGAATTTAAAACCGGGCACAAGCGGTTCAAACCCCTTTTTATAGGAAGGATGATAGGTGGCACTGAGCGCACCAAACGTACGACCATGGAAATTCCGCATGGCACCGATAAAATTTTTTTTACGGGTGCTGTAACGGGCAAACTTCAGGGCTGCTTCTACACTCTCTGCACCGGAATTGCAAAGAAAAACCTGGTTTAAAGTATCCGGTGTTATTTCGATGAGTTTTTGGATCAGCATGGAGCGTTTATCATTCGAATAGGAGGCGGCACAGGTCATCAGCCGTGCCGCCTGTTCTCTGATCGCAGAGACAACCCGTTTATTGGCATGCCCCACGGATACAACGCCGTGTCCGCCGTTGCAATCAATGTATTCTTTTCCTTCCACATCCCAAACCGTGGCATTTTCTCCTCTTATAAGGACAAGGTGGTGTTGGTTGGATAGATGCACCGAATATTCATTTTCTATTTGGTTATAATCGATCATTGGATAACCGTTCCTCCTCCTTGTAAAGCATGGGTCAGCGGTTGCGCAATACGACCGTCGCTGATAATGATTTTGACCGCCCCGGTTTTTAAAAGTTTGTTAATGGCAAACATTTTGCGTTTTATCCTACCGGTAGCGGTATCCTCCAACCGTTCCATCTCTTGCTTCCTAATCCGCTTGATCAGAGAATTAGGGTCATTCGGGTCCTTAAGAAGGCCGGGTGCCTCAATAAATTGGAAAATCAATTCTGCTTGTAACGCCGCCTGCAAAACAGTAATTATGTCATCGTTATCCGAATTGATGGCCCGGTTGTTTTCATCAATGATGGGCACAGTTAAAACCGGAACATAGCCGTTATTTAATAAAAGATTCAGAAAATTCAAATTGATGCTTTGAGGTTTTCCGGAAAAATCCCGGATAATCTTAATTTTATGATGATCTTTCATGCGAATACCCTTGTTCCGTCTGCCCCGGATCAGTTTACCGTCCAGCCCGCAAAGTCCAACGGCATTTATGCCATATTGCTGACATAATTCGACGATCCGCTTATTTCTCAGGCCGCTGTAAGCCATCATCATTACATCGATTGCTTTGTCATCGGAAAATACACTGCTATAACCGGAAACAGAAGTGATTACTTTTCGCGGTTGATTTAGTTTTTCTGCAATTTCGTCGCGAAGCGCATTGGCACCGTGGACGATAAGGAAGGATTCCTTTAATGCGGATAATTCCCGAAGGATCGCTTCCAAATTGATGGTCTTTCCGCCACCTATCTTTATGATCATCATCCGAAGACCCTTTCGGTTCGGTTTGCCATGGTTTTCCAGTTTGTTTCATGATCAAGCGGTGCAGAACAGATGACTAATTTGTCTTCGGTCTGTTTATAATGTAGTGTATAATAATCCGGGTTTTCGTTAAATTGCGACAATACATATACCTTTTCCTTGCTGGCTATAATGATGTTCATAGCCCGGATATATCGGGATCTTTCTGTAAGAATCGACCGGCCCTTTTTAAGGGCATGCTGCATATTTCCCCGATCAAAGCGTTTCATGAAATTGAATATTTTTTCAGCACCAATTCGTCCGGATTCCCTGATTTTCACGCCGTGCAATTCACCGTTAAAAATAAAAACATAATTTCCGTCGTAAAATGGCATATTATTTTCCACAGAAATATGCTCATCACGGAAAGCACTGCGGGCATGGGCGATTAAAAGAGAGGAATTCCCGAATCGTTCAAGATCATCTTTCCAAACGGGTAAACTATTTTTATAATGGGTCCATTGTCCGTTTTTCAGAAAAGCACACC
The DNA here is from genome assembly GCA_026983775.1 of Calditrichia bacterium. Lineage (GTDB taxonomy): Bacteria > Calditrichota > Calditrichia > Calditrichales > Calditrichaceae > JALSTK01. The sequence goes on from JALSTK010000068.1 coordinate 37,980, forward strand.
CCCAGCCGTGACCCTGATATTCTTGACTTTGTTCGGCTATTGCAGCGAAGCGTTTCAGATAATATGAAATTTTAAACTCTTCTTTTTGTCTAACGTAGAGCAGTCGACACATGAGAACCTTTCATTTATTATCAGATGGGGTGCAGTCCCGGAAAAGATAAGGCGGTGGTTTCTTCCCACCCGAACATAATATTTAAGGCCTGGACGGCTTGTCCGGCTGCTCCCTTCATTAAATTGTCAAGGGCACTGATCAATACCAGACGGTCGGATGATTCGTCCAGAGAAAATCCGATATCACAAAAATTAGTGCCGATAAGCAACTTAGGCTCAGGAAAGCGGTAATTCCCGTCCGCTTCTTTCACTAACCGTATAAAGGGTTCTTTCCCGTATGTTTGACGATAGATCTTCCATATATCCCGTTCCTTAAGTTTGCGGTTCAAAAATACATGGCAGGTAGCCAGAACCCCGCGCACCATTTCGATCGATGTAGCCGAAAAGTGAATGGTTATGTCGCGGTCAAAAGTGAGTTCCTGTACTATTTCCGCCACATGACGGTGGCCGGTAGGGGCAAAGGATCGTACCGCTCCGCTACGTACGGGATGATGGGAAGAAGCGTTATTCCTGTTTCCCCCCTCGCTGGAGCCGACTTTAACCTCCACTACCGTTCGATCCGTTTGAACCAAATTATTTTTATAAAAAGGGTAGAGGGCCAAAATGGTGGCGGTTGCATTACAACCGGCGCTGGAAATCCATTTCGCGTTAACCATATCTTTCCGGTGAAGTTCGGGAATACCGTAGATGAATTGGTTTAAATATTCAGGACAGGCGTGCCCCCGCTTATACCAATGGTGATACACTTCTTTGGAAGTAAGGCGGAAATCTGCGCTCAGGTCAATGATTCTTTCCGCTTTTTGGATGAATTGGTCTATCTTCCTCATGGCCGAGCCATGGGGTAAAGCAAGAAAAAGAACGTCGCATGCCTCTAAATCATCTAACGAAGAAAATTTCAAATTTGTTAATTTACGCAGGTTCGGATGGACCTTAAATAGAAATTTTCCCGAATAGTGTTCCGAAGTAACCTGTTGAATCCTGACATGAGGATGAAAAAACAACAATCGTAAAAGCTCACCGCCGGCATAGCCCGAGCCTCCGGCAATGGAAACATTAATTTTATTCATGGGGTTTATTCCTGAGCGGTTTTGAGAACATAATCCACAATTTTTCCCGGAATATTTACCCCGGTTGTCTCGATACTGTTTTTGAATTCCATGGTATAATTCACTTCGTTTACCAGTAACCCCCGATCGGTTTCAAACAAATCAATGGCCACCACGCCGTTCCCAACCGCTTGCGCAGCCCGAAGAGATATTGCGCTAATTTCATCCGTAACCGGACAGTTCGAAGCCGTGCCTCCCCGGGCGGTATTGGTAATCCAATGGTCGGAAGAACGATAGATAGCGGCGATACACTCGTTACCAACAACAAAAGAGCGGATGTCACGTCCCCTTTTTTCAATATATTTCTGAATATAAAATATGGAGTGGTGATAACTGCCCAATATTTTTTTATGCTCAAGAAGCGCTTCAGCGGCATCGCGATCGTTGATTTTGGCAATCAAACGGCCCCATGAACCGACCGCAGGTTTCAGGACCACAGGATAGCCGATCTCTTCGATAGCCCTCAGGGCAGAAGCCTCCGTAAAGGCGATACTTACAGGCGGCTGAGCAATCCCATGCGCCCGCAATGCTCTGGATGTTAATAACTTATCCCCACAGGTCGAGGCTACTTCCGGTGTATTCACACAGGTTATTCCTGCATCGGAAAATAGATGTAAAGCATGCAAAGCGCGGGAATGATTAATGGATCGTTCTATAATGACATCAAATGAAAAATGATCTTTTTGTAAATTAAAAATCAATTCCCGGTCATCAATCATTTCCAGTTCCACTCCTTTTCTTGATCTGAATTCATGCAAAAGGAGTTTTTCCTCTTTTCTTAACAGAGAATGAAGAAATCCGACTTTCAATGTTACCTGCCTTCTTAATGTGTTTTAAATCTGATCAATTCGTCCTCGATGAGAACGGATTGTTTTGTCAGATGACAACATATTCTTTATTTTTTTTAATAGTATTTGCTTAAACCGGATGTTTCCGGCACCAATCGACTATATGGCCCAGTTCGGATAAATCTACTATCCGGCCTTTCCTGCCGATGGATTTTACCTGATCCAAAATGCGCAACAACATTGTTTTATCGACTTGGATCGATAATTTTTCCAGAGCCCACTCGATGGAAGACAGACCGGACATATGATCCAAAGAAACATGCATATCACGACCGACCAGTGCGGGATCCAGACTTTGGTAATGTAAAGGATTTTTTACGGCGGCATGGGTATGGACTCCCGCACAATGCGTAAAGGCGTTTTTACCGATAATAGGGAAATTCACGGGAATAGGAATCCCGGAATAATTGCTTACCAGCCCATATAGTTCCGGGAGTTTTTCAAGACGCCATGTATTCCCGAGATTAAAATCATTTTTCAGACTAACGAGTAACTGGGCCAAATCGACGATCCCGGCCCGTTCACCAAGCCCAAGAACACTGGCATCAATGATTTCCGCACCGGCACGAAAACCATCGATGGCATTGGCCAGAGCATAGCCACGATCATTATGGCAATGAACGGCTATTTTCGGAAATAAATTGTGTGCAGCTAGAGTTTCTTTCAGCCTGGAAACGTAATCATACAAATTATGCTCAGTGCCGGGAATCATGAATCCGGTTGTATCGGCCACGCTGATAATATCGGCTCCGGCCTGGACAGCGGCCAGAGAAGCCTCGATTACATTGGAAAACGGGGAACGAACCGTATCTTCCGGTGTGTAGCGGATTACCAAATCCGGATTTTTATTTTTTGCATAGGCGATGACCTCGGCAATCTGATCAACCGCACTCCCTAAATCTTTTTTAAAAACGTGATTCAATCGTGAATCGGAAACGCAGAAAAAAATCCCGAGGAAATTTACATTGCATTCCAGGGCTAAATCGATATCCTGTTTCAGGGAACGGGCATGGGCACCGATCGACGCTTTCAGATTATGAGCGGACAATTGCTGCACCGCTTCAAAAATTTCCTTACTTACCACCGGATGTCCGGCCTCAATGATATCTATTCCGATCTCATCCAAAATATCGGCAATAGCCAATTTGATATGATTGTCGAAATAGACTCCCGGAGTTTGTTCTCCTTCTCTTAAAGTGGTGTCAAGAATTCGGACCATTTTTATTGCCCCCAGTCTTCCTCTTCCATGGGGGCTTCAGCCAGCCGGGGGGGAAGAGTGCTCTTGATTTCCAATTCACTTCCACATTCGGGACAGGTTAGTAATTCACCCTGTTCCGATCCTTCGGCCAGAATGATCTCTGCCGAACAGACGGGGCATTCCGTTTTATTCTGTACCATCATCTTCTCCTGTTTAATGGTTTTTAGTTGCCGGCAAACATAAAATTTTTTATCTTCTCATACAATTTATTATAAATAATTGACTATTTTAATATAAAATGTTAGAAAATTAACATGATAACCATCAATGAACTTCTGAGACAGATCATCCTCAAGACTCCCTTTTTAGAAGAAGGAATTGTACAGGGGATTATAAATCTTTCCGCCTTATCCAGAAAAGTGAAGCCTGAAATCGAACAGGAACTCATGAAGCCGGTCAGCGAAAGCGCGATTCTCATGGCCTTAAAAAGGCTTATTCCTTCTCTCAAAGAGAGACAAAAAGGTAGAGAAATTTATTTGAAAACGGAAGATATCACCGTTCGTTCGGGCCTGACCGAGTTTACTTTTTTAAAATCCGGGACCTCTTTAAAGAAGAAAATACAACTTTTAAGCGTTCTGCAAGAAAGCGAGACCAATTTCGTAACCTTTACACAAGGTGTACGCGAAATTACCATGATCATTAATGCGGACCTGGAAACAGGGCTTGAAAAAATATTTAAAACGGAAAAACTGATTAAGAAGATTACAGACCTGGCGGCAATAACGATTCGTCTTTCCAAGGAGTCGGTTTATCTTCCCGGAGTGCATTATAACATTCTAAAACAATTAGCCTGGCATAATATTAATGTCATTGAAGTCGTATCTACTTATACGGAACTCAATATTATTCTTCATAAAAAACAGATCGATACTTCCTTTTCCATATTGTTGAATTTTTTATCCGACTGATTTTTTGCTATGCTGTTCTGATTCGTAGATAGAATGAATAAAAATGCACAAAAGTAAATAAATTTGCATTAAAATATCCTGTTCTTATATTTACCCCCGAAATTTAGAACCGAAAAAGAGTCGGGTTTAAAACCCGAGGTAATAGTTTGTTCCGTGAGCGAACCTTTATCATCAAAGGGCGCCAGCAGGGTAATCAGTCCGCCTCTATCCGGAGGATTTTACCTTGTAACAATTTTGGTATAAGCCACTTTGTGCCGGTAAAAATGGAATATCTGATTTACAATCGTATCTGAAAATGCATAATTCTTGATTGCAGAAAGGGAAGAATTATATGAACAAGCCGGGATTGTACGAACCTTCGTTTGAACATGACGCATGCGGAATCGGATTTGTGGTCAATATAAATGGGCAGAAGAGTCATCAAATTATTGAAGAAGGAATCCAGATCCTGTGCAATCTGGAACACCGCGGGGCCATAGGAAGTGATCATAAAACCGGTGACGGTGCGGGAATGATGGTTCAGATACCCCATTCTTTTTTTACAAAAAAAGTGGAGTTTACCTTACCTCCCGCAGGTCAATACGGAGTGGGCTTTTTCTTTTTACCCGGGGACGATTCTACGAGCTATGAAGCGAGGAAGCTCGTTCAGTCCGTAATAGTCCGGGAGGGAGGTGCCTTTTTGGGATGGAGGGAAGTTCCCAATAATCCGGAAAGTCTGGGACAAATTGCCCGGGATTCCAGGCCGTCTTTGTGGCAGGCTTTTTTGAAATTCCCCCTTCTTAAGAATAGGGCCCTTGAAAGAAAGTTGTATATTCTGCGCCGCTGTCTGGAAAAAGAAGCAATCGCCCGGGGTTGGGGAATGGATGATTTCTATATTCCTTCCCTTTCATCGCGAATAATTATTTACAAAGGTATGTTTGTATCCACACAATTTATTTCTTTTTATCCTGATATGAAAGATACGGATTTTATCAGTGCTTTGGCTTTAGTGCATCAAAGGTACAGTACAAACACATTTCCATCCTGGCCATTGGCCCAGCCGTTTCGGTATTTAGCACATAATGGGGAAATCAATACCTTGCGGGGAAATATTAACAAGATGGTTGCCAGGGATCCGAAATTAACTTCTTCGGTTTTCGGCAATGAAATCTCTAAAGTAATTCCGGTTATTAATCCCGAGGCGAGTGATTCATCCATCATGGATACTGTGCTGGAATTGTTACATATGGGTGGACGTTCGCTGGAACATTCCCTGATGATGATGGTGCCCGAGCCTTTTGGTCCTAAATATCATATGAGTGAAGATAAACGTGCGTTTTATGAATATCATTCGGCTATCATGGACCCCTGGGATGGGCCCGCAGCCCTTCTTTTTAGTGACGGGATAAAAATCGGTGGTTCTCTGGACCGAAACGGCTTGCGCCCGGCTCGTTATGTTATTACAAAAAGCGGAAAAGTAATTATGGCTTCGGAAGTGGGGGTATTGGATATAGACCCGCAGGATATCCGTGAGAAAGGGCGATTAGCCCCGGGCAAGATGTTGATTGTGGATACCGGCCTTAAAAGAATTATTCGCGATAATGAAATAAAAGCCAAGATCACCCGTTGGAAACCATACAGAAGATGGCTTGAAGATAATCGTATCGAATTAAAGGGTTTGTTTCAGGTGCCCGGCCCTGTAGAATACGATCCAAATACTTTACTAACCCGTTTGAAAGCCTTCGGATATTCTTTGGAAGACCTGAAATTGATCATTACCCCTATGGTCAGAAATTCTCAGGAACCGATCGGTTCCATGGGTAACGATGCTGCTTTGGCTGTACTCTCTGAAAAACCGCAGTTGTTGTATAATTATTTTCGTCAGCTGTTTGCGCAGGTTACCAATCCGCCGATTGACCCCTACCGGGAAAATCTGGTTATGTCGTTAATGAGTTTTGTCGGCCGGCAGCATAACTTGCTTGATGAAAAACCGGTTCATTGCCGGCAATTAAAATTATACTATCCCATACTCACCAATGATGACATCAAGCGTCTAAAGAGTGCGAAATTGAAAGGCTTTAAAGTGGGCTCCGTACCCATGCTTTTTAAAACGGAAGAGGGTCGGGGTAGTTTGACGAGCGGCCTGGAACAATTATGTCTCGCTGTGGAGAAAAAAGTGGATGAAGGGTATTCCATGGTTATTTTAAGCGACCGGGGTATAACCCGGGAATGGGCGGCAATTCCCGCTTTGCTGGCTACATCTACCGTCCATCATCATCTCGTGGACAGAGGGAAAAGGCATTTAACGGCTCTTGTGATTGAGAGCGGGGAAGTACGGGAAGTGCACCATTTTGCACTTCTCCTATCTTATGGAGCAAGCGGTATTAATCCCTATCTGGTTTTTGAATCTTTATTCGAACTCCGAAACAGAGGCTATTTGGATCGGCATCTCTCCCTGCCCAGTGCCCAAATGCATTATATTAACGCCATAAATCGAGGTCTGCTCAAAGTAATGTCCAAAATGGGTATTTCTACGCTTCGCAGTTATCGGCAGGCCCAAACGTATGAAGCAATCGGATTAAGCGCTTCATTCATTGAAAAATATTTTCCGGGAACGACGAGTCGAATCGGAGGAGTGGGTATCGATGTGTTCGAAGAAGAGGTGCTTCATCGTCATTTTGCTGCATTTAATAACGAGCCTTACCATTTAAAACGTCTGGACTCCGGTGGATTCTATGCGTATCGCCAAAAATCCCTGAAACATCTTTTTACCCCTGAGGCCATTACCTTATTACAGCAGGCGGTTAGAGACAATAACTACCTGCTATTTAAGAAATATACGGCTGAGATCAACAATGTGAATGAAAATCTGTGCACTTTACGCGGTCTGTTGAAATTCAAAAAAGGAAATCCGGTTCCCATAGAAGAAGTGGAAGCGGAAGGACACATTATTCAACGCCTGGTAACATCGGCCATGTCCTTTGGATCGATTAGTAAAGAAGCCCATGAAACTCTGGCTATTGCCATGAATCGCCTTGGTTGCAAAAGTAATTCGGGAGAAGGAGGAGAAGATGAAGAACGGTATCAGCTTTTAGCTAACGGTGATTCGGCTAAGAGTAAAATAAAACAAATTGCTTCGGCCAGATTCGGAGTGACCAGTAATTACATCGTCAATTCGGAAGAATTGCAAATAAAAATGGCTCAGGGGGCCAAGCCCGGAGAGGGCGGACAATTACCGGGTTTCAAGGTCAATGAGATTATTGCCAAAGTTCGCAACGCCACACCGGGAGTCATGCTTATCTCTCCCCCTCCTCACCATGATATCTATTCTATCGAAGATTTATCGCAATTGATCTATGACTTGAAAAATGTGAACCCGGAAGCCCGTATATCGGTCAAACTGGTCTCCGAGGTCGGTGTAGGAACCGTGGCCGCCGGAGTGGCCAAAGCAAAAGCCGATATGGTTTTAATCAGTGGAAGTGACGGCGGCACCGGCGCGGCTCCTTTATCTTCTATTAAGCATGCCGGATCCAGTTGGGAAATTGGGTTGGCAGAGACTCAACAGGTGCTGGTCATGAATAAACTGCGTGGTCATATTCGTATCCAGGTCGACGGTCAGATAAAAACGGGCAGGGATGTGGTGATTGGCGCCCTTCTGGGGGCGGAAGAATTTGGTTTCGGAACCAGTGCCCTGGTTGTACTCGGTTGTGTGATGATGCGCAAGTGTCATTTAAACACCTGCCCGGTAGGGATTGCCACGCAAAATCCCCAACTGCGCAGCCGCTTTCGGGGTAAACCGGATTATGTGGTTAATTTTATGCGCTTCATAGCCCGGGAAGTACGTGAAATTATGGCTGAATTGGGCTTCAGATCTTTTAATGAAATGGTCGGAAGAGTCGATCGTTTGGAGGTAAACCGCGCCGTTCAGCATTACAAAACAAGAGGAATTGATTTCTCCGGAATTCTATACCAACCCGATAAACAAGAGAATCTGCCCAGATACTGTACGGAAACACCCTCCCCGGATTTAACCAATGACCTGGATTTAAGATTAATTAAAGATGCAGCCTCTTCTCTCGAAAAGCAGAAAAAGACATCGATTCGGATGACGATAAAAAATTTTAACCGATCCGTGGGAGCCCGCCTCAGCGGTGAAGTTTCCAAACGCTACGGATCGGCAGGGCTTCCGGCAGACACCATCAAGGTAAAATTTGAGGGTTCTGCGGGGCAAAGTTTCGGCGCATTTTTGGCGCCGGGTATTACCTTTGAGGTCGAGGGAGATGCCAATGACTATTTTGGGAAAGGGTTGTCAGGTGGAAAACTGATTATCTATCCCCCTGACCGATCGACTTTTCTTCCCCATAAAAATATCATTACGGGAAATGTAAATCTTTTCGGAGCGACCGGAGGAGAAGCATTTATTCATGGTATGGCCGGTGAACGCTTTTGTGTACGCAATAGTGGTGCTATCGCAGTCGTTGAAGGGGTTGGTGATCACGGTTGTGAGTATATGACCGACGGACGAGTAATCGTGCTCGGTAAAACAGGGATCAATTTTGCCGCCGGTATGAGCGGAGGGATTGCCTATGTCCTGGACGAAGACCTGTTGTTCGATACGCGTTGCAACCTGGAAATGGTTGACATCGAACCTCTTTCGGAAAAGGAAGACATCGATTTTTTATTCGCATATATCAAAAAACATGTGGACTTCACGGGCAGTTCGTATGCCCAGAGAATCGTTGATAAATGGGAGGATATGTTACCCTATTTTGTCAAGATAATGCCGGTGGAATATCGCCGTGCTTTGGAAAGAATTCAGCAGCAGGAATCCAAAGAATCGGAATGGGTCGGGATGACAGAGGAGATTTATACCTGATGGGAAAGATTACCGGATTTTTAGATTATAAGCGGCAGGATTTTAAAATACAAGGTGTTACGCAGCGAATTAGTCATTATCATGAATTTGCCGTACCGATAGGGGAAACGGATATCGCGATACAGGCGGCACGGTGTATGGATTGCGGCATCCCTTTCTGCCAATCAACCTTCGGTTGCCCCCTGTGGAATCTCATCCCGGAATGGAATGATTTGGCTTACCGCGGACAATGGCGAGAGGCCTATGAACGGCTTGAAATAACGAATAATTTTCCGGAATTCACGGGAAGACTCTGTCCGGCACCTTGTGAATCAGCTTGTACCTTATCGATTAATGATGCTCCTGTCACCATTAAACAAATTGAGTTGGCAATAATTGAAAAAGCTTTCCAGGAAGGATGGGTTGTACCCTATCCGCCGCAAAAGAGTACCGGGAAAAGTGTAGCCGTCATCGGTTCAGGCCCGGCCGGATTAGCGGCTGCCCAGCAACTTAGACGACTGGGGCACCAGGTTACCGTTTTTGAAAAATCACCTAAAATCGGTGGCCTTTTACGCTATGGAATTCCCGATTTTAAGCTTGAAAAAAGAGTGATTGATCGTCGTTTGGAACAGTTGATTTCGGAAGGGATCGTCTTTAAAACAGAGGTGATGATCGGCGAAGATATATCTGCTCACTATTTAAAAAAATCGTTTGATAGTATTTTAATCGCGACCGGTGCCGGCCATCCCCGCGATCTGCAGATTCCGGGCCGGAACCTTAAAGGTATCTATTTTGCTCAGGAATTTCTGACCAATTCCAATTTATTTGTCGATGGAATGATTGACGGTAATCAGCTTATCTCCTGCCAGGATAAGACAGTGCTGGTCATCGGTGGAGGCGATACCGGTTCCGATTGTGTCGGCACGGCAAATCGACAGGGGGCCAGGAGGGTGTTTCAGTTTGAAATTTTACCCAAACCCGAAGAATGGAAATATAAATGGAATCCGTATTGGCCGAACCGGCCCGATATATTAAGAACTTCAACCTCCCACCAGGAAGGTTGTGAACGGGAATGGAGTGTTATGACGAAATCCTTCTCCGGTCGTCATGGAAAAATCGAAAAGGCCTCTTTTAGCCGGGTACGGTGGGATCGATCAGGAAAAAGTCTGCAACCCGATATGCAGGAAATTCCGGATTCGGATTTTGAATTGAATATAGATATGGTATTATTAGCCACAGGCTTCGTACATCTGGTTCATAACAGGCTCATCAAGGACCTGCGGTTACAATTTGATGATAAAAAAAATTTACGGGTAGATGAACATTTTATGACATCGGTACCGGGCGTGTTTGCTGCCGGAGATGCTGCGAAGGGACCCTCTCTGATTGTGAAGGCCATCTATGCCGGTCGCGAGGCAGCCAAATCAATCCACAACTATTTGATGTGCTGATCCGCTATTCGTATTCCGGAGAAACAGCGTTTCGCTCAATCGATGGTTTCCCGGTAGATTAAAAATTTCTGAACAATCTCTTCCGCCGGAATCCGAAAGCGCAATTGTTCGGCATCAAGACGCAGAGGATAGTAAAATTCCTGATATTCTCCCCACTCATCATTCCAGGAAAATGCGATACAGTAATTCGGCCAACCGTACATTTCGTCCTGATTGGAGACTGTACGGGTTTTGCAGACTTTAAGCCGGAAGCCGTCGAAAAGAACCCCTTTGTCGGAAAGAATCGGTTCCAGTTCCAAATTTACCGCCAAATCCAGTTGTTCCAGACAATAGTCGTGCAAAGCCGTTTTAATATCGCGGCAATACTTTTTCATTAATTTTTCAAAGGTTGTTAACGAAAGTCGCGGAGAGGGTTTCATCGGTATTTTGGTTCGGAATATCTTATGCATTCCCCAGCGGATCTGAAATAAATACTGTTTGGAATTCTCGTATTCATAGAGGTGAAAAGTTAACCGGCCCAGGCGTGAATCCTCTTCCGGCACTAAAATCTTACACGCTTTCTGCAGGGCCTCTTTCAACTCTCCCTGCTCTACTTCCGAAAACAGATTCGTTTCTCTCATAAGATTTACTCCTGTGTTAATATAAAAAAGTGCAGGCGATGAATGCCAATAAAAATTGCATTATTTAGCATCAAAAATGTTAAAAAGGAAAATGGTTATTTATAAAAGAGTGAGGTTAAGATCTTTCTATTTTAGTATATTTGCTTATTTGTGGGAATCACAGTAACTTTTTATGCCTTATATATCATAATAAAAAACGGCTCTACCGGGGTTCTTGTGAAGTCATATATTAAATAAAGACGGACAATATGATTTTACTGCTTCGTTCATTTTGCATTTAATAATAAAAGTATCCGAAGGATACTAATGTAAGTAGCCACAGGCGAAGCCTGTGGTAAAGCGGTAAAAGCGAGCGTGACGCTGAAGGCGTCGAATGTGGAACACAGAGCATAGAGATCCTATATATCGAAAGGTCTGGTTTATTTTACCGCTTTGCGGTAACCCTATTCGGTTGCATCTTGCCCGCAGGTTTCGCTCCAGCCCGGCGGCTGACGGGTGTGGCTACTCATATTACATCACTTCGTGATGATTTAAAGATAGGATATGAAGTAAATCTAATTTTTTAGAAAAATGATTTAAGGATGACATTTTTGCGGCGTTTAACCACAAAAAACCCGGTAGAACCCAAAAAACAAAAACGGTTGCGGATATGAATGAAGAGACATTAATCGTGGATCTATATGAACTGACTATGGCTGCCGGATATTTTGAACAACAGTATAATCCGACAGTAACGTTTGAATTATTCATTCGGGAACTTCCCGAACCCAGGAATTATTTAGTAACCGCGGGACTGGAGCAGGTTATCGAATATCTGCAGAATTTGTCCTTCAATTCCGGACAGATCGAGTATCTTCGAAACTTGCCGTCTTTTAAAAACATATCCCAGGCTTTTTTTGACTATCTGTCTACCTTTCATTTCAGCGGAAATATGTATGCCATTCCCGAAGGTACGATTGTTTTTGCCAATGAACCGCTTATTCAGATCGAGGCCCCCTTAATAGAGGCCCAGATCGTGGAAACCTATTTACTCTCTATGATTAATTTCCAGACGATGGTTGCTTCGAAAGCAGCCCGGGTTATTCACGCCGCGACCAGCGACGGGCAGCAACGGGGCGTGATGGAATTCGGTAGCAGACGGGCCCATGGTCCGGAAGCCAGTGTACTTGCCGCCAGAGCCGCCTATCTGGCAGGATTTATGGGCACTTCGAATGTCCTGGCCGGGAAACGCTTTGATATTCCTGTACTCGGTACGACCGCCCATTCCTGGACCATGGCCTTTGAAAGTGAAGAAGATGCCTTTCGCCGCTATCAGGATGTGTTTAAAGAAAAGGCCACTTTCCTGATCGATACCTATGATACGGTGCAGGGGGTTGAGAATGCCATGAAGGTAGCGGATGATTTCTTGGCGGTACGCATCGACAGTGGCGATCTGGCGGAAGAGGCCCGGAAAATACGTAAAATCCTGGATCGGAACGGGCGGCAGGAGGTTAAAATAATCTTGAGTAGCGATCTAAATGAATATAAAATACAGGATATGATTCGTAAACAAACCCCGGTGGATTATTTTGGAGTCGGAACTCAAGTAGCAACTTCTTTTGATGCTCCGGCTTTACAGGCCGTCTACAAAATGGTTGAAATTGCGGCCAAAGATCATGTCCAATATCGGGCCAAGTTCAGCAGAAACAAAGTAACCTTACCCGGAAGAAAACAAATCTGGCGATTCGCCAACAGACAGGTATCCCATGACCTGATCTGCAACAGCGATGAAGATTATTCCAATCAAGCTTTTCCTTTGATTCGGCAATATATACGGAAGGGGAAAGTCATCGTTGATGTTCCGGATGTAAGGCAGGCGAGGCGAGTCGTTGCGGATCATCTTCAACAATTACCTCAATCCTTGTTGAGTCTAACGAAAAAGGAAACCTATCCGGTAAAGATTAGTTCCAAATTAATGAACATCCTGAATTCCCTTAAAAATCAAATGGAAAATAAGGAAGTGTGAATCATGTCTGTGTTATTTCTGGATATTGACACTCAAATCGATTTTATGATGCCGCAGGGCGCCCTGTATGTACCGCAGGCCGAACAATTGTTACCGGTCTTAAAGCGCATCAGTGATTATGCAATCGCAAAACACATTCCTGTACTGGCTTCTGCCGATGCCCATGCCGTAGATGACCCTGAATTCGAACAATTTCCTCCTCATTGTATTAAGGGCCGGCCCGGACAGCAAAAAGTAGCGGAAACCTATCCCAAACTTTTTTTGGTGGAAGAGCATGACGAAAAAGCGGTCAATCCGGAAAATTTGAACCGCGATCATGTCCTTTTTGAAAAACGAACTTTTGATGTCTTCTCTAATCCCAAAATCGAACTTTATCTTCAGCATTACCAGCCTGAACAAGTTGTGGTTTATGGAGTCGCCACGGATTATTGTGTACAGGCTGCAGTCTTAAGCCTACTGGAGCGCGATTATCCGGTAGTCTTATTGACCGATGCCATTAAAGCGGTTGACCCTTCTCTTGAAGCAGGTGTCCTTAAAAATTTGCAATCCAAAGGGGCTCTTCTAACTACATTCGATATTTTTTCAAAATAATTTCGATCCATTTGTCACCATAGAACAGAACTAATCCGATTTTAGATGTAGCATAGGGAACAGGTCGTACTCTTCGTAACGTGTTTGTTAATCTATATATCCGGAATATGAGAAAAATCAAAAAACCCTCTTGACACATTTTGAAAACATTAGTATACTGTATCACCTTTCGATATCTCTTTTCATTAGGTTTAAAGTAGGGGCAAGGTCACGTGGAAGAAGATCCTCTTTCTGGTGTTGTAGAGAGTAATCCTGTATTTAGTAAAAAATGTTGCCATCGACTCGCCTGCCGTCATCGAGTATCTTCGTTATATTGTCAAAATATTCTAAGAGCCATACCGGTTACCTGGATTAAAACCGAACACGGTTTCCCCTAATTTCCCTCATATCTACATATCTAATTATTAATCGTTTTGTTTGAGTATTTAATGATTAACCGATGTACTAATAACGGGAGGACATCAAATGTCTGAAAGCACTCAACTAGTCGATACAACTGCAAATCCTGCACCTCTTGGTTTGCTCGGTTTCGGAATGACAACCGTATTGCTTAATTTACATAATGCCGGAATTTACGCTTTGGGTACTATGGTTCTGGCCATGGGCCTCTTCTACGGCGGAATGGCCCAAATTTTTGCCGGATGGATGGAATGGAAAAAAGGGAATACCTTCGGTACCACGGCTTTTTCTTCTTATGGTCTGTTTTGGGAAACACTGGTTTTCCTGCTTCTAATGAAAAGCTGGGGCTGGTGGCCCGGTGCGGAAGCGGGAGCCATGGTGGCCTATCTGTTTATGTGGGGTCTGTTTACCTTTGTGATGTGGATCGCCACTCTTAAACATAATAAGGCGTTGCAGGTGGTTTTTCTTACTTTGTGGATTCTGTTCTGGTTACTGGCTATAAAAGATGCGACCGGTAGTGTTTTAATCGGAAGAATTGCCGGATGGGAAGGCATCTTCTGCGGATTGTCAGCCGTGTATTTGGCCCTGGCAGAAGTATTGAACGAAACTTATGGGAAAACCGTATTGCCGATCGGATAAAGTGGCATTAAAATTTAACATTAACGAATATTCTATAAGGAGACTATAGATGGCTGAAGACAAAAAAGGAAATGAAGTATCCGAGGCTCAGATCGCAGTCCATTGGAAAGAAGAAGAATATTTTGAACCGACTCCTAAATTTATCGGTCAGGCCAACGTTACCGACGATTCCATATTTAAGCGTTTTGCAATGGAAAATTTCCCGGAATGCTATAAAGAATATGCCGATATGCTGGATTGGTATGAATATTGGCACACAACGCTTGATTCCAGCAATCCTCCCTTCTTTAAATGGTTCGTAGGCGGGAAAATAAATGCCAGTTATAACTGTATCGACCGCCACCTGCCCAAATACAAGAACAAAGCCGCCCTGCATTTTGTGCCGGAACCGGAAGATGAACCGATCGAACATATCACTTTTCAAGAACTATATGTTCGTGTTAATGAATTCACGGCTCTGCTTAAGGACCTCGGCTTAAAAGCGGGTGATACGGTTACGCTACATATGCCTATGATTGCTGAATTGCCGATTACCATGCTGGCATGCGCCCGTCTGGGAGTGATCCATTCCCAGGTTTTTTCCGGGTTTTCCGGTAAAGCCTGTGCGGATCGAATTGTGGATGCAAAAAGTAAATTCCTGATCACTTCGGATGCCTATTATCGGGGTGGTAAGCTGCTGGATCATAAGGAGAAAGCGGACATTGCCGTGGCCGAAGCTGAGAAGGAAGGGCAGCACGTGGAGAAGGTCTTAATCTGGCAACGTTATCCGGGAAAATATTCTGCGGAAACACCGTTGGTGGAAGGCCGCGATGTAATTGTGAATGACCTGTTGAAAAAGTACAGACACCAGCGGGTAGAACCGGTAAAATTGAATTCCGAAGATACGTTGTTTCTGATGTATACTTCCGGTACAACCGGTAAACCGAAGGGTGCCCAGCATTCCATAGGTGGATATATGGCCTATGTGACCGGTACATCCAAGTATATTCAGGATATTCATCCCGAAGACGTATACTGGTGTATGGCCGATATCGGCTGGATCACCGGCCATTCCTATATTGTGTATGGTCCATTGGCTCTGGCAGCTTCATCGGTTATTTTTGAAGGCGTTCCGACGCATCCGGATGCGGGCCGTCCCTGGCGTGTGGCCGAAGAGCTGGATGTAAATATCTTCCATACCTCTCCGACTGCTATTCGTGCCCTGCGCCGTGTCGGTCCCGATGAGCCGGCTAAATACAACTACCACTTCAAACACATGACTACGGTCGGTGAACCGATCGAACCGGAAGTATGGCGGTGGTATTTCAACGTAGTGGGCAAGAAGGAAGCTGCCATAGTCGATACCTGGTGGCAAACCGAGACAGGTGGTTTTCTGTGCTCCACGGTTCCGGCTATTCATAAAATGAAACCCGGAAGTGCCGGACCCGGAGTACCGGGGATTTATCCTATTATTTTTGACGATGAGGGTAAACCGTTGCCTGCCGGTAGTGGTAAGGCGGGGAATATCTGTATTCAGAATCCCTGGCCGGGTCGAATGCTGACCATCTGGGGCGACGATGAGCGTTTTGTCAACCAGTATTACAGACGATATAACAAAGATCCCAAGAGTAAGGATTGGCACGACTGGCCCTATTTTGCCGGTGACGGTGCCGTGGAAGCTCCGGACGGTTTCTTCCGTATTCTGGGCCGCATCGATGATGTGATCAATGTTGCCGGTCACCGTCTCGGTACCAAGGAATTGGAATCTGCGGCTCTTATGGTGGAAGAGATAGGTGAAGCGGCTGTTGTTCCCGTAGCTGATCCGATTAAGGGAAAGATTCCTCATATTTTTGTTTCCCTTAAGCCGGGCATTAAGGCCAGTAAGGAACTGGAACAAAAGGTCACCGATACTTTGGCGAAGGAAATCGGTCCCATCGCCAAACCCGGCAGAGTTTGGATAGTACCGGATATGCCTAAAACACGTTCCGGTAAAATCATGCGTCGGGTTCTGGCGGCTATTGCCAACAAACAGGATACGGGTGACGTAATGACCCTGGCCAATCCACAGGTTGTGGAGGAAATTCAAAAGATGGCCTGATGCCAGGTTGCAACACAGGTTCCCGTTTATCGGGAACCTTTTTTTGTTGTGAGTCCTGCCTTGTTTCAGTATATTTATAAAAGATTCGATTCCATAGACCAGAAGGTTCCGCTATTCTAATATATGTTAAAGGACTTACATGTTCAGGATCATACCAGAAGGCCTTGCCTATCGCGAATACGTTCTGTTAAAAGATGGTCAGGGAGTTTTGCTTAAACCAGCCACTCCGGATGATATTCCGTTGGTAGAATCTTTTATGGGACGCCTCTCTCAGGAAAGTTTGCGTATGCGTTTCATGGCTTCGGTCTCCCAGGTACCGAAATCCGTTATCGAAAGCCTGTGTAACGGCGACTTTAAGGAATCCGGGTGTTTATTAGCTATAATCGGGGAAGATAAAAATGCCCGTGTAATAGGATTGGGCAATTATATCGGCATGGGTAACGGTCGTTCTGCAGAAGTCGCTTTCCTCGTAGAAGATGCTTACCAGGGACGGGGCATTAGCACCTTACTTCTGGAACGGTTGGCCGGCCTGGCAGCCGCCAATGGTTTTGTGGACCTGGAAGCCGAGGTTTTGCCGGAAAATCAACCTATGATTAATGTTTTTAAAGCTTCCGGATTTGCCAGCCATCAGGTATGGGAAGCGGGTAATGTTCATATTGAACTACCGGTGAACGGAGCCGCCGCCCTGTGGGAACGGGCGGATCTGCGGGAGCGCATTGCCGTAGCCAACTCCCTGATCCCACTCATGAGACCTAAAATTATTGCCGTGGTGGGAGCTTCCCGAGATACGACCTCCATTGGTAATATGGTTTTTCGTAATTTATTGCATAATGGTTTTACGGGTACCATCTACCCGATTAATCCTCAGGCTGATTCGGTGAATGGTGTAAAAGCGTACGCCTCGATTCGGGATTTACCGGAGCCGATCGATCTGGCGGTTGTTTCCGTTCCGGCAGAATCCGTATTCAAAGTAGCCGAAGATTGCATTCAGGCCGGAGCCAAGGGACTTCTTGTTGTAAGTGCGGGTTTTGCCGAAGCCGGAACGGAAGGAGCCGAACGACAGAAAAAATTGGTAGAGCTGGTCCGTGCTCATGGTGTACGACTCTTAGGTCCCAGTTGTCTCGGTTTGATGAATACAGATCCCGAAATTCGCTTAAATGCCAGTCTGGCTCCTGTCATGGCGAAAAGGGGACCGGCCGGATTCTTCTCACATTCTGCAGCACTGGGCCTGGTAATTCTGGATTATGCCGAAGAGAAAGGAATTGGGTTCTCCAGCTTTGTTTCGGCCGGAAACCGGGCGGATGTCTCTGGAAATGATCTGTTACAATATTGGGAAGAAGACTCTCAAACCCAAATGGCTATTCTTTATCTGGAAGCATTCGGTAACCCGCGAAGATTCGTGCGTATTGCCCGCCGCATGTCCCATAAAAAGCCTATCTTGTGTGTCAAGAGCGCCCGTAGTCAGGCCGGTAAGCAGACCGCGGAAGCCAAGGCAGGTATTCCCACCGGTGGTACGGCCGAAGTGGAGGCTCTGTTTCAGCAAACGGGCATCATCCTAGCCGAAACTTTGGATGAACTGTTCGATGCGGCGGTGGTCTTAGCCCACCAACCCTTGCCGAAAGGCAACCGGGTAGCTATTGTGGCTAATTCCGCCGGTATGGCGACTTTATTTGCCGATGCCTGTGAATCGAACGGACTCATAATCTCAGGGACGGGATTGATTAATTTGGGAGCTTTTACCTCCCCGGAAAAATATGAAGCGGCTGTCAGAGAATCCCTGCTTCATACCGAAGTGGATGCTCTTTTAGTAGGCTATGCTTGTGTCGGTCATTGCGGGCCCGATCCGATGGCCTCGGCAATACGTAAAGGAGTCCATTGGGCAGAGCAACAGAGCGGTACCTCCAAACCGGTTTTACTCTGCTTAATGGGTGCCAGCGGCTCCATCTCTTTAGTGGAAGAATCGGGTCAGCCGGGAGAAGAGCGCATGTTTCCCGCCTTTCGTTTTCCCGAATCTGCGCCCCGCGCCCTCAGTAAAGTAGTTCGATATGCTCAGTACCGCAGCAAACCCGTCGGTAAATTGGTCTGGTATGAAGATGTAAACGCAGATAAGGCACGCAAAGAAGTGCAAAAGATTCTGGATAAAATAAAAACCGTTCAGGATGGTGTTAAAGTTCCGGATAAGAATGTGCAAGCTATTTTAAGCTATTTTGGAATAAATGTTTCGGAGGAGGAACCTAAGGAAGATCATATCCTCTCTGTCCATATTCGGCCGGATCGTTTATTCGGTCCTCTTCTGGAAATCAAAGCAGCAAAACATCATTCCCTGCTGCGGGTAACGCCGCTGATGGATCGGGATATTGAAGAAGTACTCGCTATTCTTAAAATGGATAATGAGCAAGGGATCAAACAAATATTAGGCAGATTGTCTCAGATGATCGAAGAATTACCATGGCTATGGAAGTTGAAACTGCAGGCCGTTCAGTCTGACAAACCGCTTGTATTGGCAACTCCTGCCATATGGATTATACCCGGAGGAGCGAAACGTCCGGAATATTAATCCGTCTTTTTAGGATGAATAATTTGAAAGGCACTTTACATGTTGATTGAGGAAGTCATGCATCCGGATCCCATAACTATTTCTCCGGAAACAACATTATGCGATGCCTATGCCTTAATGCAGGAGAAGGGTATACGCCATCTGCCGGTCGTGGAAAAGGACAGGTTGGTAGGCATCGTGACCGACCGGGACCTTCGTCTGGCCACCAGTCGTTTGGCCAAACGACCTTTTGAACCGGATGCGGAAGTCAAAAATATTATGAGCCATCCCGTGCAGACTGCCCACCCGAATGATCCTATTGAAATTGCCACCCAAACCATGCGCGAGCTGAAGATCGGTTGTCTGCCGGTGGAAGACGAATTTCGGGTCGTGGGTATTGTTACCGCGGCTGACATGCTGGACGCCATGATGCGTCTGACCGGTGTAAAACGACCCTCGGGACGGTTGGATATCCGCATGTCCGATAAACCCGGCGAACTGGCCAGACTGGCCCAACTACTCTCGGACCGTAAGGTAAATATACATTCAATCTTAACCTATCCCGAGGCCGAAGATCAAGCGCGATTGGTGCTTCGGGTGAATACTATGGAAATAAGAACATTGGCCGCTGCAATCTGCGATGCAGGCTTTGAAGTGCTGTGGCCGCCTCATATCTCATGTGCAGAGTAATCTATCATCCCAAATATCAGGCCTATGATTTAGGTCCGGAGCATCCTTTTAGTCCGTTGCGGGTGGCCATGCTTCTCGATTTGCTTCATACCTATGAAGTACAAGTTGATTTTTTAGAGCCCTTAGCCGCGACTCAGGAAATGTTGTTGGAAATTCACGATCCCCAATACATTCAAATTATTCAGGAGGCGAGTGCCGGGAAAAAAATAGCGCATGCCGAACATTATGGCCTGGGAACAGCCGATAACCCGATTAAAGAGGGAATGGCGGAAGGTGCTCTTTTTCAGGTAGGGGGTACCGTGCTGGGAGCCAAACTCCTGATGGAAGATCAAACTAAAAAGGTCTTGCAACTGGGAGGAGGTTTTCATCACGCGCATCCCGGCCTTGCGGCCGGTTTCTGCTTATACAACGACCTGGCTCTGGCCATAAAAAAGTTTACCAAGTTCGGCTGGCACGTGGCTTATCTGGATATTGATGTGCACCATGGAGACGGCGTACAGGAAATGTTCTATTCCAATGATAAAGTAATGACCATATCCCTGCATGAATCGGGGGAGTATTTGTTTCCGGGTACGGGATGGATCCATGAGCTGGGCCGGGGCATGGGGCGGGCGCTGAAACTGAATATTCCTCTGGAACCGTTTACAGAAGGGACTTCCTATCTAAAAGTCGTTGAAGGAGTGGTCGAACCGGCTCTGTCCTGGTTCCGCCCCGATGTGCTGGTTGTACAGGCCGGTGCCGATGCCCATTTTTCCGATCCTTTGGCCGATCTTTTATTGACGACCTATGACTACGAACGGCTATTTCATAAAATCATTGAAATGGCCGATCAGAGTTGTAAAGGCAGAATCCTCTTTACCCTGGGCGGGGGTTATGCTATGGCGGCTACGGTTCGTATTTGGGCTATTTTGTATTACGTTTTGCACGGTTGGGAATTACCGGATCGATTGCCCGCGGAGTGGCGTCAACGCTGGCAGAAAAAGATTGGTAAACCCCTCCCGGAGTATCTGCACGACCGTTTGCCTGCATATGACCCGATCCCCAGAAAAGAGGAAATTGAACGGGCCAACCGGCAGCTAATTCAACGTATCATGGATTCGGTAGCCGCCGATTGGCTATAGCAGGCCGAATTTAAGCTGACCGCTTTGGTTATAAAAATGGACTGTATTTATAACTCTTACTAGATAGAGGGTTTGTCCTTTATTCTTTGGCAGCAATCCAGAACACGATCATATTTTTTAGCACATTATTAAATGTTTAGTTAACTTAAATGCGTTTTATTAGATTTCTTTGGGATATATGAAAGCGCCAAAAAAAATTAATTTCATTATGTCAATTAAAAAACACATATTTCTTGTAAGATATATAGACTTATGGAGTTATTATGGCAACTGGTCTAAAAAAAATGTTAGTCCAAGCAGACGCTTTAAGATTTAAACTGCTGGCGATTGTTGGTAAAAATGACGCTAAAAAGAAGAGCATTATTAAAGCATTAAAAAAAGCGGGCTGGACTTTAGTGGATGTGGAAGCGGAATTATTGGATATACGCAAAGAGCTTGAGAGGAATAAACAAGAGGCCGATATTGAGCTTGGCGTGAGGATAAAAGATTGGTTCCAATCTAAACCGAACAATATCATTTTGACCAATGCCAGCATTCTATACCATGATTTGTTTACGAAAATTTCCCCTGTCGGCGCTTTTAAGTATAATTCTCGTAACAAAAACTGCGTTCTCTTTTTGGAAGATGAAAAAAAATTAGGTTCCAGACTCTATTATAGCGAGTTGGGAAAAGCAGATTATTATGATCAGGAAATCAATGATATAGTAATGGTAAATATAGATGATATTAATGAAATGAACGTATTAATGGTGGCGGAACGTCAAACCGAATTTTCCGGAACGCCTAAAAAAGGCCAAGGCATCGGCGCCCTATTCCGATTCCATCAAATTAAAGACGTCGTGGATATTGATTCCGATCTTGTGGAGGATGACAAAAGAAAAGAGCTTATCGGCAGCTATATCATATCGGAATCATTGGAAAGGCAAATTGCCGATTTTTTTGACGATCTGGAAAAACCCGTCCACAAGGCCCGCACGGTAATCGGCAATTATGGCAGCGGTAAATCGCATTTGGTAGGATTCCTGGTGAGTTTGGTCGAAAAACCGCAGTTGGCGGAGGTGGTTTCCAACAAAAATATTCAGCAGAAAGTAAAACAGTTAAACCGAAAATTTTATACGGTACAGTTTGAACTGGGCGCCGCCCAGGTACCTTTGAAACGCTGGTTTTACGGCAAAGTCCGCAAACAGTTGTCCGAAAAATACGGCATAGCCATTCCCGTCTTTGACGAGCAAAAGGATTTTGATGACAAAGACAATATCATCAGGATCATCGAAACGGTTAAACAAAAAGAGCCTTCCGCCGGGCTGTTGGTGGTAATAGATGAAATTTCGGACTTTCTGGCCACCAAACAAAAACAGGATATGAAAGCCGATTTACAATTCCTACGCGTTATAGGTCAGGTCTGCCAGGATCAGGACTTTATGTTTGTCGGGTCCATGCAGGAAGATGTTTTCACCAGCCTCAAATTCAAAGACGTTGCCGCGGAAATCGGACGCGTGGGGGAGCGTTTTCAGAATATCATTATTCATAAAGAAGATGTCAAAAAGGTGATTTCCGAAAGGATCGTGCCGAAATCCAACGAACAAAAACATACGTTGGAAGATAAATTTAAACCATTTGCCGAAAAAATTGATGACGTCGGCCGGAATATAGACGACTATGTGGATTTGTTCCCCTTGACGCCTTTCCTCATAGAATTGTTCAGCGATCTGCCCTATTTTGAAAAACGCGGCGTCATTCAATTTGCCATGTCTGAAATTAAAAATATTCTCAATCAGCCGTTTCCCCGTTTCATAACTTTTGACAGGATTTACGACTTACTGGAAAACAACCCTAACAAGCGCAATCTTGAAGAAATTTACGAACTATCCAAAGCTATGGATGTGCTGAAGCAAAAAATCAGCTTGCTGGAGTCTAAATATAAGGGCGATGCGCTCAAAATAGTGAAAGGGCTGGCCGTCTATTCTTTGTGGAACAAGCGGGAACGAGGCGCTACGGCGCAGGAAATGGCCAATCATTTAATGCTGCTGCCGAAAAATAAAAATTTCAGCGCCGCGGATAACATCGCCCTGATCGTTAAAAAGATACGCGAAGTCACCGAAGGCGAATACATAAAGATACAAAAAGATCGAAACAGCGGAGTCGAATATTTCCGCTTTGATGCCAAAACCGGCGTCGATCCCGAACAAAAAATCGAACAAAAGGCCGCCGCCGTATCCGACGACGAATTGGAATATGAGCTTTTTGTCCAGCTAAAAGATATGCTTGAATTGGATTATTTTAACGGCAGCCCCGACGTATTTGAGGATGAATGTCTCTGGAAATCGGTCAAATCATTTCGTCCCGGATATGTGCTTTTTGCCAGAAAAGGTTACAAGCATTCGGCTTTGCCGCCGCGCGATTACGCCGTTGTTTTCGTTTCGCCTTTTGTGCAAAATTTCAAAGCGGAGCCGGCCAAAAACAATCTGGTCATCCAATTGCATCTCGAGGGTGTCGAAAATATCGAATTGTTGAAAGAAATTGTGGCCATTAAACAGCTTATTAACAGCGGATTTCAGAAACAGGTGATGGCCAAAAAGCTGGAAAAACGCATTAACGGCGACACTTCGGTCAACCCGCCGCAAACCGGGTTTAAGTACCGGCTTTCAAAGCTGCTGTTAAATTATGCCGAATGCACCATGAACCAAAAACTATACCATATCAAAAAAGTGATTGGACGCGATAAAGGCAGCATCCCGGAAATTGTGGAAGAATTAAAACCGGCTTTGTTGGACCATATGTTCAATGAACAATATCCTTTGCATCCGAATTATCCGATTCAGTTATCCGCCAGGAACATCGAGCAATCGCTCAGTTCAATTGCCGGCGACCTGGTTCGCGGCGATTTTACCGCTCTCGGCCGCAACACTCAGCTCTTTTTGCAGAGCCTGGATTTGCTCGATGCGCAAAACTACCCCGACCTGTCCCATTCCAAAATAGCCCTGGCCATTTTGGACATTCTGAAAAAGAAGCCTAAACAGGTTACCGATATCGAAAAAGATATTGTCCGACCTTTGCGACAATCCCATTACGGTCTGGAAGCGGAAGTCGTTTATCTGATTCTTGTGGTCATGACGGTTTTAGGAAAAATATATTTACAGGCCAAAGGCGGCGACCGTATAGACATCAACAATATCCGGGAAAAAGTAAGATCATTGGCCGCGTTTGAAACCATCGCCTATGCCCGTTTGCAGGAAAATTATTCCTATGATTTTGCCGCCCGGCTTTTAAACGCCCTGGGACTCACCGGCAATAAAATCACCTTGGAAAAAGAACGCCTGACGGCCTTTAGAGAATATAAGGAAAGAGTCAATCAAATCCTGCAGGATGTACAGGCGCTGGAACAAACCGTCGAAAGCCTTTCCAGACGACAGCAGATTTTTCTGGATATGCAAGCTGTGCGCGGCGCGTTCAATGCTGTTAAAGAACTGGAATGGGAGAAGCTGAATATCGCCAACCATCAGCAATTCGGCAATATCGAATTCTTCAGCGATAAACTGCCCAAATTAACCATCGCTTTAAATGATATGGCTAATTTGTCGGAGGCCTTGCAGGAATACGAATCGCTGATTCACGAAGCCATTCTTTACATGGACGATGCTCTGCAATTGTTAAAAGAAAATGCGCTTTTAGTAACCGATGAGCAAAAATTGAAAGCGTTGGCAGATTTTCGGGATGAGGTCAAACGTATTTGCGGCGATTTTTCCGCTTTTACGGGTCGGGCGCAGCGTCATCCCATCCGCGGCAAGATCCAACAATTCAAAAAAAGTTACATCTATGATTTTTATCTGCCGGCGCATGAAAAATATGTGGGTAAAAAAGTTAACTGGGACGCCCTGAACGACATTCGCCAAGGGGAGTTGTTTAAAAAAATAACTTTGCTGAATCAACTGGCCTGCATCAGCAGCGCCCGCTTTGAGCAGATGGTTTTGGACTGGAACGATTTGAGGCAATACCAATGTACAAATCACAATTTAGAAGACAATCTGCAAAATACCGTGCGCTGCCCGCGCTGTTCATTTCCTTCCCAATCAGGCAAATATGCCGCCATTTCGGAAACGCTAAATCGTATTGAAGATGATCTGGAAGAACTGTATAATTCCTATGAAAAGATTATTATCAATGAGATACGCGCTTATCGCGATAACATCCGGTATTTAGATAGCGAACACGAAAAGCATCTCATCGAAACAATCTTAAACGAACAAAAACTGCCGGAACTGCTTACTATGCAAATGGTGCAGACCGTCAACAAATTGTTTAAAGAGATTGATGTGGTGGAGGTCGACAGAGAAACGCTGATTGGCCGGCTGTTTCCCAATCAGGAAATGACAACCATTGAAGATTTACGAAAAAACTTTTTTGCTATGATCGAAGAGTTGAAAAAGAATAAAGAGGAAAATAGTATACGGATAAAGTTGAAATAGCTAAATAAAGGTTTTTATAAATAATATTTATAAAATACCCAAACAGTTTGGAGAATGATATGTGGTCTGATAATGAAACGACTACAGATTTATTGGGATACAAAGTGCATGCTGATTTAATAAAGGAAATAGTTACGGATTCCCAATTATTGCCCATAACAATAGGTATTTTTGGAGACTGGGGCAGTGGTAAAAGTAGTTTGATGAAAATGTTGGAAAATGATTTAACGGAAAATAATAAGAATACAATTGTTTTATTTTTCAATGGTTGGCTTTTCGAAGGTTACGATGATGCTAAGGCAGCTTTAATAGATTCAATATTAAATAAGCTCAGTGAGGACTCAAAAATAAAAGACAAAATAGGGGAAAAGGCTACTGAATTATTAAAATCCGTAAACTGGATGAGATTAGCTGGTTTCGGATTTAAAAATTTAGCTTTACCCTTATTGTCTGGATACCTGTCTGGTGGCGCTACATTGGTACCATTTATCATAAATAAACTTAATGAATACAAAGAAAATCCTGATAAATTAACTGAATTAATAAAGCATGGGAAAACATCAGAGATATTTAAAGATTTTATTAAAAGAGATAGTGACTTAGAAGCAAAAACACAACTCGTTAGAGAATTTCGGATAAAATTTGAAGAACTAATTCAAGTATCGCGGATAGATAGTTTAATTGTTATGATTGATGATTTGGACAGATGTTCACCAGAGCGAATAATCGAGAATCTTGAAGCTATTAAACTCTTTTTGAATGTTAGTAAAACTGCCTTTATTATTGGGGCTGACAGGAGAATCGTTAGCAATGCAATTAAGATTAGATATAAGGAGTTATATGACGTAAATGATATT
The DNA here is from genome assembly GCA_026983775.1 of Calditrichia bacterium. Classification (GTDB taxonomy): domain Bacteria; phylum Calditrichota; class Calditrichia; order Calditrichales; family Calditrichaceae; genus JALSTK01. The sequence continues at coordinate 64,497 of JALSTK010000068.1, forward strand.
GAAAGTAGTGAAAAGCTAATAAATGACTATTTAGAGAAACTTATACAAATACCTTATGAACTTCCAAAGCTTTCAGATTCTGAAGTCGAAACATATATAACTCTTTTGCTTTGTCAGAAAGAACTTGAACTAGAAGAATTCGATACTATTTTATCAGAATTTAATAAAGTTAGAAAAGAAGACAGATATTCTGTATTTGGCCTTGGTAATATTAAAAGCATTTCGGACATAAAATTAAAAACTGATTTAGAGAATCAAATAAAAGCTATTGCCAGAATATCTGAAGTAATCACAGAAGGTTTAAAAGGAAATCCGAGACAAATTAAAAGATTTCTCAATAAATACCTTATTAGAAAAAAACTTGCATCAGTAGCAAAAATAAAAACAATTAAAGACGAAATATTAACAAAGCTAATGGTTTTAGAGTATTCACATTGGAATCGTTTTGAGGAATTGAACAATTGGCAAGCAATCCAGAAAGGTCAACCCAAGGAAATTAAAGAATTAGAGAGAATTGTGAAGGGGACAAAACCAAAAGATAAAAATTTTGATTCATTTAAAAATTGGAATAATCCATCAATAATTAACTGGTTAAAAACCCCACCATATCTTTCGGATGTTGATTTAAGAGATTATTTTTGGATCTCAAGAGATAAACTTTCTGATACAATTAAGGGAAGCAGTTTAATATCACCTTATGTAAGAGAGCTCTTTGAAAAAATAAAGAATTATCCTTCAGATTATGTCTTAGATAAAATAATTAAAGAAGAAGTAAAGAAACTAATGCCAAACGAGTTTAATACGTTATTTGATTTATTATGTAGAAATCTTTTGGACGATAGTGAAAACGAAAGAAACTACACTATTTGCAATCTATTGGTTAAAGAATTTAGAAGTAAAATAAAACCATATAATGATATACTAAATAAAATTGAAGATGAAAAAATACCACCCGCTGCTTATTATGGATTAGAAGAATTAGCTATAGAATTTAAAGAAATAAAATCATTCTTGAAAAAACAGCAACAGAAAAAAACAGAGTTCGGCAAGACCGTTCAAAAATATTTTAAGGAAACATAATATGGGAACTTCCAAAAGTTATAAACCGACATCAAAAAGTAACCCATCCTTGGGCACTCTTTCGGCATACATTAGCAGGATTTCGAGGAATCCAACACCATCCAATCATCAACTTTTGAAAGTAATAAACAAATTCATTGATCATGCTGGAGGCAAACAAAAAATCATCAAGGGACAAAGCGCTGTACATGGAAAGGCTGGAGTAAAAACTGCTGGTAGAATTGGTAGTTTCTTTTCAGATGCATACCAAAAAGGAATAGAAAAAACTTTATTAGACGCAGGTATAGGAGTACTTGAAGGGAAAACTATAAAAGAGGTTATCGATTTTCTTACAACTTATTTAACCGAAGAATCTGTTACTTTGGATGATACTGCAGCTAGAACAGCTACAAGACAAATTTTGGAAGATATTACAAAAAACGTTGATGACATTGACGAACTCGAACAATTTTTGAATTCCAAAGATAATTTATATTTAGATGAAGTTTTAGTTAAATATTTTGGAATATATTTATATGAGTCTATTTCAACAAGATTTTATGAAAAAATACTTAATGAAAAACCTTCCAGCTATGATTCGTTTTTTAGAAGAATTAAGCAATTTGTAATTGAAAATACAAAAAATTTCCATAGAAGAAATAATATTACAAAAATTGATTGGAATGGTAAAGAAGGAGACGACATGAATATACAGTTGGTTGAAACGCATCGTTCAGATATGTAAATACCTGAGCGGAGCGGAAGAGGCTTAAGGCTGTATCATAAACGTGGGGCAAAGATCCCGTGAAGGAGACTGGT